>RECA01000115.1 GCA_007692435.1 Thioalkalivibrio sp.
TTCTTTCATGGTCGGGGGTGGCGCAGGGCCATGGGAGTTAGCGTGAAAGTCGCGCCTTTCCTCCCTCTCCCGCTTGGGACGGGCGGCGCAGCAGCACGTAGACCGCTCCGGTCCCGCCGTCGGCCGGGGGCGCCGAGCAGAAGGCGAGCACGTCGTCGCGTTGCCGGAGCCAGTGATCCAGCAGGCCCTTGAGCACAGGCCCCTGCTGCCGCGACCGCAGGCCCTTGCCGTGCACCACCCGTACACAGAGGCGGCCGGACGAGCGCGCCTCGGTGAGAAATTCGGCAACGGAGCTCCGCGCCTCGCTGGCGAACAGGCCGTGCAGGTCCAGCTCCTCCTGTACCCGGTACTGGCCGCGTTTCAGGCTACGGAAGACCCGGCGGCTGACACCGGGTCGCACGAAGCGCAGTTCATCCCCGGGTTGCAGGTCGGTGGCGTTCACCGGGTCGCTCAGGAGATCGCGCAGCACCGCCCGTTCGTCCTCGCGCCGCTTGCGGGCGCGTGCGCTGGGTGGCGTGGGGCGCACGTCCGCACGGTCGTGCTCCATGCGCCGGACCTCGCCGATCGCGCGCAGGAAGTGTCCGATGTCGTTCGGGTCCTCGTCGTGTTTCATCCGCTGTTCCATCGCGTCGGGTGTGAGCGGGGGCTGGACGGTTCCGGCCGGGGCCCGGGAGGCCCGGCCAGTCGATCAACCCGGATTCAGTGCGCTGCCGATCGTTTCCAGTATATTAGGCGGCTACGTTCCCCGTTTATTCGCCCATGCGTATCCTGGTCAGTAATGATGACGGCATCCACGCGCCCGGTATCCAGTGCCTGGCCCGGCACCTCCGCGACCGGGCGGAGGTGCGGGTCGTGGCGCCGGACCGCGACCGCAGTGGCGCCAGCAACAGCCTGACCCTGGTGTATCCGCTCCGTGCACAGGCCCTGGACAACGGCGACGTCGGCGTGGACGGCACCCCGACCGACTGCGTGCACCTGGCCATTACCGGTCTCCTCGAGCGCGAGCCGGACCTGGTGATCTCCGGCATCAATGCCGGGGCCAACATGGGCGACGACGTGCTGTACTCGGGTACGGTCGCGGCCGCGATGGAGGGGCGTTTCCTCGGCCTGCCGGCGATCGCGGTCTCCCTGGTCGGACCGCGGATGGAGCATTACGACGCCGCCGCGCGCGTGGTGCTGAATCTGCTCGACCGGCTGCACCGCGTTCCCCTGCCGGCTGCAACCATCCTGAACGTGAACGTCCCGGACCTGCCATTCGAGGAGATCCGGGGCGTACAGGCGACGCGGCTCGGCCACCGGCACAAGTCCGAGTCGGTGGTGAAGGCCACGGATCCCCGCGGGCGGCCGATCTACTGGGTCGGCCCGGCGGGGCCCGAACAGGACGCGGGCCCCGGCACGGATTTCTTCGCGGTCCGTGAGGGCTTCGTGTCGGTGACGCCGATCCAGGTGGACCTGACCCAGTTCGAGGCAATCGATACCGTGGGCCGCTGGCTGGAGGGCGACGCCAGTGACGATTGACACGTTCGGAGCGGGCCTGACCTCGCAGCGCGCACGCGACCGGCTGATCCGCCAGCTGGCGGAACTGGGTATCCGCGACGCTGCGGTGCTGGAGGCCATCCGACAGGTGCCACGCCATCTGTTCGTGGAGGAGGCGCTGGTGCACCGGGCCTACGAGAACATCGCGCTGCCGATCGGCTACCGG
This sequence comes from Thioalkalivibrio sp., assembly GCA_007692435.1. GTDB lineage: Bacteria > Pseudomonadota > Gammaproteobacteria > Ectothiorhodospirales > Ectothiorhodospiraceae > Thioalkalivibrio. Next base: position 1,703 of record RECA01000115.1, read on the forward strand.
CAGACGGTATCGCAGCCCTTCATCGTCGCGCGGATGACCGAGGCCCTGCTGGAGGGCGGTCCGGTCCGCACGGTGCTGGAGGTGGGCACCGGGTCCGGCTATCAGGCCGCGGTGCTCGCGCATCTGGTCGACCGCGTCTTTTCGGTGGAACGCATCCGGGCGCTGAGCCGCTCCGCGCGTGAACTGCTGACGCGGCTGCGCATCAACAATGTGAGCCTGCTGCACGGGGACGGGGCGCAGGGCTGGCCGGCCCGGGCCCCCTTCGACGGCATCGTGCTGACCGCCGCCCCCCGCGAAGTACCGCACGAGCTGTTGACGCAACTGGCGCCCGGAGGCCGCCTGGTCGCGCCGGTGGAGGGCGTGGACGGGCGGCAGCAGCTGGTGCGCTATACCCACACCGCCGAGGCCTTCGTCCGCGACCTGCTGGACACGGTGTGCTTCGTACCGATGCTCTCCGGGGCGGAACAGTGAGGGTCTTCGAACCGCTCTACGACCGCGTGATGGAGTGGTCGCGGCACCGCTACGCCTCCCGCTACCTGGCCGGACTCTCCTTTGCCGAGTCGTCGTTCTTTCCGGTGCCGCCCGACGTGATGCTGGCACCAATGGCCGCGGCCCGTCCGCGCGAGGCGCTCCGTCTGGCCGGGCTCACGACCCTGTTCTCGGTGCTGGGGGGCGTGCTCGGCTATGCGATCGGCGTGCTCGCCTTCGAGTTGGTGGAGCCCTGGATCATCGAGGCGGGCCACCGCGAAAACCTGGAGTTGGCCAAGGACTGGTTCGCGGTCTGGGGCGTGTGGGTGGTCCTGATCGCCGGCTTTTCGCCGATTCCCTACAAGCTGTTCACGGTAACCGCGGGTGCCCTGGCGATGCCGCTGCTGCCATTCGTGATCGCCTCGGCGCTGGGCCGCGGCGCGCGCTTCTTCGCCGTGGCCCTGCTGATGGCCTGGGCGGGTCCGCAGGCGGACCGGCACCTTCGGCCCTACATGGAACGTCTGGGCTGGGCATCGGTCTTCCTGTTGATCGCGGTCATCGCTTTGTACACCTTCGTGGACTGATGCGCTGCATGCGGCTCCTGCTCTGGACGGCCCTCGGGATGCTAATGGCCTCGGCGCTTGGCTGTGCCACGTACACGCCGTCCGGGCCTGCGGCGAGCGGACCGGCCAGCGCCGAGGGCACACACGTGGTGCGCCGGGACGAGACGCTCTATCGCATCGCGACGCGGCACGGTCTCGACTGGCGCGACGTGGCCCGGCGCAACGGGATCGGGCCGCCCTACCTGATCTACCCGGGTCAGCGGATTCGACTCGCGGGCGCGGCGCCGGTCGGCAGCCGTCCGGTAGCGGACACGCCCGGTTCGCCCGCCCGTTCGGCATCGCCGCAGCCGGAGCCGGAGCAGCCAGCGAGTCGGGCACCCGCCGCCGCGCCAGCGCAACCGGAGCCGGCCCGCGAACGGGCCGCTGCGAACGGGTCACCGCAGTGGCAATGGCCGGCGGAGGGGCCCGTGCTGCGGGGCTTCAGCAACAGCGCCACGACCCGGCGGGGCATCGCGATCGGCGGCGAGCGCGGCGACGACGTCCGCGCGGCGGCCGGGGGCGAGGTGGTATATGCCGGAAGTGGACTGGTCGGTTACGGCCGGCTTATCATCGTGAAGCACGATGCCCGATTCATCAGCGCGTACGGGCACAACGAGGAACTGCTGGTACGCGAAGGCCAGAACGTGCGTGCCGGTGAGCGGATTGCCCGTCTTGGCGATTCGGGGGCAGAACGTCCCATGCTGCATTTTGAAATCCGGCTCGACGGTGCGGCCGTCGACCCGACGCGTTATCTTCCCCGGCGGTAAATGCTGGCGCGCAGACGGAGAAGTTCGGCCTAATGTCCTCACAGAACCCATCCCGGAAACCGGCACCCGAAGAGCCGACGGAAGCCGAGACGGACCTGGCTCCGGACGATGCCGGGCACGAGCCCGTGATCGACGACAAGGAGCAGTCGGCAGTGCCTGACGAGTCGCTCGTTGCGAGCACGGTGGAGCGCATCCCGGCCGATGCGGGCCCGGCGGAACTCGACGCGATCCAGCTCTATCTGCGGGACATCGAATTCCGTCCGCTGCTGACCCCCGAGGAGGAGGTCTACTACGCCCGTCTTGCGCGTGCCGGAGACCCCAAGGGCCGGCAGCGCATGATCGAGTGCAACCTGCGGCTGGTGGTCAAGATCGCGCGCCGGTACATGAACCGCGGCCTGGCCCTGCTTGACCTGATCGAGGAGGGCAACCTCGGCCTGATGCACGCGGTGGAGAAGTTCGATCCCGAACGCGGGTTCCGCTTTTCGACCTACGCGACCTGGTGGATCCGGCAGACCATCGAGCGTGCGCTGATGAACCAGTCGCGAACCATCCGGATCCCGGTGCACGTGAGCAAGGAACTGCGTGCCCAGAACAAGGTGTCACGCGGGCTGATGCAGGAGCTCGGGCGGGATCCGACCGAGGAGGAACTGGCGAACCGCATGGGCAAGCCTGTCGCCGAGATCCAGAAGCTGCGGGCGATGTCCGAGCCGTCCACCTCGATCGACATCGCGGTGGGACCGGACGGAGATCGCTCGCTCACCGAGATCCTGCCCGACGAGAACTCCGCGGGTCCTTCCGCGCTGCTGGAGGACGCGGACATCCGCAACCTGGTCGCCGCCTGGCTGGAAGAACTGGACCAGAAGCAGCGCGAGGTGCTGGTGCGGCGCTTCGGACTGCATGGCTTCGAGCGCTGCACGCTGGAGCAGGTGGGCACCGAGATCGGTGTGACGCGGGAACGGGTCCGGCAGATCCAGATGGAGGCCCTGAAGCGCCTGCGCCGCCTGCTGCACGCGCGTGGCCTGTCGGAGGACGTGCTGCTGCCGCGTCCCTGATCCGGCCGCCAGTTGTCGACGATCCAGTTGCCGACGATTCAGCTGTCGACGATGAGGGCGGCCGCCACGGTGCGGCCTTCGGCGACGATCAGGTTGTAGGTGCGGCAGGCCGCCGCGGTGTCCATGATCTCGATGCCCCAGGGTTCCATCCGCAGTTCCCGCCACACGGCGCGCGGGGGAAAGACCTGCTGCATGCCGGTTCCGAGCAGCAGGATCTCGGGCGGGTTCTCCCGCACCCACGACAGGTCCCCGGTCTGCAGGCCCGGGGCGTCCGAAACCGGCCAGGACGGGAGGATCGCGTCAGGGCGCAGGATCAGGCTGGTCGTGTAGCGCACGCCGTTCACGGCCACGTGGTCGTGCGCGTAGCCCGTGATCATGTTCTGGTCTTCGCCGGTGATCTGCGTGATCTGCATGCCCACAACCTAAAGGCATCGGCCGGTCGCGGCAAGCGTCCGCGCATTGTGCGGGTCGGGCGCCAGTCCGGGGCGTGCGGTCGTCCGGAACCCGCGGCATCCACCCCTGCCATATCCGCGGCCATATCCGCGGCCGTATCCGCGTTGACAGGCGAATCGACGGGTTATACTTTCAACCGTTTTCCCCGCATCGGCCGTTTGTACCGCTCCGGCGGTCCTCATCCACGATTCAGGAAGCCATCCGTGACCGACGTCTTTCCCCGCATCGAGCGCCTGCCGCCCTACGTCTTCAACATCGTGAACCAGTTGAAGGCCGAGGCCCGGGCCCGTGGCGAGGACATCATCGACTTCGGCATGGGCAATCCGGACCAGCCCACCCCTTCGCACATCGTGGAGAAGCTGGTCGAGGTCGCGCAGCGCGGGGACACGCACCGCTACTCCGTGTCGAAGGGGATTCCGCGTCTGCGCCGGGCGGTCACGCGCTGGTACAAGGCGCGCTTCGACGTGGACCTGGACCCGGAGGCCGAGGCGATCGTGACCATAGGCTCCAAGGAGGGCCTCGCCCACCTGGCGCTGGCGATCCTCGGGCCGGGCGACGCGGTCCTGGTACCGAATCCCGCGTACCCGATTCACCCCTACGGTTGCGTGATTGCCGGGGCGGACGTGCGCCACGTCCCGCTGACGCCGGACGTGGACTTCTTTGCCGAGCTGCACCGCGCGATCCAGGACTCCTGGCCACGGCCGAAGATGCTGATCCTGAACTTTCCGGCCAACCCGACCACGCAGTGCGTCGACCTGGACTTCTTCGAGCGGGTGGTCGAAATCTGCCGGGAGCATCACATCTGGCTCGCGCACGACATCGCCTATGCGGAGATCACCTTCGACGGCTACACGGCGCCCTCGGTATTGCAGGTCCCGGGCGCCAAGGAGATCGCGGTGGAGTTCTACACCCTGTCCAAGACCTACAACATGCCCGGCTGGCGCATCGGCTTCATGTGCGGCAACCCCACGCTGGTCGCCGCGCTGGCGCGGATGAAGTCGTATCTCGACTACGGCACCTTCACGCCGATCCAGGTGGCGGCGATCGCCGCGCTCGAGGGGCCGCAGGACTGCGTACAGGACGTCCGGGATCTCTACCGGTCGCGCCGCGACGTGCTCTGCGACGGCCTGAACGCAATGGGCTGGCAGGTGGAGAAGCCGAAGGCGACGATGTTCGTCTGGGCCCCGATCCCGGAGGCCTACCGCGAGATGGGTTCCCTCGAGTTCTCCAAGAAGCTCCTGCGCGACGCCAAGGTGGCGGTGTCTCCGGGGGTCGGTTTTGGCAGTTATGGCGATACCCACGTCCGCTTCAGCCTGATCGAGAACGAGCAGCGCACCCGTCAGGCACTGCGCGGGATCAAGGCGATGTTCCGGGCCGATTCCATCCTCGCCGGCGCCCGTGCCGGGGATGCAAACGCCGGTCTGCCCTCCGCCTGAACCACGACCGTCCGCCGCTGGCGCAACAGAATAAGGAAGCTGACCCATGAAACCCGTGAAGATCGGACTGCTCGGCCTCGGTACCGTCGGCTGTGGCACCGTGATGGTGCTCGGCCGTAACGGCGACGAGATCGCGCGGCGCGCGGGCCGCGACATCTCCGTGGTGGCCGCGGCGGTGCGCGACCTGTCCCGCGAGCGTGACTGTGCACTGAATGGCGTTCGCCTGACCGACGACCCGGACTCCGTTGTCGACGATCCCGAGGTGGAGGTGGTGGTCGAACTGATGGGCGGCACCGAGCCGGCCCGGACGCTGGTGCTGCGGGCGATCGAGGCCGGCAAGCACGTGGTCACCGCGAACAAGGCCCTGATCGCACTGCATGGCAACGAGATCTTCGCCCGCGCTCAGGAGCGGGGCGTGATGGTGGCCTTCGAGGCGGCGGTCGCGGGGGGCATTCCGATCATCAAGGCCCTGCGCGAGGGGCTGGCGGGCAACCGCATCGACTGGGTGGCCGGCATCATCAACGGCACCGGCAACTTCATTCTGACCGAGATGCGCGAGCGCGGCCGGGACTTCGACGACGTGCTCGCGGAGGCCCAGCGCCTGGGCTATGCGGAGGCCGATCCCAGCTTCGACGTGGAGGGGATCGATGCGGCGCACAAGCTGTGCATCCTTGCCGCCATCGCCTTCGGCATCCCGCTCCAGTTCGAGCGGATCCACATCGAGGGCATCACCGCGATCACGCGCGAGGATGTCACCTATGCCGCCGAACTCGGGTACAGCATCAAGCACCTCGGCATCGCCCGCCGGGCGGCCGGGGGCTTCGAGCTGCGGGTGCATCCGACCCTGATCCCGGAGCGCCGCCTGATCGCCAACGTCAACGGCGTGATGAACGCGGTGCTGGTGCAGGGGGACGCGGTCGGTCCGACGCTCTACTACGGCGCCGGGGCCGGGGCCGAGGCGACGGCCTCGGCGGTGGTCGCGGACCTGGTCGACGTGGTGCGCGCGCTCACCGCGGACCCCGAGAACCGGGTGCCGCATCTCGCCTTCCAGCCGGGTGCGCTGTCGGATCTGCCGGTGCTGCCGATGGCCGAGGTGCGCACCTCCTTCTACCTGCGCCTGCGTGCACTGGACCGCCCGGGCGTGCTGGCCGACATCACGCGGGTGCTCGGTGACCACTGCATCAGCATCGAGGCGATCCTGCAGCGCGAGCCGGATCCTGACCGCGGCGAGGCCACGATCATCAT
>RECA01000050.1 GCA_007692435.1 Thioalkalivibrio sp.
CTACTAGGTTATCATGTTGTACTATATTTAGGGTATTATGTCGCGCTAATTTTAGGTTATTCTGCGCAAGACTGGCCTTGAGGTCGAGGACCTGGAGACATCTGTCATCGACCCGGACGATGTGTTCACGTACCGGGGCAAGCCCATGGCCAAGCTGCACGGCAGCGCATGGAAGCGGGCATGGAGGCAGGCAGGCCTGCCGACGGAGACCGGCATCCTTAAGGGCGTGCAGAACCTGCGCCATACCTTCGGGAGACGGCTCCGGGGTGCCGGTGTGGCGTTGTCCGGATCTGGGTGCCGCGCCCCCCTCCCCCGCAAGCGGGGGAGGGTGGGGGGTTGGCGACGGTCACAGGGTGGTCCTGGAGGGGAGCATGGGGGCGCGAAAAAAAAGGACCAGAGGCCGTAAGCGTCTGGTCCTTGTCGTGCTTGGGTGGCGCGCCCGGAAGGATTCGAACCTCCGACCACCTGGTTCGTAGCCAGGTACTCTATCCAGCTGAGCTACGGGCGCCCTGTTCAAGCCGCGCATTATCTCGGTCTGGGGGGGCGGATGCAAGCCCCGGAGGTCGCCGGTGTTCGGTGCGGCCGGGGCCTCAGTGTGCCTCGTGGGGCGGCACGGGTCCGTAGGGCGAACTCCGGATGCGGTCGTGCTCGTGCATGCGGTAGTGCACGAAACGGTCAAGGTCGTGGAAGTGCATGAAGGGGTTGCCCTGGGCCTCTTCCTCGAGGGTGGAACTGGGCTTCTCGGCGTAGTTGTGTCCCGGGTGGATGCGGGTCTGACGGGGCAGGCCGGTGCGCAGGTCCCTGAGGGTGTGGAACATCTGTTCCGGGTCGCCGCCGGCCAGATCACAGCGGCCGCAGCCGAAGACGAAGAGGGTGTCGCCGGTGATCAGGTCGTCGCCGGCAGGCAGGTGAAAGCACGCGGAGCCCGGCGTGTGGCCCGGGGTGTGCAGGAAGCGGATCTCGGTGTCGCCCAGCAGGAGCTGGTCGCCGCCGTGGTGCAGCTGTGGCCGGGCCAGTGAGCGGCCCCAGAAGTCGGCCTCGGGCTTGAGCAGGTGCACCCGGGCATTCGGGGCGTCCTCAAGCACGCGTTCGATGCCGTTGATGTGGTCGTGATGGCTGTGCGTCAGGAGCAGGTCGGTGATCTCCAGGCCGTGTTGCGCGGCGAGGTGGACGATCTCTTCCGGCTCCCACGCCGGGTCTACGACCGCGGCGCGGCCGCTGGACACGTCCTCGATCACATAGATGAAGTTCTCCATCGGCCCGAGTTCGAGGGCGTGGACGCGATAGGGCAGTGTGGTTCCGGGTTCAGCCATATGCAGTGGGACACCGGGTCCGGGGTATGGGTTCGGGCCCGAGGGTCGCCGAATCGCGAGGGTCGTGCAAGGATCCGCACTGTCCGGCAGGCGGCGGGCCCATGACGCAACCTGATCATCACGAAAGCTCCGCCGGTGGCGGCCAGCGAGGCCTGGAAGTGGCGCAGCTGTAGGAGGCCAGCCTCTGGCCGATGGTTTTCCGGCGCCCGATCGGCGAGAGGGCTCGCCTCCTACATGCAAGCAGCCTTCGCAAAGCTTTCGTGATCATCAGGTCATGCAAAGGGCCCGCCGGACATGCGCCCGGCGGGCCCTGGACTGCGGGTCGGATCAGGACGCTCAGCTGAAGGCCTGGCCCGGGTTCACGCCCACCTTCTTCAGAATGATCGCCAGGGGACAGAAGCCGGTGAAGGCCGACTGCACGAGGTTGATGCCCACGAAGGCGGTGAGCAGCAGCCAGGCCGGGCTGACGAGCCAGGCGAGCAGGGCGCTGAGCAGCACGACGATGCCGGCGCCGGCAAGTACCATTTGATCGATGCTCATCTTCGTTTCTCCGTTGAATATTAGGTTGCCCTAATCTACGCCGGTGCCGCACTGCAGCGCAAGGGAAACCGGACGTCTTGCGTGGATGCCTCAGCGGTTCTCGATGCGGATGTAGTCGCGGGCCTGATGCCCGGTGTAGAGCTGCCGGGGCCGCCCGATGCGCGACTCGGGATCCTGCATCATCTCGTTCCAGTGGGAGATCCAGCCAACCGTGCGGGCCAGCGCGAAGATCACGGTGAACATGTTCAGCGGAATGCCCATCGCGCGCAGGATGATGCCGGAGTAGAAGTCGACATTCGGATAGAGCTTTCGCTCGACGAAGTAGTCGTCGTTCATCGCGATCTCCTCGAGCTTCATCGCGACGTCGAACAGTGGCTGGTTGGCGCTCCCGCCGATCTGTGAGAGCAGCTTGTGGGCGGTCTCGCGGATGATCGTCGCGCGCGGGTCATAGTTCTTGTACACGCGGTGGCCGAAGCCCATCAGCCGGAACGGGTCGTCCTTGTCCTTGGCGCGGGCGACGAAATCCTCGACCTTCTTGCCGCTGTGCACGATGTCCTCGAGCATCATCACGACCTTCTCGTTCGCGCCGCCGTGCAGCGGGCCCCAGAGCGAGGCAATACCGGCGGAGATGGCCGCGAAGGGGTTGGCCTCCGAGCTTCCGGACAGGCGCACCGTGGAGGTGGAGGCGTTCTGTTCGTGGTCGGCGTGCAGGACCAGGATCAGGTCCAGCGCGCGGACGAAGATGGGATCGGGCTCGTAGGTGGCGGTGGGGACACCGAACATCATCGCGAGGAAGTTGCCGGTATAGGACAGCCGGTTCTTCGGGTACATGAACGGCTGCCCGCTCGCGTACTTGAAGGACCACGCGGCGATCGTTGGCATCTTCGAGATCAGTCGATGCGCCGCGATCTTGCGGTGTTCCGGGTTATGGACGTCGCTGGAGTCGTGGTAGAAGGCGGACAGCGCGCCAACGACGCCGACCATGATCGCCATCGGGTGGGCATCGTGGCGGAAGCCATCGTAGAAGCCCCGCACCGCCTCGTGCAGCATCGAGTGGTGCTTCATGATCTGCGAGAAGCCGTGCAGCTCGTCGGAGGACGGTAGCTCGCCGTTCAGCAGCAGGTAGCACACCTCGAGGTAGGTGCTGTGCTCCGCGAGCTGCTCGATCGGGTAGCCGCGGTAGAGCAGGGTGCCCTTGTCGCCGTCGATGAAGGTGATGGCGCTGCTGCAACTGGCCGTGGACAGGAATCCCGGGTCGTAGGTGAAGTAGCCGAGCTCCTTGTACAGGCTCCGGATGTCGATGCAGTCGGGCCCATGGCTGCCCACGTTCACGGGAAGCTCGATGGACTTGCCCGTGCTGTTGTCGGTAAGCGTTACGGTCTTGGAAGTCATAGGGCTCCTCGCGCCTCTTGCGTTCTGAAGTCCGGCAGGGGGTTACCGCTGGTTGGGAGTGTAATCCAGTTTTTAGTGCACTGCACAAGAGCGCGTCAGAGCTCCAGGCCGAGCAACCCGGCCAGCTCGCGGCTCGACATCACGTGACAGTAGATCATGTTGATCACCTCCAGCTCGTGCCGGTGCAGTTCCATGGTGCCGGCGGCACAGCAGTCCTCGATCACCAGCACGTTGAAGCTCTCGTCCGCGAGGCTGCGCACGGTGGAGGAAATGCACTGGTCCGTGTAGATGCCGGCGACCACGACGTTGCGGATGCCCATGTTGTGCAGGGTCAGGCGCAGGCTGGTGCCGGTCAGCGCGCTGTCGGTGGTCTTCGTCACCACGATCTCGCCCTCCGCCGGTGCGACCTCAGGCGCGATCTGCGAGGCCTGCGAGTCGAGCGGCATCAGCAGGTTGTTCCATCCGGGTTTCTTCTGGCTGAGCGAGCGGTCGCGTCCGTCTTCGAGCAGACAGGCGATCCGGGCGTGCAGCACGTCCAGTCCCTTGCCCCTGAAGGCCTCCTGCAGGGCGCGCAGATTGGGCAGGACCGTCTCCCGCATCCGCAGCTGGAAGGGTTCCCACAGCGCCCGCTGGTCCGGATCCTCGGGCAGGTCCAGACCGTAGTCCTGTACATCGATGCACAGCAGCGCCGTCTGTGCCGGGTCGAGATCGGGATCCTCGGGTTCCGGCGCGCTGGCGTAGTAGAACGAGCGGTAATCCGTCTTCCAGTTCATGGCGTCTCCCGCGTGGAAGTTCACCCCGCACCCCGCGTTTGCCTGGCGCCAGAGACTGGCCCGCCGGGCAAACGCCGATGGCGACGACCGCCACTGCAGGGTATGAGGGTCGGTCGCGTCTGCAGCGAGGCGGCAGGAGCGCAGCGCACGCGACCTTCACGTAAATTGCACGAGTTGAATCCGGGCCGGAAGATGATACGCGGTGGAGCGCTGGCCGGTACAGCGGCGCCGCGGGCCTGCACCGGGCGGCGATCCGGTCTGTCGGCGCGGGCTGCCAGCCTGGGCCAGAGCGCGTGGCAGCACGCAAAGAGGGGAACGTGGGCTACATCATTCGACGCTGGCGCGGCGAACTGAGCCCGCCGATCGCATCAGCGCTACGATTCCGGCGCGGATGCCAGCTCCACGTGCAGCGGATCCGTCTCGCTCTCCCACACACCGGCTTTCTCGGTGCGTCCATCGGCATCCTGAACGAGGTAGCTCCGATGACCGTGATGGCGCAGCGACCGGGCGATATTGCGCAGGCCGGCCGCATCGTCGGTGCTGACGACGGCCGTGCGGGTACCCGGCAGCGTCCACATCCGGGCATGACCGCTCTGTTCCAGGCCATCGGGCGGCCGCGGCGCTCCGGCCCGGTCCAGCCAGCGGGTGACATCCGACGTGCTGCCCAACACCAGCAGCGGCGCGTCCGGATCGAAGTCTTCGGCCCGCTCGGGCGCGAAGCCCAGTATCGCGCGGGCAAAGGGTTCCAGCCCATCCTGCGTCGTGATCAGCCGGGTATCGGGGTCCAGGCTCACCGTGCGCAGGATCGGGGGCGGGTCCGGCAGGCGCCGCAACACCTCGTGGTGCGGATCGGCGGCGAGCGCGACGGGTCTTTCCCCCAGCGCGACCCGAAAATCGGCGCGCCGATCGTCCAGCGTGACCACGTGTCGCTCCACGCCCGCCTCGGTCTCGATCTCCAGTGGCACGCGCAGGGGCCACGGGGCCTCGTCCTGCGCCTGCTCCAGGCTTCCGCTGACCACCCAGCGGCCCTCTTCCTCGCCTGCGGCGACGTCACGCAGGGCGAGTTCGGGCAGGCGAGGGCGCTTGAGCCACGGCTCGAAGAAGGCCTCGAGCTCCTCGCCGGCGGCATCGCTGAAGGCGCGCACGACGTCGTTCCAGCTCGCCACGGCGAACATGTGGCGTTCGTTCAGCAGGTGTGCGCCGGCCTCGAAGGCCTCGGTCCCGATGCGCTCCTCGAGCATGCGGAACAGCATCGCCCCGCGGTTGTAGCCGACGATGCGGTCGGCGCCCTGGTTGCCGCCCCGGAAGGTCACCAGCGGGCGGTCGAGTTCTTCGGGCAGCCAGGCCAGGTCCAGCAGCCAGCGGTGCCGCGTATCGGCCGCCTCACCCCGCTGTTCGTCCAGGTAGTAGTCGGCCATGTAGGTGGTCAGCCCCTCGGACCAGTTGCCGCTGTCGTAGTCGATGCGCACGCCGGTGCCCCACCAGTTGTGCATCAGTTCGTGCGCCAGTGAGGTCCGGGGGATGAACGGCAGGGGGATCACGCGTTCGCCGAGCAGGGTGAAGCCGGGGAAGGCGAACCCCACGGGCATCGGCGAGGCCGCGATGGTAAAGCTCTGGTAGGGGTAGGGACCGGCACGATCCGCGAACAGCGAGAGATATTCGGCGGTGTGGTCGAGGTAGGTCTCGGCGTGTGCCCGGTCGAGCTCGTTCGGGAACAGCGTGCGAACCCGGATGCCGTTCACGAGCCGTTCGCGCTCCTCCCAGGGACCCGTGGCCACGACGATGGCGTCCGTGCGGGGATGCTCGTAGACGGCGGCATGGCCGCGGTCTTCCTGCACCGGCGAACCGGACAGCGACCCGGTGGCGACGAAGCGTTGACCATCCGGGGTGCGGCCCTCCAGGCGCAACGCGAAGGCCTCCTGTTCGAAGCGGGGGTACCACCCGGTACCCTCGGGCAGGAAGCCGCCCTCGGTGGTCAGGAAGAGGCGGCTGCGCATGGGGTCTGCCTCGGGCAGTCTGCCGCTCCAGTGCAGCCGGATGTCGCCGGCCGCCTCGGCAGGCACGTCGAGGCGGTATTCACCCGGCCCGACCGGGACGGCCTCGAGGGCCCCGTCCGCAGCCTCGATCGCCCCGAGATCGAGATCCTCGAGGAGCGTAAAGGAATGGGCCCCGGCCGCCAGCGGCAGTTGCAGCTCGCCCTTCAGCGTGCCGGCGGCCGGATCCAGGTCGAGGCTCATCTTCCAGAGTGGGTCGGCCGCCGCAGGCAGGGGGAGGAGCAGCAAGACGCCGAGCGCGAGCCGCGCGAGCCACGTGCCGGGATGCACCGCTCTCATCATGGGGTCAGTCCTTCTTCGCGGGGAACCGGGCGAGGAGTTCGAGCTCTTCGTCGTCACGCAAGACCGTGAGCGGGATCACATTGCCGGGCTGCTGGCGGCGGACGACGGCCTGAAGGTCACCCGGTACCGCAGTTTCGACATCGGATGCACGGGTGATCACGTCGTCAGCCTCCAGCCCCGCTGCGGCTGCCACGGAGTCCTCCATCACGGACTGGACCCGCACGCCTGCGGGATCTTCTTCGATCCGCACGCCGAGCAGCAGTGGGCGGGGCGGCTCGTAGCGGTCGCCACCCGCGAGCGCGAACACGGCATCGGCCACGCCCGGTTCCGGCTCCGTGCATGCCGGGTCGATTTCCCAGGGGAGCAGCACGCGCGCGTCGCTGATTCCGAGATCAAGCAGCTGGTGCGGTACCCCGTACCCGTATTCGAGATGGCCCTGGCCCATCAGCCCGACAACGAACCGATCGTCGGCCGCAGCCTGCGCGAGTCCGGCTGCCATTGCGCGGTCCCAGATCAGCTGCCCGGACACAAAGCGGTCGAGTTCACCGCCGTCGTGGGCGCCCGTCGGATGATCCTCGAAGACCTCGCCGAGATAATCACGATAGCCTTCGGTCGCCGGTGCGGGCGGGGTGATGTGGTAGCGCTCCTCTGGTGGGACCGCCTCCCAGCCCTCGCGCATGATCCGGGCGATCAGCGGGCGCTCGAGATTGATCGCCAGCAGCGGGACGCGGTGCATGCGAGCAAAGTGGAGGATCGGCAGGTAGAGCCGGGCATCGAAGCCCCAGACCTGTGCCCATTCGCTCTCTTCGAGAAAGGCGCTCTCCTCGAGATCGCCGGCAACCCAGGCATCGAGGGCTGGCTGGGCCGAGCGCGGAAGCATTTCCAGCCCGATGACCATGTCGGGGCGGTGGGCATGCAGAGCGGCCAGCGTGTGGACCTGCCAGCGATGGTGCTCCATGCGGTCGTGGCGCTCTCCGAGCAGGACCACGTCGGCCTCGGCAAAATCCTGGAAGAGTTGATCGGCGGCCAGGCGCTGGCCGGTGGTGTCGCGCCAGTCACCCGGGGAGAAGCAGTCAGCTGCGGCGGTACCCGACAGCAGGGCGGCCAGAAGCAGGGTTGCGCAGAGGCCGGCGGGTCTTCGGCAACAGAGAGCTTTCATTGGTGGCTCCGGAAGGCGGGCAATGCGCTTGGGATTCCCGTGGGCCAGATAAAGTTCATCGGGCGCCGGCGGTTAAACCGGACCTGATGATCACGAAAGCTCCGCCGGTGGCGGCCAGCGTGGCCTGGAAGGGGCGCAGCTGTAGGAGGCCAGCCTCTGGCCGATGGTTTTCCGGCGC
>RECA01000205.1 GCA_007692435.1 Thioalkalivibrio sp.
TACGCTCTTCCGCCCTACCGGTTCCCGAGGCGCACGCCGTCTTCTTTCACACTAACGGTCATGGCGCCTGGCAACCACCCCCGACCGTGAAAGAAGCGTAGGGCGGAAGAGGGCGAAGCCCGTCATCCGCCACCCGGCGCCAGGGTAACCGCGTGCTCCAGGACATTGCGATCGCCGCATGGCGGATGACGCTACGCTCTTCCGCCCTACCGGTTCCCGAGGCGCACGCCGTCTTCTTTCACACTAATCCCTGACGCCCTCGATGTGCCCCTCCTCCGCCCACCTGAGCACTTCGCCGACGATGTCGTTCATCGTCACCAGGCCCACGAGATTGCCACTCTCCAGGACCACCACCCTGCGCTGGAACTGGGAGATCATCATGCGGGCGACGTATTTCACATCCATCATCTGCGGCACGATCAGCGCGGGCTTGGCGCACACGTCGTAGACGTTCACCAGGTCGATGTCGCCCTCCTCCGAAACGATCGTTCGCAGGATGGCGGAGTAGGTGATCATGCCGTAGGCATCGTGTTCGTCGCGCCGCTCGACCACCAGCGACTTCACTTTGCGACGCCGCATCTCGGCCATGGCTTCGCGTAGCGTGGCCAGCGGCGAGATGGTGACCACCTCGGTCTGCATGATGTCCTTGACGAGCATGTTGCCTCCGGGAGATTGAATCGATGCCACGAGCGGTCCTGGCGGAACGCGCGATCAGGCGACGGTCCGGCGAGCACCACCGGCCGACGCAAACTCAGAGTTCGTCCTTGATCCGCTCCTCGAAACTCTCGAGCTGCCGAGTGTCGATGCCGGCGATGTGGTCCAGCGGCACGGTGAAGACCACACCCTTGGAGTGTTTCGCGAGCTCGAGCTCGACCGTCAGTGCCTTCATCACACTCAGCGAGAGCTTCTTTTCCAGCACGCAGATCAGCACGCTCTGCGAACCCTCGTAGGTGAGGCCGAAAAAGGTCTTCTTCTCCTTCGCGCCGATTCCACGGGCATCCAGCAGCGTCACGCCACCGGCGCCCGCCTTCTTCGCAATGTCGATGCCCTTTTCCTCCAGATCATCGGCGAGGATCGCGACGAGCACTGCAAATTTCATGATTGAGCACCTCTCCATCGATTGATGAATTCGACCGCGATGGCATAGAGCATCACGGATATTATCGGAAAGATGGAGGCGAACGCGATCAGGCCGAAGCCGTCGATCATCACGTTGCGCCCCTCGATGTGGGTGGCCAGGCCGATGCCCAGCGCGGTCACCAGCGGCACGGTCACCTCGGAGGTGGTCACGCCTCCAAGATCGTAGGCCAGGGCCACGATGTATTTGGGCGACAGGAAGGTCAGCAGGATCACCACCGCGTAACCGGCCATGATGTAGTGGTGAATCGAGTCGCCGCTGATGATGCGGTGCACCCCCACCGTGATCCCGACCGCCACGCCGAGCGCGACCAGGATCCGGATCACGTTCCCGTTCAGCTGGCCTTTCGCCGCCTCCTCGGCCTTCTGCCCAATCGCGATCAGCGCGGGCTCGGCCAGCGTCGTCGCGAAGCCGATCGCGAAGGCAAACAGATAGACGAAGATCCAGCGATCCAGCCCGATCAGCTGCTCGGCCATGCTCTGGCCGATCGGGAAGAGGCCCATCTTCAGCCCCACCACGAAGGCGTACAGGCCGACGATCACCAGCAGAAAGCCGCCCATCACCTTGTGCAGGTGGGCGATGTGCTTGCGGATCACCAGATACTGGAAGACCAGGACGACAGCAATGATCGGCAGCACGTCCCGGAACATGATCATCAGGTCGCGAAGCATGCCAAGCAGCAGGCTGCCCCCGACCTCCTCGACCACCTCGGTCACCTCCGGGTCCACCGCCTGCGCGAGGCCATTGGCCACTTCGCGGGCCTCGCCGAAGCTGTACACGATGATCCCGTAGATCTGCACCGAGATCATTGGCACCATCACCGCCAGACCAACCAGGCCGAAGCCGTGTATCAGCGGGTTCCGGCCGCGCACCGATACCGCGAGGCCGATACCCAGCGCCGCGATCAGCGGCACGGTCACGATGTTCGTGGTCACGCCGCCGGAGTCGTACGCGAGCCCGACGATCTCCTCCGGCGCGAAGAAGGTCACGATCACCACCACGATGTAGCCGATGATCATGTACCAGTGCAGGCTGTGACCCAGCAGGATCCGGACCACGCCCAGCGCCACCACCAGCCCGACCGAGCTGGCGACCAGCAAGCGCAGGGTCAGGGCGTTGATCCGGCCCTCGCTGATGAGTTCCGCCTGGTCCGCGACCGCGATCAGTGCGGGTTCCGCGACCACCGCCGCGAAGCCGAGACAGAATCCGAAGATCATCAGCAGCGGCAGGGAGCCCTTGCGCGCGAACTCGTTGGACAGGTTCTTGCCGATCGGAAAGATCCCGAGCTCCAGCCCCTGCAGAAACAGGGCCACGCCCAGCACGACCACCAGCAGCCCGACGGCCATCGGCAGCCATTCGTCGGGGACCTGGCGGATGATGAGGAACTGGAAGATGCCGACGACCAGGATGATCGGCAGCAGGTTGCGGAACGCATGGTTCAGCAGGTGCAGGAATTCCCTGAACTGGTTCACGGGCGCGGTATTTTATCTTGACAGGTTCGGTCTGGCGTGAATTTCAGCGGCGGCTGCCTTCCAGCCGGTCGGCCGGGGCGTGCTCGGTGATGTGCCGGTGCAAGGCGTCGATGTCGATCCCGCCGGTGCCGTCGACCGGCAGGCAGAAGGCGAGCCCCTGGAAGGGCTCGAGGAGTCTCAGTTCCACGTTCATACGCTCCGCGACCCGCACCGCCGTGTCCTCGTCCAGCAGCACCGCCAGGATCGTCTCGGCTCCGAGGTAGGTCAGACCAAAGAAGGTGATGTGCTCCGGGAAACTCATGCCGCGCCCGGCGAGCAACGTCATGCCGCGGGCGCCCTCCTCGCGAGCGATCTCGCGGGCCCTTTCCTCGAGTTCGTCCGCCACCACGGCCACCAGCAGCCTTGCCTCCATGGTCCAGCCCCCCAGTTTCGAGCCTCGCCCGAAGATAGCATAGCCTTCCGCCCGCGACGCACTGCGGCCGTCCATGGAAGCAGGCTTCCACGGGTGAAAGCGGGAGCAAGCGCCCGAACTCCAGCCGCGAACCCCTTTTCCGGTTCAACGCCGCCAGAAGGCGGGCGAGAGCAGCACGAGTACGGTGAAGATCTCGAGGCGGCCGAGCAGCATCGACAGCGTCAGCACCCACTTGCTGAAGTCATTGATGCTGGCGAAGTTCGGGCCCACGTCGCCGAGCCCGGGGCCGAGGTTGTTCAGCGTGGCCGCGACCGCCGAGAACGCCGTGACCTGATCCAGGCCGGAGGCCATCAGCAGCAGCACCATCAACGCGAAGACGAGGATATAGACGGCCATGAAGCCCCAGACGGCCTCGACGACCCGGTTTGGCATCACCTTGTCGTTCACCTTCACCGGGATATGCGCATGGGGATGGATCAGCCGCTGGATCTCGCGCAGCCCCTGCTTGGCCAGCAACAGCACGCGGATCACCTTCATGCCGCCGCCGGTCGAGGCCGTACACCCGCCGACGAAGGACAGGAAGACCAGCATCAGCGGCAGGAAACCGGGCCAGAGATGGAACTCGGTGGTCGCATAACCCGTGGTCGTGCCAATCGAAACCGCATGGAAGATCCCCTGGCGCACCGCATCGGAGGTGCTGTCGGCCATCCCGGCGTAGAGCAGATAGCCGACCGCAATCACCGCCCCCGTGGCCAGCAGCGCAAGGTACAGCCGCACCTCCTCGTCGCGCCGGTAGGGCTCGAGGCTGGCGCGCCGGAAGAACAGGAAATGCAGCGCGAAGTTCATGCCGCCAAGCAGCATGAAGACCACCGCAACGCCCTCGATCATCGCGCTGTCGAAGTGCCCGATGCTCGCGTCGTAGGTGGAGAACCCGCCGATCGCGACCGTGGTGAAGGAGTGCGCGATCGCGTCGAAGACCTCCATGCCCGCGACCCAGTAGGCCAGTGCGCAGGCCACGGTCAGACCGACGTAGACGAACCACAGATTGCGCGCGGTCTCGGCAATGCGCGGCGCCAGCTTGTTGTCCTTCAGCGGGCCCGGCATCTCCGCCCGGAACAGCTGCATGCCGCCGATGCCGAGCAGCGGCAGGATCGCGACCGCCAGCACGATGATGCCCATCCCGCCCAGCCACTGCAGCTGCTGGCGGTACCAGAGGATCGCGCGCGGCAGATGATCCAGCCCGACGATTACCGTAGAACCGGTCGTGGTGAGGCCGGACATGGACTCGAATACCGCGTCGGTCACCGAGATCTGCAGGACCGGGTCGAGATACAGCGGCAGCGCCCCGAACAGGCCGAGCACCAGCCAGAACATCACCACCACCACGAATCCGTCGCGCACCTGCAATTCCGCGCGGGACCGGAAGAACGGCACCCAGATCACCACCCCGACGAACAGCAGGATCCCGAAGGCCTGCAGAAAGACCCGCACGCTCTCCTCTTCGTAGATCCAGGCAACGAGCGCCGGCGGCAGCATGGTGATGCTGAACAGGGTGACGAGGATCCCCAGCAAGCGCATCGTGGTCGTGAATTGCAGCATGGGTTGGCAGCTCGGTATCCGGGATCAGAAAAAGAGGGCACTGGGCCGGAACAGGCGCTGCACCGCCGATACCCGGCTGCGGTCCGCCAGAAACAGGATCACGTGATCGTCCGCGTGAATCATCGTGTCATGATGCGGGATCAGCACCTCCTCGCCACGCACCACGGCACCGATGGTGGTGCCTTCGGGGAGCTTCAGCTCGTCGATCCGGCGATCGACCACCTGTGATGTTCGCGCATCGCCGTGCACCACGGTCTCGATCGCCTCGGCCGCACCGCGCCGCAGCGTGTGCACGGTGGTCGTCCCCCCCTCGCGCACCCGTGCCAGCAATGCCGCCACGGTGACCATCTGGGGCGAAACCGCAATGTCGATGGTTCCGCTCTGCACCAGGTCGACATAGCTCGGCCGGTTGATCAGGCTGATCACCTTGCGCACCCCGCGCCGCTTCGCGAGCATCGCGGCAAAGATGTTGGACTGGTCGTCGTTGGTGACCGCGCAGAGGACGTCGGCGTGATCGACGTCGATCTCCTCGAGGAAGCGATCGTCGGCGCCATCCCCCTCCAGCACGAGGACATCCGTCGGCAGGGCCGCGGCCAGCATTCGGGCGCGGTCCGGGCTGCTCTCGACGAGCTTGATCCGGAAGCGATCGGAGAGGATCTCCGCAAGCCTGCGCCCGATGTTTCCGCCACCGGCGATGATCACCCGCCGGTAAGGCCGTTCGAGCTGGCCCAGCTCGGCGGTCACCGAGCGGATGTGTCTCTTCGCGGACACGAAAAAGACCTCGTCGTCCGCCTCGATCACCGTATCGCCCTCCGGCGGCAGCGGGCGATCGCGGCGGAAGATCGCCGCCACCCGCATCTGCCCGCCCGAGCGCAGTCGGCGCAGGCTGCGGAGTTCCCGGCCGACGAGGGGGCTACCCCGATGCGCCCGTACGGCGACCAGCGAGACCCTGCCGTCCGCGAAGTCGAGCACCTGCAGCGCTCCGGGATGTTCGATCAGCCGCTGGATCTGGGTGGTCACGAGCTCTTCGGGGGAGATCAGCATGTCCACCGGCACCGCGTCCCGGCGGAAGAGCTCCGGGTGATCGTGGTAGTCGCGGGCACGGGCGCGCGCAATGCGCGTTTCCACGTTGAAGAGCGTGGACGCCACCTGGCAGGCGAGCATGTTCACCTCGTCCGAATCGGTGACCGCGATCAACATCGCCGCATCCTGCGCGCCGGCGGCCTCGAGGATGGGCGGATGCGCACCGAAACCCACCACCGCCTTGATCTCCAGGTCGGCGGTGAGCATGTTCAGGCGTTCCCGGTCGCGATCGATCACGGTCACCTCGTGCCCGTCCGCACTCAAGGCCTCGGCAAGCGAATATCCGACCTGGCCGGCCCCCAGGATGATGATCTTCTTCATGACTTGGGGCCACTCACTTCCATGCCGTCTCCGATTGATGCAGGGCATGCCCTGCCAGCGAAGGGCATGATGCCGCTCCCCTCACGGTCCCGTATGCTAATGCCAGCCTGAACGCACCGGCAAAGGGACAGGGCGCACTCCATGCGGCCGACACCCGGACGCCACTGGAGCCATCCATGACACCGCCGACAGCCAACGCCCTGGCGGACGATACCGGAGCGGCCGCCGTCGCAGAAGGCACCCGACCGGCCATCGACATCCAGGGCCTGCGCAAAGTCTACAACGGAACCTCCGCGGTCGATGGCATCGACCTCGCGATTCCGTCCGGCGAGTTCTTCGGTCTGCTGGGTCCCAACGGCGCCGGCAAGACGACGACCCTGCGGATGCTCCTCGGCCTGACGCCGATCGACGCCGGCAGCGTGCGGGTGCTCGGAATGCCGATCCCGGAACAGGAGCGCGAGATCCGGGCGCGCCTCGGGGTGGTGCCCCAGTTCGACACCCTGGACCCGGACTTCACGGTCGAGGAAAACCTGCTCACCTACGCGTCCTATTTCGGGCTGTCGGGCCCGGCATTGACCCGGCGGATCGAGGAACTGCTCGAACTCGCCAACCTGGAGACACGCCGCCGGGCCCGTATCGATACCCTCTCGGGCGGCATGAAGCGCCGGTTGACGCTCGCGCGCGCCCTGATCAACGGGCCGGAGGTCGTGATCCTCGACGAGCCCACGACCGGTCTGGATCCGCAGGCCCGGCACCACCTCTGGCGGCAGTTGCGGCGGCTGCGCGAGCGGGGCGTCACGCTGGTGCTGACCACCCACTACATGGAGGAGGCGGAAGAACTCTGCGACCGCGTCGCGATCATCGACGCAGGCCGCATCATTGCCTGCGACTCGCCGCGCGCGCTGATCGCGGAACACGTCGAGCCCTGGGTGATCAGTCTGAGCGCCGCCTCCGCGCGCCGGTTCATCGCCGATCCGGCCACGCTGCCGGCCCGGATGCTGGAGATCGCGGACAGCTGGCTGATCTATACCGCGGACCCGGCCGCCGTGCGCGCGGAGCTGGAATCGGCGGGGCTTGCACACTCCACCCGGGCCGCCAATCTCGAAGACGTCTTCCTCAGGCTCACCGGCCACGACCTCCGCGAGTGACATGACCCGCACACGCCGCCCCCTGCTGCCCCGTCCCAGCCTGCGCTTCGTCCCGGTCTGGCGGCGCAACCTGCGCGTCTGGCGCAAGCTGATGATGCCCTCGCTGCTCGGCAACTTCGGCGAGCCGGTGCTGTATCTGCTGGCCTTCGGCTACGGCTTCGGGCGGCTGGTCGGCGAGCTCGACGGAATGAGCTACATGGTCTTCATCGCCTCGGGGATCATCTGCTCCAGCGCGATGTTCACCGCGAGCTTCGAGGGCATGTACTCGGCCTACACGCGCATGGCGGAACAGAACACCTGGCTGGCGATGCTCGGGACACCGCTGACACTGGATGACATCGTCTTCGCCGAGGCGGTCTGGGCGGCCTCCAAGGGGCTGGTCAGTGCCGTCGCCATCCTGGTCGTGGCCAGCGCGCTGGGGCTGGTCAGCGACGCCCGCGCCCTGCTCGCGCTGCCGGTGGTGTTCCTCGCCGCCTTCACCTTCGGCTCGCTGGCGCTGGTCATCACCGCAGTTGCCCGCAGCTACGACTTCTTTCTTTACTATTTCACCTTGGCAATAACACCGATGCTGCTGCTTTCCGGAATCTTCTTCCCGCTCCAGGAGATGCCGGAGTGGGTCCAGGGGCTGGCCCTCGCCCTGCCGCTGGCCCACGTCGTGGAGATCGTCCGCCCCCTGATGACCGGTAGCTGGCCGACCGGGGTGGGTCTGCACCTGACCGTGATCGTGAGCTACGGCGCCGTCGCGCTGGTGCTCGCCACGGCCCTGATCCACCGCCGCCTGATCCGCTGAACGGCGCTGTGCCTGATGATCGCGGCTGGAGCCCTGCAGGAGGCCAGCCCCCTGGCCGATTCCACGTCGGCCGAATCCCAAAGTCGCCGATGATGTTTCCCGCGCCTGATCACCGAGAGGGCTCGCCTCCTACGGCAGACCCCCGGCAGAGCCCGGGTGCTGATCGGCCAATCCGGTTCACCCCGTGCCGGTTCACCCACTTGCAATACCCCATCCCGCAGGAATACTGTATGAATGAACAGCATCCCTGACAAAACGGCCTCACCGATGAAACTCACCGCGCGCCAGCAGGAGATCCTTGCCTTCATCCGCGGGCAGGTAGAGGAACGGGGCTCGGCCCCGACCCGCGAGGAGATCTGCCGGGCCTTCGGCTTCCGATCGCCCTACGCGGCCGAGTGCCACCTGCGCGCGCTCGCACGCAAGGGGGCGATCGAGCTGGTCAGCGGCAGCGCGCGCGGGATCCGGCTGCCCGGCGGCACCGGTCCCGCCGACGGGATTCCGCTGGTCGGACGCGTTGCGGCGGGCGCGCCGGTCCTCGCCCTCGAACACGTCGAGGAGCACTACCGGATCGATCCGCACCTGTTCCACCCACGCCCCGATTACCTGCTCCGGGTCCGCGGCGACAGCATGCGCGACGCCGGCATCCTGGACGGCGACCTGCTCGCGGTGCGACAGAGCCCCGAGGCCCGCAACGGCCAGATCGTGGTGGCCCGCATCGAGGACGAGGTCACGGTGAAATACCTGCAGCACGCCGGGGACCGCGTGCGCCTGCTGCCCGCCAACCCCGATTACACGCCGATCGAGATCGATCCCGGCGGGCGGGAACTCGTGATCGAGGGCATCGGGGTCGGCGTGGTACGCCCGCTGGAGGCCTAGTGGGACATGCGGAAGCGGGACACGCAGCCACACGATGCCAGCGGCGCCTGAGTCATGTCGGCACTGGAAGAGCTCCTGGCACACCCCGGTCTCTGGCGCGGGCGCGGCGCCGGTCTGCCGGCGGCGGTCCCGACCCGTCCCAGCGGCTTTGCGCAGCTCGACCGGGCACTGCGCGGCGGCTGGCCGCGGGGGCAGCTGACCGAACTGATCGGCGCCCCCTTCGGCTCCGGCGAGACCCGCATGCTGGTGCCGGTCCTGGCCGCGTGCACCCGGGAGCGGCGCCGGGTGATGCTGGTCGCCCCGCCCGCCACGCCCTGGATACCCGGCTGGCGTCAGCTGGGCGTGGACCCCGAACAGGTCTTCGTGATCCGGGCCGCCTCGGAGGACGACATCATCTGGAGCTGCGAGCAGATCCTGCGCCACCCGGAGACCGGCGTGCTGCTCGCCTGGCTGCAAGGCAGCCGGAGTGCACCGCTGCGGCGTCTGCGGCTCGCGGCCGGTGCGGGTGACGCCTGCGCCTTCCTGTATCGGCCACCGGCGGTGGCACCGCAACCCTCGCCGGCCCACCTGCGCATCCGCTGGCAGGCCGACGGGGACCGGCTGCGCCTGGAGGTCATCAAGTTCACCGGCGGCCCGATCCCGGCCGGCCAGCCCGTGGTCATTCCAAGAGATGTTCGTTGACCCGGCGCGCGAACAGGCCACCTCCTCGGCGACCAGACCCTGTAGGAGGCGAGCCCCCTCGGCGATCCACCATCGGGGATACCGCCATCGGCAGGAGGATTCCGCCGGCGCCGGCATCGGCCAGAGGGCGGGCCTCCTACGAAGGGCGGGGATCTCCGGGACGCCAGCTACCATCCGGCAACCCGGCCCGTGAAGACCCCGGACGATCAGCGGGGGCAGGCCCCACCCCCTCAAACCTCCGTACACCCGAAGCGCACCGGCGTGCGCGCCTTGCCGGACGCGCGCCCCGCCCCGGACAGCGGGAAGGACGATCCGCAGCTCACCCTGCTGCCACCGGCCCCCCCGGAGCGGGAACCGGAAACCGAACCGGCCTCCGGCCAGTCATTGTGGCTGGCCGTGCACCTGCCCCATCTGGCGCTGGATGCGCTGGCGCAGACCGGTTCCGCGTCCCCGGGGCCACTGATCCTCACCGAGGATCCCGCGCAGCCGAGGGTACACGACGCCAACCGCGCGGCCCGCCAGGCCGGGGTTCGGCCCGGCATGGCACTGGCGGACGCACTCGCCGTGCTCAATGCCCCGATCGTGCTGGAACACGACCCGGAAGCCAGCCGGCGGCACCTGCTAACCCTCGCGGCGGTACTGCTGCAGTTCACCGATCACGTCTGCCCGGAACTCCGGCAGCAGCGCATCCTGCTCGAGGTCGGCCGCAGCCTGCGCCTGTTCCGGGGGGCCGGGGCGCTGGAGGCGCGGATCCGTGACAGCCTGCGGCAGCTCGGTTACACCCCCCGCATCGGAGCCGCGCGGACGCCGGCCGCGGCCCGCCTGCTGGCGCGATTGCGGCACCCGGCCCGGCCGCTGGACCGCGATGCCCTGCGCCGGACACTGTCGCCCCTGCCACTGACGGTACTGCCCCTGCCCGCGGTCGACATCCAGGCACTGCACGGGATCGGGCTGGAGCGGATTGGCGACCTGCTGCGCCTGCCCCGCCAGGATCTGGCGCTGCGCTACGGCACCCGGCTCCCGGAGCTCCTCGGCCGCCTCCTCGGCGATCTGCCGGAACCCCTGCCGCGTTTCCGCCCCCCGGAGAGCCCCGCCTTCCACCTGGAATTCGACCAGGAGGTGAGCGCCACCGGCGCGCTGCGCTTCCCGCTGAAGCGCCTGCTGCTGCAACTGGAGCAGACACTGCGGGCCGGGAATCACCGCACACAGGGACTGGAGCTGCAGCTGCTCCATCGCGGCGGGACGACGACACGCCTGACCCTGGAGCGCAGCCAGCCCGGCAGCCGTGCGGAGGAATGGCTGGAACTGTGGAATATCCGCCTGTCCCGGCTGGAACTGCCGGCCCCGGTGCGCGGGCTGCGTCTGGCCGTACCGCATCTGCTCCCGGCCGGTGCCGATTCCGACGGCCTGTTCAGCAGCCGGGATGGCTCCCGCGCCGAGTCCGGGTTCCTGACCCGGCTGCGTGCCCGGCTCGGCGACGATGCGGTCCTGCGCTTCGCACCAACCCTGCACCCCCTGCCCGAAGGGGCGCAGGAGGCCTGCAGCCCGGATCGCTTCCCGGCCCTGCCCAGCGGCGGCACCACCCCGGCGCAGCGCATGGCCGGGGCCGCGCTGTGGCTGCGCCCGCTGCAACCGGCCCCGCCACCAGGCCCGCACGAATGGCTGGGCCGTCTGGAGGGCGGATGGTGGGCCGGCGACGACCAGCGCCGGGACTACGCGGTCACGCAGGATCCGCGGGGCCGGCTCTGCTGGGTCTTCCGCGATCTGCGCAGCGGCCAGTGGCAGCTGCAGGGGTTATGGGGGTGATGACCCCCCGTGAATGGAGCATTCGCTCGCCGTCCCCGCCCCAGGGGCCGTATGGAGTGCGGCGGCTTGCCGCCGCTTTGCCCTGCAGGAGGCTCGCCTCCTGCCGCGGAAGCTGGCTCAAGCGGTTGAAAGCGGAAGCAGGCTCAAGCGGTTGAAAGCGGAAGCAAGCTTCCGCGGTTCAAAGCGGGAGCAAGCTCCCGCACTCCATGGCGCGGTTCCTCCGGCGGAGGTGTGCCGGGCTCAGCTGTCCGCCGAGGGCTCGGCCCGGCCGAGCAGCACCACTGCCTCGGCGGCGATTCCCTCGCCGCGGCCCGTGAAGCCGAGGCGCTCCGTGGTGGTGGCCTTCACGTTCACGGCCGACAGGGGTAGCCGGCAATCCGCGGCGATGTTGGCCCGCATCGCATCGATATGCGCTGCGATCTTCGGCCGCTGCGCGATCACCACGCTGTCGATGTTCACCGGGGCCCAGCCTGCCGCACGCACGCGCGCCAGCACCTCGCCGAGCAGCACGCGGCTGTCGGCGCCCCGAAAGCGCGGGTCGGTATCGGGGAAGTGCCGCCCGATGTCGCCCAGCCCGGCGGCGCCCAGCAGCGCATCGCACACCGCATGCAGCAGCACGTCCCCGTCCGAGTGCGCAACGAAGCCCTGGTCGTGGGGAACCCTGACACCCCCGAGCACCACGTGGTCCCCGGATCCGAAGGCGTGCACGTCGAAGCCCTGGCCGATCCGCAGATCAGCCGGCATCATTCGCCTTCTGGGTCTCGCGCAACCGCACGTGCCGCAACAGGCCGTCCACCAGTACGAACAGCAGCCCGGCCGTCAGCAGGTGCCAGAGCCAGTGGGTGCCGACGACCGCCCAGTCGCAGAGCACCATGTCCAGCCCGCGCACCACCAGCGCGAAACCGAAGAGGGCCGCTGCCAGCACCAGGTCGCGCGCCAGACGCCGGTCGACCCGCAGGGTCAGCAGGACCGCCGCCAGGAGGATGGCCAGCATCGGGAGATAGCCGAGCGTGGTGCCGGCCGCTGCGCCCGGCACCAGGAGGTAGAACAGCAGGAGGGCTGCAATGGTCAGCAGCCAGGCCGTGCCCACACCGGCCAGTCGGAAACGCGGCACCCGGATCAGGAACACGCTCCAGTACACCCCCGCGAAGGCCGCGACCGCTGCCACATCCAGCCAGAACAGCCAGGCCGCTCCGCTCGCGTGCCAGAGCATGCTGCTCACCCCGACCAGCGCAATCAGACCCGCCAGCAGGTGCAGATCCCACTGCTCGCGCCACCGGCCCCGCTCCAGCTGTTTCCAGGCCTGCCAGGAGGCGACCAGGTAGGCAAGACCCGTGACCGTATTCAGCGGCTCCGCAAACCAGCCCGGCTCGGTGCGCTCGCAATAGGAAATCGCCATCAGGGCCTCCTGCCGTCGGGTCTATTCACGGTGCACGCCGTGCATCAGCGCGGACAGAAAATCGCCCGCGCCGACACCGGGGATATCGAGGCCCAGATCGCTCATCTCGCGGGCAATGTGATCCTGCAGTTTCGCGGTATCGCCCTCGGAGCTCATCGGCAGCGTGACACCGCGCAGACGTGCCGCGAGACGTTCGATGCCATCGGCCGGGAGCACCGTGAAGTCGCCGGAGAACTCCAGGTCCTCGGCGACGTTGTCGCGGGTGAGCATGCGGACACGGATCAGGCCACCCGGGGCCTTGTGCATGCCCTCCACCAGATACGTGCCGGCGGCGATCTTGACCCCGGTGGTCACCAGGCGGCGGCCCTTCTGATAGACCCATTCGGGGTCCTGCAGCAGGCCATGCACGCGCTCCAGCGCCTCCTGTTCCTCGGGGGTCAGGCGCGATTCCTCCGGCCGATACCCCAGGTGTTCCTCGATCGCGCCGAGGAACAGCGACTTCACGCGCTCGCGTTCCGGCGGCTGCCCGAGCTCGCGCGTCAATGTCGTCATGTAATCCTGCATGCCCTGGCGCAGCTTGTCGCGGAACTTCTCCGAACTCACCTTGAGGCAGCGCGCCATCGTGTCCATGTCGAAATCGAACATGAAGCTGCCGACCATCACCGTGGCGTCGTTGATCCGCGCCGAACCGGTGCCGCCGATCTTGCGACCGTTCACGTGGATGTCATTCACCGGCCGGAAGACCGCCGGCACCCCGAGGGCCTGATAGGTGGCCAGCACCGGCGCCATGAAATGCGAGTAGATCGCCTCCACCCGGGCCGGCGCCAGGCGATACGGGTAGACGAAATGGAAGAACATCTGGTCACGGTTGAGATAGACCGCCCCACCGCCGACGTCGCGCCGGATGATCGGAAGACCGTGCGTCTCGCAGTACGCGGTGTCGACCTCCTGGTCGATGTCCTGGTGCAGGCCCACGGAAACGAAGGGCTCGGTCGGGTTCACCAGCGTGACCACCGGGTCGTCGCCCTCCCTCATGGTCTCCGCAACCGCATGGAAGGTGGCCATCGACTCCAGTGGCGGGACATAGCCCGCATCGATCACTCGAATTCTATTCATCCGGCATTCCTCAATCGCTGTTGCCTTCTCAGATAGACCTCCGCGACCTCCAGATCCTCCGGCCGCGTGATCTTGATATTCATCGGACTGCCCTCGACGATGCGAGGGTGTGCGCCCGCCAGCTCCATCGCGCTGGCCTCGTCGGTCACCGTTACGCCCGAGGCCGCGGCCGCGTCCAGTGCCGTGCGAAGCGCCTGCAGACGAAACATCTGCGGCGTCAGGGCACGCCAGACGATCCTGCGGTCGAGGGTCCGTTCCACCCGTTCCCCGGTGCCCTCGAGCTTCAGGGTATCGCTGCTTGGGGCCGCCAGCAGCCCACCAACCGCATCATCCTGCAGCAGACTGATCAGGCGGTCCAGATCGGCGGTGGGCAGGCAGGGCCTTGCGGCATCGTGCACCAGCACCCAGTCCTCCGGCCGCGCCCGTGCCGCGAGAAACTCGAGGCCATTGCGCACCGAGTCGGCGCGCTCGGCGCCGCCCGTGACCAGAAACAGGCGCCCCCCCGCGCTCGGCAGCTCCATCGCATCGGCATCGACCCCGGCCCCGATGACCAGCACCACCCCGCGGATCGCCGGATGTTCCAGAAAGATGCCCAGGGTGTGCTCGAGGACGGAGCGCGTGCCGAGTCTCAGGAACTGTTTCGGCCGCTCCGCGCCCATGCGCCGGCCGACGCCCGCGGCCGGAATCAGCGCCCAGAGCGCGGGCGCCTGACGCTCAGTCATGACGGGATGCCTCCGACTCGAGTTGCAAACCCATGCCGGGATCGACGGGCAGGAAGAAGACCTCGTCCTCGCGAATCATGCCGAGGTCGCGCCGCGCACGCTCTTCGACCGCCTCGCTGCCGCCGCGAAGATCCTCCACCTCCGCCTCCAGCGCCCGGTTCCGGCCCCGCAACTCCTCGTTCTCGATCTGTTGCAAACGCTTCGCCTCGCGCAGTTCCTGTACATCCGTCCAGCCGCCCCCGCCGAACCACAGCGACCACTGCAGTCCGATCAGCGCCGCCAAGAGCAGGCCGAGGAACCAGCGCATCAGACGCGGACCACATGGATGCGTCCGCCCGCGCCTGCGTACAAGGCGTTCACGGGCGCGGCACCGGAGCCGCCGCGCCGGAACTCAATCGCCCGGCCCGCCCTGGCCATCCCGGTCTGGCGCCGGATCGCGCACTACGGCAAACATCCCGCGCCGGCGGGGGGCAGGTCTTCATTCTTCGGGATGGCGCGCATCGCCATGATCATCAGCGCGGGCGCGCCGGAAAGGCGTCCAGACCCGGGTAACGGGCCGCGGAGCCCAGCATCTCCTCGATCCGGATCAACTGGTTGTACTTCGCGACGCGATCCGAGCGCGACAGGGAGCCCGTCTTGATCTGGCCCACTCCGCTCGCCACCGCGAGATCCGCGATGGTCACGTCCTCCGTCTCGCCCGAGCGGTGCGAGATCACCGCAGTGTAGCCGGCCTCGCGGGCCATGGCGATCGCCTCCAGGGTCTCTGTCAGGGTCCCGATCTGGTTCACCTTGATCAGGATCGAGTTGGCGACCCCCCGGTCGATCCCGTCCTGCAGGATACGGGTGTTGGTGACAAACAGGTCGTCCCCGACCAGCTGCACCCGTCCCCCGAGCCGCTCGGTCAGGAGCTTCCATCCGTCCCAGTCATCCTCGGCCAGGGCGTCCTCGATGGTGAGGATCGGGTACTGATCGACCCAGTGCGCGAGGTAGTCGATGAACTCCGCGGCCGAGAAGTCGCGCCCCTCGGAGGCCAGGTGGTAGCGGCCGTCCCGGTAGAATTCGGAACTGGCGCAGTCCAGGCCGATCCAGATGTCATCGCCGGCCCGGAACCCCGCCTGCTCGATCGCCTCGAGGATCACCTCCACTGCGGCAGCGTTGGACGGGAGATCCGGCGCAAAACCGCCTTCGTCGCCCACCCCCGTGCTCAGGCCCCGCTGCTGGAGCCGTTTCTTCAGCGCGTGGAAGACCTCCGCACCGTAGCGCACGGCCTCGCTCAGGCTGCCCGCACCGACCGGCACGATCATGAATTCCTGCATGTCGACACTGTTGCTCGCGTGCGCGCCGCCGTTGACGATGTTCATCATCGGTACCGGCAGCACGCCGGCGTCCGGTCCGCCGAGGCTGCGGAACAGCGGCTGCCCGTCCTCGGCCGCCCGTGCGTGCGCGAGTGCCAGCGACACGGCCAGGATGGCGTTCGCGCCGAGCCTTTCCTTGTTCGCCGTGCCATCGAGTTCGATCATGCGCCGGTCCACCGCGTCCTGATCGGCGTCGGCACCGCGCAGGGCGTCACGCAGCTCGCCGTTCACGTGGGCCACCGCGCCGCGCACGCCCTTGCCGCCATAGCGGGCCTCGCCGTCGCGCAACTCGATCGCCTCCCGGGCGCCGGTCGACGCGCCCGACGGCACCGCCGCGCGGCCGCGCGCTCCGGTGTCGAGGACCACGTCGGCCTCCACGGTTGGGTTACCCCGGGAGTCCACGATCTCCCGGCCATGCACATCGGCAATCACAGCCATGATTCTCTCCTCGAAGGATTGTTCCCGGATGCCCTCCGGGATGCCAGCGGAATTCCGGAAGGGGCGGCCTCAGCCCAGGCCAAACGCCGCCTCCGCGAAGGGGCGCGCCTTCACGGCGCGGTCCAGTTCAACCAGCGTCTCCAGCAGGTCCCGCAGCATCGGCAACGGCCACGCGTTGGGTCCGTCGGATAGCGCCTGCTCAGGGTCGGGATGGGTCTCCATGAACAGTCCGGACACACCCGCCGCCACGGCAGCACGCGCCAGTACCGGGACGAACTCGCGCTGCCCCCCGGAGACGGCTCCGAGCCCCCCGGGCTGCTGCACCGAATGCGTCGCGTCGAAGACCACCGGACACCCCGTCCGGCGCATCACGGCCAGGCCGCGCATGTCCGAAACCAGCGTGTTGTATCCGAAGGAGACACCGCGCTCGCAGACCATGATCTGCTCGTTCCCGACCTCGCGCGCCTTGGCCACTACGTTGTCCATGTCCCAGGGTGCGAGGAACTGGCCCTTCTTGATGTTCACCGGCAGCCCCTGGCGGGCGACATTCTGGATGAAGTTGGTCTGCCGGCAAAGGAAGGCCGGCGTCTGCAGCACATCGACCACCTCGGCGACCTCCCCGAGCGGGGTGTCCTCGTGCACGTCGGTCAGGACCGGTACATTCAGGGTTTTTCTCACCTTTTCAAGGATCTGCAGTCCCTTGTTCACCCCAAGTCCACGAAAGCTTCGGGTCGAGGACCGGTTCGCCTTGTCGAAGGAGGACTTGTAGATGAAGGGAATCCCCAGGGCAGCGGCGATCTCCGAGAGCGTCCCGGCGGTATCCAGCGCGAGCTGCTCGGACTCGATCACGCAGGGGCCCGAGATCAGGAAGAGCGGCCGGTCCGGACCGACCTGGAAACCGCAGAGGTCCATCGGCAGGCTCACGCGACGGACTGCTTGGCCAGGGTGGCCTTGGCTTCCTGGTAGCGCCGGGCGGCACTGACGAAGCCGGTGAACAGCGGATGCCCGTCCCTGGGTGTCGAGGTGAACTCGGGATGAAACTGACACCCGATGAACCACGGGTGCTCGGGCAACTCGACCGCCTCGACCAGGTTCTGGTCCTCGGACCG
This sequence comes from Thioalkalivibrio sp., assembly GCA_007692435.1. Lineage (GTDB taxonomy): Bacteria > Pseudomonadota > Gammaproteobacteria > Ectothiorhodospirales > Ectothiorhodospiraceae > Thioalkalivibrio. The sequence goes on from RECA01000205.1 coordinate 17,466, forward strand.
GCCCGAGAAGACCAAACCGGCCTGCTGCAGCCGTTCGGCGTAGACGTTGTTGAACTCGTAGCGGTGCCGGTGCCGCTCGTGGATGCTGTGCCTGGCGTAGGTACGCGCCATCAGGGTGTCCTCCATCAGGGCCGCGGTCTGCGCACCCAGCCGCATGGTGCCCCCGAGATCGCTGCCCGCGTCGCGGCGTTCGATGCGCCCTTCCCGGTCCTGCCACTCCGTGATCAGCGCGATCACCGGATGCGGCGTGTCCGGGGCGAATTCCGTGCTGTGCGCCCCCTCCAGCCCGGCGACGTTGCGCGCGAACTCGATCACGGCCACCTGCATCCCGAGGCAGATCCCGAGGTAGGGAACGCCCTTTTCGCGGGCGCGGCGCGCGGCCAGGATCTTGCCCTCGATGCCGCGTTCGCCGAAGCCCCCGGGCACCAGGATCGCGTCCAGCCCCTCCAGCTCCGGCAATACTGCCGGGTCCGAGCCCTCGAGCTTCTCGGAGTCGATGTAGCGAATCCGCACCCGCGTGCCCGTATGGATCCCGGCGTGCGTCAGGGCCTCGTTCACCGACTTGTAGGACTCGGTCAGATCGACGTACTTCCCGATCATGCCGACCGTGACCTCCGACTCCGGAAACTCCATCGCGTTGACCACGTGCTTCCAGTCGGAGAGATCCGCCTGCGGCACCTCGATCCGCAGCTTGCGCAACACGATCTCGTCGAGCTTCTGCGAATGCAGCCAGAGCGGAATCTTGTAGATGTTGTCGACATCCACCGCCGAGATCACCGCCTTTTCCTCGACGTTCGTGAACAGCGCGATCTTTCGCCGCTCGCCCTCCGGCAACGCCCGGGTGGAGCGGCACAGCAGCACGTCAGGCTGGATCCCGATCGAGCGCAGTTCCTTCACCGAGTGCTGGGTGGGCTTCGTCTTGATTTCCCCGGCGGCCGCAATGTACGGCACCAGGGTCAGGTGGATGTACAGCACGCTCTCCCGGCCCAGCTCCACGCCCATCTGGCGGATCGCCTCCAGGAACGGCAGGGACTCGATGTCGCCGACGGTGCCGCCGATCTCCACCAGCGCGATGTCCGCATCCCCCGCACCCGCGCGGATCGAGCGCTTGATCTCGTCCGTGATGTGCGGAATCACCTGGACGGTGCCGCCGAGGTAGTCGCCGCGGCGCTCCTTGCGGATCACGCTCTCGTAGATCTGGCCGGTGGTGAAGTTGTTCGCGCAGCCGGTGCGGATGCGCACGAAGCGCTCGTAGTGGCCGAGATCCAGGTCGGTCTCGGCGCCGTCGTCGGTGACGAAGACCTCGCCGTGCTGGAACGGGCTCATGGTCCCCGGATCCACGTTGATGTAGGGATCCAGCTTGAGCAGGGTGACCTTGAGCCCCCGCGCCTCGAGTATGGCACCCAGAGACGCGGATGCAATGCCCTTGCCCAGAGACGAGACCACGCCTCCGGTGATGAATACGAAACGCGTCATGCGGGGCACCCATGGAAGTACGGCCGGCCAGGCGGCCGGATCGCGTTGGGGAGATTATCAAAAAGCCCCGGGGCGCTCAATCGCGGCCGGCCCGGCTGCGGCTGTGCCCCTCAGCGGGACCAGAGCACCGCGATCAGTTCACCGTCCCGCTCGATCAGCGGCACCCGCGCGCGCCGCCAGGGCGGAATGGCGTGTTCCTGCATCAGGTTCTTCAGCGCGCGCCGTGTTCCGTCCGGCTGACGCAGCCGTTCGCCCCCCCGGCGAAACCGCACGGACACGCCTGCGGGGTCCGTGACCCCGGCCTCCCCCAACTCGCGGCGCGTCAGCACCCGGCCATCGGGGAGATGCAGCTCTTCCGCGCCCCGGGGCCAGGGGAAGCCCGCACGCGGCGGCTCGGATCCCGCCTCCTCCGCTGCCGCCAGCAGGTACAGCGCTCCGCGGTAGACCCGCAGGCTGTGACCGTCCCAGTGCAATGCGGGGCTTGCGTCGCTCGCGGCCTGCTCCAGCTGCCGCAGGAACTCCAGCAGTTGCCGACGGCGCGGGGGCTCGGCGCCCGCACGGGTGATGAAACGTCGCAGCAGCCAGGGCCTTCGAAGCACGGGCTGCTGCAGGAATCCACCCAGATCGAGGCAGTCGGGACACGGTCCCCGGAACCCGTCGAGCACGGGGTCCAGCAGCCCGTCGAGCACGTCGGCCACCTCTGCCTGCAGCCCGGCCGCGACGCCGAGTCTGCGCTCCACCGGGAAACGCCCGGCGAGTCGCGGCAGCACCTCCCGGCGCAGGAAGTTGCGGTCGAAACGCGGGTCCGCGTTGCTCGGATCCTCGATCCACGGCAGGGCCTGCGCCAGCGCGTAGGCGGCGATCGCGGCCCCGGGGACGTCGAGCAGCGGGCGTCCCAGCCAGCACGGTCCGATGCGGCGCATCCGCGGCATCGCGGCGAGCCCGGCCGGGCCGCTGCCCTTCAGGGCCGCGAGCAGGAAGGTCTCGGCCTGGTCGGCCGCGTGGTGCGCGGTCAGGATGCAGTCGCCGGCGGCCGCGCCCCGCGCGAGGGCCTGGTAGCGCAGCCGGCGCGCGGCCGCCTCGACGCCCTCGCCCGGGCGCTCGGGCACCCGGACCTCGAGCACCCGGCAGCGGTAGCCGAGCGCGTCGGCAACGCGCCGGCATTGCTCCGCCTGCGCGTCCGCCAGCGGGTGCAGGCCGTGGTGGACATGCAACGGCAACGCGCGCCGCTGGGAGTCGCACTGTGCGAGCGCATGCAGCAGAACGACCGAATCCCTGCCGCCGCTCAGCGCCACCCGCAGCCGATCGATCCCGGGGTGGCCGTCCAGGAAAGCCCGAAGCGCCGCGGCGACCGGTTCAGGTGCCGGTTTCCTGGAAGGCGCCATAGTCCATCAGCCGCCGGTAGCGCCGCTCCAGACGCTGGTCCGGATCGAGCCCGTCCAGTTCCTCGAGGGTCTCCAGCAGCGCGGACTTGAGACGGGTCGCCGTGACCTCCGGAGAGCGATGGGCCCCGCCCAGAGGCTCGTCGATCACGCGGTCCACCAGCCCCAGCTCCCGCAGCCGGTCCGAGGTGATTCCGAGGGCCTCCGCGGCCTCCGGCGCCTTGTCCGCGCTCTTCCAGAGGATGGAGGCACAGCCCTCCGGAGAGATCACCGAGTAGGTCGAATACTGCAGCATCATCGTGGCATCGCCGACCCCGATCGCCAGCGCGCCGCCGGAACCGCCCTCCCCGATCACCGTCGCGATGATCGGCGTGTTCAGACGGGCCATCACCCTCAGGTTCCGCGCGATCGCCTCGCTCTGACCCCGCTCCTCGGCGCCCACCCCCGGATACGCCCCGGGCGTGTCGATGAAGGTCAGGATCGGCAGCCTGAAGCGCTCCGCCATCTCCATCAGCCGCATGGCCTTGCGGTAGCCCTCGGGTCGCGGCATGCCGAAGTTGCGGCGGATCTTTTCCTTGGTCTGGCGCCCCTTCTGGTGCCCGATCAGCATCACCGGGCGTCCGTCCAGACGCGCCGGACCCCCGACGATCGCCGCGTCGTCGGCGTAGGCCCGATCGCCACGCAGCTCGACGAACTCGGTGAAGATCTCCGGCACGTAGTCCAGCGTGTAGGGCCGGCGCGGGTGACGCGACAGCTGGGCGATCTGCCAGGGCCTGAGCTTGCTGAAGATGTTCTCCGTCAGCGCCAGGCACTTTTCCTCGAGGCGCTGGATCTCTTCCTGGATGTTGACCTCGGCGTCGCCGCCGACGAAGCGCAGATCCTCGATCTTCGCCTCCAGTTCCGCGATTGGCTGCTCGAAATCGAGAAACTCCGGGTTCATGCGGTCTTCCGTATCTGCGCGTTCATCGCGCAAATTGTAGCGGATACGTCCATCAGCCGCTCCCGGCCGGAATCTCCCGCGAGGTCCTCAGGCAGGGCCGTAGACGAGCCGGACGCGGCTCTCCGGACCCAGCGTCTCGTTCAGGCGACGCAGCAGCTGTTCGTCGGGACACAGCTGCCAGTCCTCCGGCAGCTGCAGATCGACCCAGACATCCTCCCGCCGATAGTGCAGCCGCAGCCGGCAGGATCCGGAGGGGCACTGAGTGATCACCTGATGCAGCGAGCGCACCTGCTCCGAGCGCAGCGCCGCCAGGCTGAGGTCCAGCACGCGCGCCCACTCGGCACGGGCCTCGTCCAGTGTCAGCACACGCTGGGCGCGCATGCGGATGCCACCGGCATAGTCGTCGAGCGCGACGGTGCCCTCGGCGACGATCAGCGTGTCCGCGGCCAGACGCTCCTGGTACTGGCGGTAGTCCTCGTTGAAGAGCACGACCTCGGCGCGGCCGGTCTGGTCATCCAGGGTCACGATCGCCATGCGGCCGCTCTGCGTGTTGCGCAGCCGGATACCCACCACCAGCCCCGCGATGCGCGCCGTGTCCTGCCGACGGCGCCGGGACTGCCCGTTGTCCGGCCTGCTCTCCAGCTGCGCCGTGAGGGCCTGCAGGGTCGTGCCGGTCAGGCAGTGCAGTTCCTCCCGGTAGCGCGCGATCGGATGGCCGGTCAGGTACAGCCCGAGCGTCTCCTTCTCGCCGCGGAGCCGGTCCTCCTCGTCCACTTCGGGCAGGGTCTCGAATTCGGGGAGCACCGCGCTGGCGGGTTCGCCGAAGAGGTCCACGACGCCGAGCTCCGCGTTGCGGCCGGCCTGTTCGGCGGCGCCGACCGCCAGGGGTATCGTGGCCAGCAGCGTCGCCCGGTTCGGCCCGATGCGGTCCAGCGCCCCGGCGCGGATCAGGATCTCGAGGACCCGCTTGTTCAGCTTGCCCAGGTCGATCCGCTGACAGAGATCCACGAGGCTGTGGAACTCCGATCCCCCCTCCCGTGCCTGCAGCAGCGTGTCGATCGCCGACTCGCCCACCCCCTTGATCGCGCCGAGGCCGTAGACGATGGTCTGCGCATCCATCGCGGCGAACCGGTACGCGGACCGGTTGACGTCCGGCGGCATCACCGTCAGCCCGAGGCTGCGGCATTCGTCGATCAGCCCGACCACCTTGTCGGTGTTGTCCATGTCCGCCGAAAGGACCGCGGCCATGAACGGTGCCGGGTAGTGGGCCTTCAGCCACGCGGTCTGGTAGGCCAGCAGGGCATAGGCGGCCGAGTGCGACTTGTTGAAGCCATAGCCCGCGAATTTCTCCATCAGGTCGAAGATGTAGGTCGCGGTCTTCTCGGGAACGCCCCGGCCAAGCGCGCCCTGGACGAAGATCTCCCGCTGCTTGGCCATCTCCTCGGGCTTCTTCTTGCCCATCGCCCGGCGCAGCAGGTCGGCGCCGCCGAGGGTGTAGTTCGCGAGCACCTGTGCGATCTGCATCACCTGCTCCTGATACAGGATCACGCCGTAGGTGGGCTTCAGGATCGGCTCCAGATCCGGGTGCGGGTACTCCACCCGGGCCCGGCCGTGCTTGCGGTCGATGAAGTCGTCGACCATGCCGGACTGCAGCGGGCCCGGCCGGTACAGCGCGACCAGCGCGATCACGTCCTCGAAGCTGTCCGGCTGCAGACGCCGGATCAGGTCCTTCATGCCGCCGGATTCGAGCTGGAAGACCGCCGTGGTCTGGTGCGCCTGCAGCAGCCGGAAGGCGGCCGGATCGTCCAGCGGGATCCGGTCGAGGTCCACGTCCTCGCCGTCCGGGAGCTGGCGGATCGCCTCGAGGGCCCAGTCGATGATGGTCAGCGTGCGCAGCCCGAGAAAGTCGAACTTGACCAGGCCGACCGCCTCCACGTCGTCCTTGTCGAAGTGGGTCACCAGGCTGCCGCCGCCCGGCTCGCAGTAGAGCGGCGAGAAGTCGGTGAGGGCCGAGGGCGCGATCACCACGCCTCCCGCGTGCTTGCCGGCGTTTCGCGTGAGCCCCTCGAGCTTCAGCGCGAGCTCCAGGATCCCCCGCACCTCCTCGTCCTCCTGGTGGAGCGCCTTCAGGTCCTCGCTCTCCTCCAGCGCACGGGTCAGGGTGATCCCGAGTTCAAAGGGAATCAGCTTCGCGATGCGATCGACGAAACCGTAGCCGTGCCCCAGCACCCGACCGCAATCGCGGACCACCGCCTTCGCCGCCATGGTCCCGTGGGTGATGATCTGGGACACCCGGTCACGACCATAGCGCTCGGCCACGTAATCGATCACCCGGTCCCGCCGGTCCATGCAGAAATCGATGTCGAAGTCCGGCATCGACACCCGCTCAGGATTCAGAAATCGCTCGAAGAGGAGATCGTAACGTAATGGATCCAGATCGGTTATCCCCAGGGAGTATGCGACCAGTGAACCGGCACCGGAACCGCGGCCGGGACCCACGGGGATCCGGTTGTCGCGGGCCCAGCGGATGAAGTCCGCAACGATCAGGAAATAGCCGGGGAAGCCCATCTGGCAGATCACCTCGAGCTCCCGGTCGAGCCGCGCGGCGTATTCCGCCTCCTCCGCGAAGCGATGCCGTTCCAGGCGCGCCTGCAACCCCTCCTCCGCACTGACCCGCAGGTGTTCCTCCACGGAGCGCCCGTCCGGAATCGGGAATTCCGGCAACACCGACTGCCCCAGCGACAGCTGCACGCTGCAGCGGCGGGCGATCGCCACGCTGTTGGCGAGCGCCTCGGGGATATCCGCGAAGAGCTCGGCCATCTCCGCGGCGCTGCGCAGATACTGCTGCTCGCTGTACCGGCGCGGCCGTCGCGGATCGGCGAGGACCACCCCGTCGTGAATGCACACGCGCGCCTCGTGCGCCTCGAAGTCCGACGCGTCCAGGAACCGCACGTCGTTCGTGGCCACCACCGGCAGCCCGAAGGCCTCCGCCGCCGCGAGCGCAGCTGCAATCCACGCCTCCTCGCCCGGACGCCCGGTGCGGGTGAGCTCGAGGTAGAAGCGGTCCGGGAACAGGCTCAGCCACGGGTCGAGCAGCTCCCGGGTCAGCGTGACGGGGCTGCCGGAGCCCTGAGCGAAGATCCCGTCGGTGGTGCCCGACAGCGCGATCAGCCCATCCGTGCAGCCGTCGAGCCAGTCAAGGTCCAGTCGCGGCACGCCCTTGTCCTGCCCCTCCTGCCAGGCACGGCTGATCAGGCGGGTCAGGTGGCGGTAGCCCTCGCCGTTCTGTGCCAGCAGCGTCAGCCGCGCGAGCGAACCGTCCGGCCGGCTCCCGCGGAGCAGCACGTCCGCCCCGACGATGGGCTGCACACCCGCCCCAAGCGCCGCCTTGTAGAACTTCACCAGCCCGAAGAGGTTGCAGTGGTCGGTCAGCGCGACCGCCGGCATTCCGTTCTCCGCGACCCGTGCGACCAGCGGCTTGAGCCGCACCAGACCATCCACCAGCGAGTATTCGGAGTGGACCCTGAGATGCACGAAGCCTGTCATTACCGCAACTCCATCGCGCGCTGAATGCCGAGGCTGCGCGCGACGGGCGCGAAGCTGCGCCGGTGTTCCGGGCAGGGGCCGTAGCGCTCCAGCGACTTCAGGTGCGCGGGCGTCGCATAGCCCGCGTGACGATCGAAGCCGTACACCGGATACCGCTCGTGCAGCTCTGAGAGCAGCGCATCCCGGGCGACCTTGGCGATGATGGAGGCCGCGCTGATCGCGGGGATCGTGCCGTCGCCACCGACAACGGCGGTGGCGCGCCAGGGCCCGTCCGGGGTGAAGCGCCCGTCCACCAGCAGCTGCCCGGGCGTGCCCGGAAGGGCCTCGACCGCCCGACGCATCGCCAGCAGCGTCGCGTGATGGATGTTCAGCCGATCGATCTCGGCGGCGCTGGCACTGCCCAGCGCCCAGGCCACCGCCTCTTCGCGCAGGATGGCCGCGAGGGCCTCGCGGCGACGCGCGCCGAGTTTCTTGGAGTCGGCAAGCCCGACGACCGCGCAGGGCTCGGGGAGGATCACCGCCGCAGCCACCACGGGCCCCGCCAGTGGCCCCCGGCCCACCTCGTCCACCCCTGCGAAGCCCTGCGCCAATGGGGATCCGCCCGCATCCTGATACCGCATCCGACCTCTTCCCCCGCGTCCGACCATGAAAATCCCCCTCCCCCGCCTGCGGGAGAGAGGAGAAATGCGCGACTGTCACGCTAACTCCCATGGCCCTGCGCCACCCCCGACCATGAAAGAAACGTAGGGCGGAAGAGGGCGAAGCCCGTCATCCGCCATCCGGCGCCAGGGTAGCCGCGTGCTCCAGGACATTGCGATCGCCGCATGGCGGATGACGCTACGCTCTTCCGCCCTACCGGTTTCCGAGGCGCACGCCGTGTTCTTTCACGCTAATGGTGGGCACGGCCTGCGGCCTTTGCCCACCCTACGTGCTTTGCCCACCCTGCGCGCCTTGCCCACCCGCCGAGGGCAATGCCGGCCACGGGTGGCGCATCCCGGTGCTACAATACCGGGCTTCGCCGGGCCGAGGCTCCGGCTCCGGACCCGAACCCCGAAGGATGCCCCCATGGACAAGATCAAGACCCTCGAAGGGCGTTTCACCGGCGCAGGCGAGGCCCGCTACGGCATCGTGCTGGCCCGCTTCAACAGCCTGATCGTCGAGCGCCTGCTGGAAGGGGCGGTCGACACCCTGCGCCGCCACGGCGTTTCCGACGACGGCATGACCATCGCCCGCGTGCCCGGCGCCTACGAACTGCCGCTCGCGACCCAGGCGATGGCGCGCTCCGGCCAGTTCGACGCGGTGATCGCGCTCGGCTGCGTGATCCGGGGTTCCACGCCGCACTTCGACTACGTGGCGGGCGAGGCGGCCAAGGGTCTCGCGATGGTCTCCCTCGCCGAGGGCCTGCCGGTGAGCTTCGGCGTGCTGACGACCGATTCCATCGAACAGGCGATCGAGCGCGCCGGGACCAAGGCGGGCAACAAGGGCGTCGACGCCGCGATGAGCGCGATCGAGATGGTCAGCTTCATGGCCCAGATGAAGCCCGCGGGCTGACGGACTGGCCGCGTTGAGCCGACAGGACCAGCACAGACAGATTCACGCCCGTCAGGCCGCGCGCCGCCGGGCGATGCAGGCGCTGTATTCCTGGCAGCTGACCCGCGACCACCCGAAGAACATCCTGGCCTCCTTCCGCGAGGACGAGGAACACGCGAACGCGGACGCGGAGTACTTCCGCGAGATCCTGATGGGCGTGACCTCGAAGGCCGCCGCCTTCGACGAGATGCTCGCCCCGGTGGTGGGGCGCCCGCTGGAGCAGCTCGACCCGATCGAGCACGCGCTGCTCTGGGTGGGCGCGTGGGAACTCGCCGAGCGCCTCGATGTGCCCTACCGCGTGGTGATCAACGAGGCGGTCGGGCTGGCGAAGAAGTACGGTGCCGAGCAGTCACACCGGTTCATCAACGGCGTGCTCGACACCCTCGCCCGGCAGCTGCGCAGTGCCGAACGCGCCGCCCCCCGGCGCACCTCCGGCTGAGCCCGGCCTTTCGATCCCGGCCGATGAGCAGCAGCCCGGCTTCCGTAGTCCTCCGCCACCCTCGAAGCTGCCCCGATGCCGCAGGAGCGGGGGCCATGTCATGCCGCGTCCTTGTAGGAGTGCGCCTCGCGCGCGAACAGGCGTGTCTGCGGAGTCTCCGTGATACCCGTAACCTGACATGACCCAGTCCCCTCACTCCGCCCCCGACATGGCCGACGCCCCGCTGTCCGAATTCAGCCTCATCGACCGCTTCTTCTCCGGCCGTGACCGGGGTCCCGGCGTCGTGCTGGGGGTTGGTGACGATTGCACGCTGCTGTCGCCGCGACGCGGGCAGGAACTCGCGGTGAGCGTGGACACGATGGTCTGCGGCACCCACTTCTTCCCGGATCAGCCCGCCGCGGCCGTCGGCCACAAGGCCCTCGCCGCCGCGCTCAGCGACCTGGCCGCGATGGGCGCGGAGCCGCTGGGGACCTTGCTGGCGATCACGCTGCCCGCGGCCGATGAGGCCTGGCTGACGGCCTTCGCAGAGGGCATGGGCAGACTGGCGGAACGGCTGCGGGCGCCCCTGATCGGCGGCGACACCACGCGCGGCCCGCTGTCGGTCAGCGTCACGGTGATCGGCCAGGTGCCAGCGGGCCACGCATTGCGGCGCAGTGGGGCGGAGCCCGGCAACCTGGTGGTCGTGAGCGGCAGCCTCGGGGGCGCCTTCGCGGGCCTGCAGGCCGAGCAGGAACGACGCGAGGCCGGGGGCGGGCCGCCCGCCCTTCAGGACCCGGCGCTCCGGCGATTCTTCCTCCCGGAGCCCCGAATCGCGCTGGGACGAACCCTGCGCGGGCGGACCCGAACCGCGATCGACCTGTCCGACGGGCTGATGGCGGACCTCGGACACATCTGCGAGGCGTCACGCTGTGGTGCGGATCTGCAGGCCGAGGCCATCCCCCGCGACCCGCTGCTGGCCGGCTGGCCCGACGGCACGGCCCTGGCCGCTGCACTCTCCGGCGGTGACGATTACGAACTGCTCTTCGCCTGGCCCGCCCGCCAGCGCAGCGAACTGCGCCCGCTGGCCTCTGCGCTGCAACTCCCGCTGACGGTGATCGGCGAGTTCACGACCGAACCCGGCATCCGGGTCCTCGACACCACCGGCCGACCCGTAACCCTCGCCGACCCCGGCTTCGACCACTTCCGGACCGACTGAGCGCGCCCGAGCCCCGCGAGCGCTCGCCTCCCACAAAGGCCCAGCCGAGCACCGTAGGAGGCCAGCCCCCTGGGCGACCGTCCCCGGCGCCGGAATCGCCGAGAGGGCTCGCCTCCCACAGGTGGCCAGGCCGAGCACCGTAGGAGGCCAGCCCCCTGGGCGACCGTCCCCAACGCCGGATCGCCGAGAGGGCTCGCCTCCCACAGGTGGCCAGGCCGAGCACCGTAGGAGGCC
>RECA01000078.1 GCA_007692435.1 Thioalkalivibrio sp.
CCGCCGCCCTCACGGCGGCGATGAACCGACGAGCGGCCACATCCGGAGCGCCCGGTTCAGTGCTGGTGGCCGCCCGGACCATGCACGTGGCCATGGTCCATCTCCTCCTGCGTGGGCTCGCGCACGTCGACGACGGTCACGTCGAAGGTCAGGGTCTCGCCGGCCAGCGGGTGGTTGGCGTCGACGGTCACGTGCTCCGGGTCCACCCCGGTCACGGTCACGATCTGGCTCGCGCCCTGCTCCGACGTGGTCTGGAACTGCATGCCGACCTGCACCTTGTCCGCATCCTGGAACATCTGGCGCGGCACCGCCTGGCTGAGGGACTCGTCCCGCTCACCATAGGCATCGGCGGGCGGGATGGTCACCTGCACGTTGTCGCCGGCGGCCTTGCCCTCGAGGGCCGATTCCAGACCGGAAATGATGTTCTGGTGGCCCTGCAGATAGGCCAGCGGCCCGCGCCCGGACGAGGAGTCCAGCACCTGGCCCTCGTCGTTCTTCAGGGTGTAGTCGATCGAGACGACCTTGTTCTCGGAGATTTGCATGGTGGGTCTCCGCTTCAGTTTTAAATGACCGTGCAGTCTACGTGCATCCGGGGCCGGAGACCAAGAACCGGCCCCGGGGCGGTTGTTTTCGGCCAGGAGCCCCGGCCCCTGCAGGAGCGAGCCTGCCCGCGAACGCGCCGCAGGCGTGCCGGGCGCCGGGGATATCCAACGCCGATTCGCGTGCAAGGCACGCTCCCACACATCCGCCCCGGACCTTGTAGGAGGCGAGCCCTCTCGGCGATCGAGCGCTTGAACAATGGGTCGCCCAGGGGGCTGGCCGCCTGCATCGGGCGTTGGCGTCAACACACCCCGGCTGGCCTCATCCGGCGTGACGATCCTTCAGCCGTGCGTACTGCACCGCCGAATATTCGAGGTATTCCCGCTCCTGGTCGGTCAGCGGCCGCGCGCGCCGTGCCGGACTGCCTCGCCACAGATAGCCGCCCTCCAGGCGCTTGCCCGGCGACACCAGGCTGCCGGCGGCGAGCATTGCGCCGGACTCGATCACCGCGCCGTCCATCACGATGCTGCCCATGCCGATCAGGCAGCGATCCTCGATGGTGCAGCCGTGCAGGACGACCTTGTGGCCCACCGTGACCTCGTCGCCCACAGTCAGGGCGTGCCCGCCGGGCGCGAAGCGGCTGTCGTGCGTCACGTGCAGCACCGAGCCATCCTGGATGTTGGTGCGCGCACCGATCACGATCCGGTGGATGTCCCCGCGCAATACGCACATCGGCCAGACCGAACTGTGGGCCCCGATATGCACGTCCCCCACCACCAGCGCGGTGTCGTCCACCCAGGCGGTGGAATGCAGCGCGGGACGCAGATCGCCGAAGTCGCGGATCATGGATTGAGATTAGCAGGAAAGACGGCGTGCAGCGCACATGGGCACGTCACGGTCCATGCCGCCACGCTGGCCGAGCTGCGGTCTGTCACGCTCTGGAGTCCGGGAGCTTGCTCCCGCTTTGCCGCGCTTGAGCTTGCTTCCGTGGCGGGAGGCGAGCCCCCTGAAGGGCAAAGCGGGAGCAAGCTCCCGCACTCCATAGGGCTGGAGGGGAAGCGCCTCAGCAGATCCGCGGCAGCTGTTCCCCGGAAATCCAGTCGACATTGCGCCGCCCGCCGAAGCTGGTCTCCATCTGCACGAAGGCGTGCTCGTCCGCGATCACCTCGCCGATGATCGCGGCGTCACGGCCCAGCGGGTGCGCGAGCATCGCCGCGAGCAGCGCATCGGCCGACTCCGGCGGGCAGATCGCGACCACCTTGCCCTCGTTCGCAACGTAGAGCGGGTCGAGGCCGAGCAGTTCGCAGGCGGCATCCACCTCTTCACGCACCGGGATGTCGTCCTCGCGGATGATCATGCCCACGCCCGACTGCCGGGCGATCTCGTTCAGCGTGGACGCGAGCCCGCCCCGGGTCGGGTCACGCAGGCAGTGCATCGCCGGTGCGGCCTCGACCATCGCCGCGATCAGCTCGTGCAGCGCGGCCGAATCCGATTCGATCGTGGTGCTGAAACTCAGGTTCTCGCGCAGCGACATGATCGCAACGCCGTGGTCTCCGAGGAAGCCGCTGACCAGGATCCGGTCGCCCGGCCGCGCGCGGTCGCCGGAGATCTCGATGCCCTCGGGCACCACGCCGACGCCGGTGGTATTGATGAAGACGCCATCGCCCTTGCCGCGTTCGACCACCTTGGTGTCCCCGGTGACGACCGGCACGCCGGCGGCACGCGCGGCCGCGGCCATCGAGTCGACGATGCGCTTCAGGTCCGCAAGCGGAAAGCCCTCTTCCAGGATGAAGCCGGCCGAGAGCCACAGCGGTCTCGCACCGCTGGTCGCCACGTCGTTGAGGGTGCCGTGCACCGCAAGACTGCCAATGTCGCCGCCGGGAAAGAACAGCGGCGAGACCACGTGGCTGTCGGTCGCCATCACGATCCGGCCCTCGGGCCGCGTGAGCAGGGCCTGGTCGTTGGCCTGGCGCAGGTACGGGTTGTCGAAGGCCGGCTGGAAGAGCTCGTCGATCAGCTGCGACATCGCGCGGCCACCACCGCCGTGGGAGAGCTCGACCTTGCCGTGCTTAAGATCCAGCGGCCGGATGTAGCCGCGCTTGACCGGCTTCGGATTCTCGCTCACGAGGCCTCCGCGACGGCGGAATCCTTCGTGAACTGACCGTAGGTGTAATAGGCCGCGCAGGCGCCCTCTGCAGAGACCATGCAGGATCCGAGCGGGTTGTCCGGCGTGCAGACGGTGCCGAAGACCTTGCAGTCCTGCGGCTGCTTCACGCCGCGCAGGATCGCGCCGCAGTCGCAGGCCTTGTGGTCCGGCACCGAGCGATACGGCAGATCGAAGCGCACCTCGGCGTCGAAGTCCCGGTAGGCCTCGCGGATGCGCAGTGCGCTGTAGGGCACCTCGCCCAGGCCGCGCCACTCGAAGCGTTCGCGCAGTTCGAAGACCTCGGCCACCAGCCCCTGCGCCTTCAGATTGCCCTCGCGGGTCACCGCACGGCTGAACTGGTTCTCGACCTCGGCGCGGCCCTCGTTGAGCTGGCGCACCAGCATCAGCACCGACTGCAGCACGTCCAGCGGCTCGAAGCCCGCGATCACCACCGGCTTCTGGAACTCCTCGGCAAAGAATTCGTAGGGCTGGCTGCCGATGATCGTGGACACGTGCGAGGGCCCGATGAAACCGTCCAGCGGGATGGTGCCGAGCTCGCGCACCTCGGGGGATTCCAGGATATTCTGGATCGCCGAGGGGGTCAGCACGTGGTTTGCGAACACGCTGAAGTTCTTCAGGCCCTCGGTGCGCGCCTGGCGCAGGGCGACCGCGGTGGGCGGCGTGGTGGTCTCGAAGCCGATCGCGAAGAAGACGACCTCGCGGTCCGGATTCTCGCGCGCGATCTTCAGCGCGTCGGCGCTGGAGTAGACCATGCGAATGTCCGCGCCCTCGGCCTTCGCGCGCAGCAGGCTCGTGCGCCCGGAGGCCGGCACACGCATCGTGTCGCCGTAGCTGCAGAGGATCACGCCGTGGTCGCGCGCGAGTTCGATCGCGCTGTCGATGCGCCCGATCGGCAACACGCAGACCGGACAGCCGGGTCCGTGGATGAAGTGGATCTCCGATGGCAGCAGGTCGCGCAGGCCGTACCGGGAGATCGCGTGGGTGTGCCCCCCGCAGAACTCCATCAGGTGGTAGCGGCGGTCCGGCCGGACCTCGTCGGCGATGGTCTTCGCAAGGGTGCGGGCAACCTTGCCGTCGCGGAACTCGTCGACGTACTTCATGCGGCGGCTCCCGGCTCGACGCCCATCTCGCGCAGCATGGACAGGGTGCGCTGGGCCTCGTCCTCGTCCAGCCGGTTGATCGCAAAGCCCACGTGCAGGATCACGAAATCCCCGGCCTCCACGCCGTCCACGAGGCTTACGTCCACTTCCTTGCGCACGCCACCGACATCGACCAGGGCCTGCTCGGCCTCCAGCAGCTCAACTACCTTCACAGGGATCGCCAGACACATACGCGAATTGTGTTTTCTCCCCACGCACAGTGCAAGAAACCGCGATCCTGCAGAGGGTCAAACCCCCCACTGGAGTGCGGCGGCTTACCGCGGCTTTCACGAAGCAGCGCGAACCCCAACGTCAATAGCGGAAGCCTGCTCCCGCATTCCAGAACATCGATACCGCGATTCCTCGCACTCCCATCACTCTCGTTCCCCCACAGGACGCCCGCCATCCGCGACCGCGAGGCACGACGCCCGGCTCCCGTGCCGCGCCAGGACGGTGAACTCCCGAAGCTCCAGACCCGCTGCGCGGATCTGCTCCCTGAACACGTCCTCGTACGTCACGCGCCCGAAATCGATGCTCGTCACCCGCTTCAGCATCGGCTTGATGAACTCCATCCAGCGCGACGGCTGCATCTGGATCGTCTGCGTGAAGTAGAGGTGCCCACCCGGTTTCAACAGCGTCCTGCAGTAACGCAGCGCCGTGTCGGGCTCCGGAAGGAGCATGAAGCTCGCGGAGAAATACACCGCATCGTACGGGCCGCCCCGGTGATCGTAGACGGACTCCAGCCGAACCATCGCACAATCGGACAGCGGCGAGTCGCGCAGCCGACTCCGGGCCCGCTCGATATAGCCCGCATCGATGTCGATGCCCGTCACCTGCAGGCGCTTCTGCCGGACCAGATCGGCATTCGCCACCAGCGCGCCGGCCGTGCCAACGCCCACATCGAGCACCGCAGCGCCCTCGGGCACCCGCTCAAGCACCTCGGCATACCAGCGGGACGTGAGACCCAGAATCAAGCTGTCATAAACGAAGCCTCGCATCGAAAACCCGGGTCAGAGAGGATTTTCCACTAATCTACCAGTCGATTTCCCGGGACGGTACACCCATATCGCTATTCTGCCGGCGATTACTCCGGGCGTTTCCGGCGCCGGCTGGAGCGCTTCGTGAGCGGTTGTTTATGCGCCAATGTATAGGCATCGAGCAGCCGACGAATCATCTTCTGGTACTGGGTGTGATGCTTTTGCGCCTCTTGCTTGAAGAACTCGACGCTTTCCTTGCTCAAAGCTATCGTCACTTTTACCGTATCCTCCTTGTACACAAGCTCCTCTGGAGCCGGCAGGAAATCCGGCACGACCTTGACCGGCCCGACAGGTTCGTCAGTGTACTTTGTTTTCGCGCTCATAAATCTGCTTACCTTTGCGCCAATAGCCCGCCCCAATAATCCGGATCAGACCACGGCGGTATGTAAATCGAACAGTCAAAATACCCTGCCCCGCCTTTCCAAAACAGTAATACCGTTTCTCACTCTGGCTGTGGGACAGGTCCTCCGCAATAACGCGATCCGGATCAGCGAAAGCCATCTGTGCCTCGGCGAAGGAAACGCCGTGTTTGCCCTGATTGACCAGATCCTTCTCCGGATCCCATTCAAAGCTTTCCATGCTCATGCGCCGACCCTAGCAAACTCCGGCCTGAATGTCCATATTTTTATATGGCTGCCAATATGGAAAACCGGGGTCAGAGAGGGTTTCGCACTGATCTAGCCGTCGATGTAATACGTCCCGCAAGCTTCTCCGACACGGGGGCGGCCGGGCACGCCCAGCCGGGTCTGCCGCTGGGTCATGGCCTCGATCCTGTCCTTGAAGCTGGAGCGCCCGAGAACCAGCTCGTGATCGAGGGCATCGCGGATCTCGTGCAACTGTGCCTCGGCCATGTGATCTCGAAACAGCTCCCGGTAGGCGTGTTGCCGATCGGCCGGGACCGACCCCAGCGCTGTGTACAGCGGATGGGGTGACAGCAGCGGGTCGGGCCTTCCCTGGGCGTTGGCGCCATAACTCGACCATTGGTACTCGCCGGCATGCTCCACCATCCCGGCCCGAAGCGGATTGAGCTCGATATAGCGCATGCAGGTGAGAAGATAGGCCTCGGAATCCACGAGGCTCGCCTTGTAGCGACCCTCCCAAAGGGTCCCGGTACGCCGGTAGCGCTTGTTGATGTACTGCACATAGCGCCGTCCAAGTGCCTGCATCATCTCCGCGATCCCGTGTTCCTGCATAGGCGTGACCAGCAAGTGGACGTGGTTGGTCATCAACACATAGGCGTGGACCCGACAGTCGGATTTCTCGGCCGCGGCGGCCAGATCTTCGAGATAGCGTCGATAGTCCTGTTCCGCCAGAAAACACGGCTCGCGGTTATTGCCACGTTGAATGACGTGCTGGGGAACACCCGGCAGGGTAAAGCGGGGTTTGCGGGGCACGGTTCACCTCCTTGTGAACGGGCGGGAATGGATGATTATGCGGCTATATGGTCCGCAGCAAATATTAGAGAGAAATCCTCTCTGACCCGGTTTTTCTTTGGTATTTGGCTCGGTCGGGGATGATGTTCCGGATGCCGCCTCTTGGGTCTTCAACGTCGCCTTCGTAGCGCGGCAGGAGGATGACGTGCAGGTGGTCGATGCTCCGTCCGGCTGCCCGGCCGTCGTTGTTGCCGACCGTGTAGGCGTCGGGCCTCTTGCCCAGGAAGGGGAGATTCAGGACGTTTTCGATGTGGTCCTTTGGCCGCTCCCGCAGATCCTGGCGCGTCAGCATGTTCCGGTACCGTTCTTCCATGTCGGTGGATTCGATCGCGCGGCGTACGCCGTGAATCGCGTCGAAGTAGTGGGACTGCTCGGTTTCGTTGAGCTCGAACAGGGAGACCACGTGCCGTCGGGGGATGACGAGTGCGTGCCCCGGATTGACCGGGTTGGTGTCGAAGATGCCGACGAAAGAGCGGTTTTCGAAGATGAAGGGGTCGGCCAAGCCGGCGGAAACCCGGCAGAAATAGCAGTCCTGGGGAGGTCGGGCGCTGTTCATCGAATAACCTGGGCGGGCTTGTGTAAGAGGGATGGCGCTGGATTCTACTGGATTCCCGCGCCATCGCGCCCGTGTTGCAGGAAAAGGCCGCCGTCGCTGGCGGAGTCACGGCGCGAATTCAAGGGCATGCCGAAGTGATCCGGTTTCAGTGTCGGGCCGGGTCTTCCACGTTCATCGCGATCCAGGCCTGGCCGAGGCTGAGGCCGCCGTCGTTTGCGGGGGCGAGCCGGGGAAGGTGGACCCGGTAGCCGGAACCGGTGAGGCGCTGCTCGAGTTCGGTCGTCAGTACCTGGTTCAGCACGCAGCCGCCGCTGAAGACGAGGTGGCGAATCCCCGCAGCCTCGGCGACGGGTCGGATCCAGTCGCATAGGGCGGCGGCGAGGGTGGCGTGGAAGACGGCGGCGGCGTGGGGCTGGTGGGGGGGTTCCGGGGCGTGTCCGCGGCAGGGGGAAGACGGCGGCAAGCCGCCACTGTCGGGGGTGGTGCGAAGATCGAGGCCGGAAAAAGCGGGAGCGAGCTCCCGCACTCCATGGGATGCTGCTTTGGAGTGCCGCGCCCGGTCGGCCAGCCAGGCCAGAAGCGGGCGAAGGTTCAGGGTGTGGCCGGCATCGATGGCCCAGCCATTCCGGAGGGGATCGGCGGGGCCGTGCTGCTCGGCAAGGCCTTCCAGCAGCATCGCGGCCTGCCCCTCGAAGCGCTGCACGGGCTTGATGCCGAGCAGGCCGGCGGCGGCGTCGAAGTGGC
>RECA01000179.1 GCA_007692435.1 Thioalkalivibrio sp.
GCAGCGCTCATGGCCACCCGGGCCGGGCGCTGCGAGTCGCCTTCCCCGCGACGGATGGCAGGGACCGGGTACGCTGGATCCAGCCGAGCCGGCTGACACGGGTCGAGACCGTGTACGCGATGACGGTGCACAAGGCCCAGGGCTCCGAGTTCGATCACACCGCATTGCTGCTGCCGGATCGCGAGGCCCCGGTCCTGACCCGGGAGCTGCTCTACACCGCGATCACCCGCGCCCGCCGGTGGTTCACGCTGATCGAGCCGGCCTCCGGGATACTGGAGCAGGCGATCCAGCGGCGGGTGATCCGGGGCAGCGGCCTCGGCGCGGCCCTGCGCGGCACGCCCCCCGACCCGGATGGAGGCGGCAATGGGCACTGAGACTCCGCCGCCGGATCCCGCGCTGCTTGCGGCCTACCGCGCGGCGGAGTACGTGACCCCGGTCGGCGGCCGGGTCTGCCGCTTCCAGGTCGACCGCCCAACGCCTGCGCCGCTCGGTGCCTGGCTGGACGCCGAGGGCCCGGCCGGCTGGCTCAGCGCCTTCAACCCCGGCAGCCGGCCGCTGCCGATCCTCGAAAACCTCGAACGGCACCAGGCGCTCTGGGACCGGCTGCAGGACGAGGGTCTCACTGCATCGGCCGGGTATGCCGCCGATCCGGCCGGGGTCTGGCCGGATGAGACCAGCCTGCTGGTATTCGCGATCGGGCTGGCGAGGCTCAATCGGCTGGCCCTGGAGTTCGGTCAGCTGGCGTTCCTCTGGCTCGAACCCGGTGAACCCGCACGGCTCTGGCTCACCGGCCCGTCCGGCGGGCGTCCGGCCCCGGCTGATCCCGGCCCCGGCGGCCCCGGTACAGGCGTTCCCGGTGCAGGCGCTCCCGCTCCCCGCGCCCCGGCCGCAGGCGGGAGCGGGCGATCGTGATCCACGATGCCGGCCGACGATTGGTCGCAACGGTTGCCAAATCGTTTGCTATGCTCAGGACTGAGGCAGCGCGGGCAAGACCGCACGGGAGAGTGCTTATGTCATCCAGCGGCATGTCCGCAATATGAACCCCGGGGCGGATTCCGTGGGCGCCGGCGCTGGCTCCGGGGCGGACGCCCGCCCGCGTGTGGCGCTGTTCGTCACCTGTCTCGCGAATATCTACCGTCCGAATGTCGGCCTGGCTGCGGTCGCCCTGCTCGAGAGGGCGGGGTGCACGGTGGAAGTGCCGTTGACGCAGACCTGCTGCGGACAGCCCTCGTACAACAACGGCGACCTCGATGGCGCGGCGAAGACGGCCCGGCAGACCATCGAGGCCTTCGAGGACTTCGACTACGTGGTGGCCCCGTCCGGCTCCTGCGGGGGGATGCTGCGCGATTTCCCGCGCCTGTTCGCCTCCGAGCCCGGATGGCAGCAGCGCGCCCGGGCGATGGCCGAAAAGACCTACGAGCTGATCTCCTTCCTCACCGACATCCGCGGCATGACATCCGTCGACGCGGCCTATCCGCACCGGGTGACCTACCACGACAGCTGCCACGGTCTGCGGGCGCTCGGCATCAAGGAGCAGCCGCGGCGACTGCTGGGCACGGTCCGCGGGCTGGAACTCGCGGAGCTCGCCGACTCCGAGATCTGCTGCGGCTTCGGGGGCACCTTCTGCGTGAAATACCCGGAGATCTCCGGCCGGATGGTGTCTGACAAGGCCGCGGCGATCAACGCCACCGAAGCCGAGGTGCTGCTGGGCGGCGACCTCGGCTGCCTGCTGAACATCGCCGGCCGCCTCGGTCGCGAGGGCGGCCGGGTACGCGTCTACCACGTCGCCGAGGTCCTCGCGGGGATGGCCGATGTCCCGGGCCTGGGCGACCCCCGTCAGCCGAAGGGAGGTTCGTGATGGAACCGCTCAGTCACGCCTTCAAGGAACGCTCCGTCTGGGCACTGCAGGACGAAACCCTGCAGGTTGCGCTGAACCGGGCCAAGGACGGGTTCGCGGTCAAGCGGGCCAAGGCCGTGGGCGCGCTGCCGGAGTTCGAATCGCTGCGTGATCGCGCGGTCGACATCAAGAACCACACGCTGGAGAACCTGGATCACTATCTGGAGCGCTACGCCGACGCGGTGGAGCGCAGCGGTGGCAAGGTCCACTGGGCCTCCAGTGCCGAGGATGCGCGGCGCATCGTGGTCGAGATCTGCCAGGCGAGCGGCGCCCGCATGATCACCAAGGGCAAGTCCATGGTGGGCGAGGAGGTCGGCGTCAACGGCGCGCTGGAGGAGGCCGGCTTCGAGGTGGTCGAGACCGATCTCGGCGAATACATCATCCAGCTTGCGCACGAGCCGCCCAGCCACATCATCGTGCCCGCGGTGCACAAGACCCGCGGCCAGATTGCCGATCTCTTCCACCAGAACCACCAGAAATACGGCCTGACCCGCAAGCTCGCCGAGGTTCCGGAGATGGTCAACGAGGCGCGGCAGGTGCTGCGCGACAAGTATCTCGCCGCCGATGTCGGCATTACCGGTGCCAACTTCCTGATCGCCGAGAGTGGCACCAGCGTGATCGTGACCAACGAGGGCAATGGCGACCTGACCTGTTCGCTGCCGAAGGTGCACATCGTGACCGCCGGGATCGAGAAGGTGGTGCCAACCGCCGAGGATGCCAGCACGCTGCTGCGGCTGCTCGGGCGCAGCGCGACCGGCCAGGACATGACCACCTACACCACCTTCACGACCGGGCCGAAGCGATCGGGAGACACCGATGGCCCGGAGGAATACCACGTGGTGCTGATCGATAACGGCCGCACCACCATGCTCGGCGATCAGTTCCGCGAGATGCTGCGCTGCATTCGCTGCGGCGCCTGCATGAACCACTGCCCCGTCTATGGCGCGATCGGCGGCCACGCGTACGGCTGGGTGTACCCCGGACCGATGGGGTCGGTCCTGACACCGCTCGCGGTCGGACTGAAGGAGGCCGGCAATCTGCCGAACGCCTGCACGCTGAACGGCCACTGCGCGGAGGTCTGCCCGGTGCGCATCCCGCTGCCGGACCTGCTGCGCACGCTGCGCCACCGCGAATACCAGTTGCGGCTGGGCCTGAAGCCGATGCGCTGGGGTCTCGCGGCCTGGGTCTGGTTCACCACCCATCCCCGCATCTACCGGATGGGCACGCGGGTGCAGGCGCGGATGCTGGCGCTGCTTGCCGGCCGCAAGGGCCGCTTCCGGCGCATGCCGCTGGCCGGGAGCTGGTTCCGGGGAGGTCGTGACCTGCCAGCGCCGCAGGGCGAGACCTTCATGGCCGTCTGGCAACGGCGCCAGCGGGGGAAGGGGTGATGAGCGGCGGTCGCGAGCAGGTCCTGGCAGCGATCCGCCGAAGCCTCGGACGCGGCGCCCTGGGCGCGGACGCACGTGCCGCGCTGGATGCGCGCAGGGGGGCAACCGACAGCGAGCCGCTGCTGCCGAAATTACCGAAGGGGACATCCGCCCAGGTCTTCCGGGACGGGCTGGAGAAGGTCTCGGGCACGATGAGCGAACTCACGGCCCTCGACGAGGTGCCGGGCGCGGTCGCTGGGTATCTCGCCGGCCACGGGCTGGCGCTCGAGGCGGCGGTGGCCCCGTCGCTGGAGACGCTGGACTGGGCCGGGGCGGGAATCACGCCCAGCGTCGGGCCGACCCGCGGCGGCGACTTCGCGGGGGTCAGCCACGCCTGGCGCGGCGTTGCCGAGAGCGGCAGCCTGGTGCTGCTGTCCGGCCCGGACAACCCGACCTCGCTCAACTTCCTGCCGGACCATCACCTCGTGGTGTTGCGCGCGCAGGACCTTGTGCCGCACCTGGAACAGGCCTGGGCCGCCCTGCGGGAGCAGGGGGAAGAGGGCTGGCCCCGGACCGTGAACGTGATCACCGGCCCGTCGCGCACGGCAGACATCGAACTGACCATCCAGCTCGGCGCGCACGGTCCCCGCAGCCTGCACGTGTTGCTGGTGGATTGATGATCGTGGCGCACACAGCGACACCAGACAATGAAAACACGCCACGGAAGACACGGACATCACGGAACATGACGGGCATGCAAACTCTTTTCCGTGTCTTTCCGTGTTCTTCCGTCGCTATATGTTCACGCGAACCATGGCTGGCGTTTTCGTGATCAGGGGGTCGTGTTTTGGCTCCGGGAGTTTGAGGGAAGAGGGTGTGGCTCGCCTTTCGGCGGGTGTCGGCAGCAGGGATGCTGCCGTCAAGCCTACAGGGATGTATTCACGGCGTCCCGCCGGAAGGCGAGCCGCGCCCTCTTCCCCGGCCCGTGCGGTTACAGGGGTGGCCCGCAACGGCGGCGGGTCATGATGAAAAATCCACCCACTCCCGCAGAGTTCGACAGCGCCGAATACCAATAACGAGAGAGGAGCACGTTCATGAACCTGGGAATCCTGTTTCTGCTGGCATTGATGCCAGTGCTCACGGTCCTCGTATTCCTGGTGGTACTGAGGTGGCCGGCCAAGCACGCGATGCCGCTGGCCTACGTGGTGACCGTGGCGATCGCGCTGCTGTTCTGGGGGACCGACTTCGTCGTGGTTGCCGCGGCCAGCGTGCATGGCGTGGTGACCGCGCTGAATATCCTGTTCATCGTCTTTGGCGCGATCCTCCTCCTGTACACCATGCGCGAGAGCGGGGCGATGCAGACCCTGCGCACGGGGTTCACGAACATCTCCCCGGACCGGCGCATCCAGGCCATCATCATCGCGTGGATGTTCGGTTCGCTGATCGAGGGTTCCGCGGGCTTCGGGACCCCGGCCGCGGTCGCCGCGCCGCTGCTGGTGGCGATCGGCTTCCCGGCGATGGCGGCGGTGCTCTCGGCGCTGATCATCCAGTCGACCCCGGTGTCCTTCGGGGCGGTCGGCACCCCGATCCTGGTCGGTGTGAACGCCGGCCTCGCCGACCAGGAGGTCGTGGTCGGGCACATCGGCGACGTCGCCTTCCAGGACTACCTCTTCCAGATCGGCGCAAACGTGGCCCTGGTGCATGCGCTGGTCGGTTTCCTGATTCCGCTGATCATGGTCGGCATGCTGACCCGGTTCTTCGGCAAGTCGCGTTCCTTCCGCGAGGGCCTGAAGGCCTGGAAGTTCGCGCTGTTCGCGGGCCTGGCCTTCACCATCCCCTATGTGCTGGTGGCGTGGCTGCTGGGGCCGGAATTCCCGTCCATCGTCGGCGGCCTGGTCGGCCTCGTGATCGTGGTGACCGCGGCCAAGCGCGGCTTCCTGGTCCCGAAGGAGGTGTTCCAGTTCGAGGATCGGAAGCACTGGCAGCCCGAGTGGATCAGCCGCTTCCAGGATCAGCCTGACCCGGTACGCAAGGGCGTCCCGATCACGATGGTGCAGGCGCTCGTGCCCTACGTCGTGGTGGTGCTCCTTCTGGTCATTACGCGCACGGTCGAGCCGATCACGGACTTCCTGCGCTCACCCGAGATGACCCTGTCCTGGGCCAACATCTTCGGCACCGATATCAGCACCTCTTCGCAGCCGCTCTACCTGCCGGGCGCCGTGCTGCTGGTGGCCTCCATCGTCACCTACTTCCTGCACCGGATGTTCAGGGAGAAGGGCGCCTACGCACGTGCATGGGGACAGTCGGGCAGGACCATCCTCAGCGCGAGCGTGGCGCTGATCTTTGCCGTGCCGATGGTGCAGGTCTTCATCCAGTCCGGTCAGGCCTCGGCCTACGCGAGCATGCCGCTGGTGCTCGCCGAGGGTGTCTCGGCGGTCTCGGGCGGGGCGTGGCCCTTCTTCTCGCCACTGATCGGCGCGCTGGGAGCCTTCATCGCCGGGTCGAACACGGTCAGCAACATGATGTTCTCGCTGTTCCAGTTCGCGACCGCTGAGACTATCGGGCTGGATGCCAACCAGGCCGCATTCGTGGTGGCCCTGCAGGCCGTCGGCGGTGCTGCGGGCAACATGATCTGCGTGCACAACGTGGTCGCGGCCTCGGCCACGGTGGGCCTGATCGGGCGCGAGGGTGACCTGATCCGCAAGGCGCTGATCCCGATGACCTACTACGTGCTGGCCGCCGGCGCGCTGGGCATGGCGATCATCTACGCGTCGATGCTCTGGTACGTCGCGTGGATCGCGATTGCGGTGCTCTTCATCCTGTTCATGTACTGGAACAAGGGCCGGGCGCCCACACCGTCCACGGCCTGATCAGGGCCTGTCCCCGGGTCTGGCAAAGAGCCGGGCCCGGGTTCCCATTCTGGAGTGCGGGAGCTTGCTCCCGCTTTGCTCTTCCCGCGGCTTGCCGCGGGCCGGGGGCAAGCCCCCGGCGGTGAAAGCGGCGGCAAGCCGCCGCACTCCATGGAGCCGGGCATTTGGAGTGCGGGAGCTTGCTCCCGCTTTGTCCTTCCCGCGGCTTGCCGCGCTCCATGTTTGCGGCGGGCGCTTTCCGGTGCATCATGGGCGGATGATGCACGGGATTCGGCAGGCGGGAGCGGTGGCGGTCGAGACCGGGGTCGACGACCCGGTCCAGCGGCTGGTCCGGCGCCTTGGCAAACGCTACGCGGGGCGCATCACCGGGACCGCGGTGCTGCCGGAACGCCCTGCTCGGCTGATGCCGTTGCCGGAGGAGCTCGATCCGCGTCTGGCAACGGCGCTCCGCTCACGCGGTGTCGCGCAGCTCTACAGCCACCAGCGCGAGGCCTGGAATGCGGTCACTGCCGGGCGGCACACGGTGGTGGTCACGCCCACCGCCTCGGGCAAGACGCTCTGCTACAACCTCCCCGTGCTGCAGGCCGCGCTGAAGGACCGCGCGAAGGCCCTGTACCTGTTCCCGACCAAGGCGCTGTCGCAGGACCAGGTCGCGGAACTGGTGGAGCTGAACGAGGCCGGCGGCCTCGGGATCCGCGCCTTCACCTTCGACGGCGACACCCCCGGCGACGCGCGCAAGGCGGTGCGCACGAAGGGCGACATCGTGGTCTCGAACCCGGACATGCTGCACCAGGGCGTGCTGCCGCATCACACCAAGTGGGCACAGTTCTTCGAGAACCTGCGCTACGTGGTGATCGACGAGATGCACAGCTACCGCGGCGTGTTCGGCTCGCACGTCGCGAACGTGATCCGCCGCCTGCGCCGCGTCTGCCATTTCTACGGCTCCGACCCGGTCTTCGTGCTCAGCTCCGCGACCATCGCGAACCCGGCGGAACTGGCGGAGGGGCTGATCGGGGAACCGGTCACCGCGATCACCGAGAGCGGCGCACCGGCCGGCGAGCGTCACCTGCTGCTGTGGAACCCGCCGGTGGTGAACGCGGATCTCGGCATCCGCGCATCGGCCCGCTCGCAGGCGACGCGCATCGCCCGGATGGCGGTGAAAAGCAACCTGAAGACCATCGTCTTCGCCCAGTCGCGGCTGATGGTGGAGGTGCTGACCAAGTACCTGAAGGACGTCTTCGATGGCGATCCGCGCCGGCCGGCGCGCGTGGCCGCCTACCGCGGCGGTTACCTGCCCGGCCAGCGCCGCGAGACCGAGAAGGCATTGCGTGCCGGCAATGTCGACTGCGTGATCGCGACATCCGCGCTGGAACTGGGTGTGGACATCGGCAGCCTCGACGTCTGCGTGCTGAACGGCTACCCGGGCACCATCGCCGCGACGTGGCAGCGCCTGG
>RECA01000093.1 GCA_007692435.1 Thioalkalivibrio sp.
CGCTTTCAATCGCGGAGGCTTGCTCCCGCTTTCAGTCGCGGAGGCTTGCTCCCGCTTGCAATCACTTCACGCTCCCGCGGCAGGAGGCAAGCCTCCTGCAGGGCAAAGCGGCGGCAAGCCGCCGCACTCCACAGGTTTGCGCCTTCATCCTTCGGGGGTGGTCACGCGCCATGACAGTTAGCGTGTCTCCGGCTCGGCCTCGCGGCGCAGTCGTTCGAGGGCCTCGGGCAGTCCGCGGACTGGCACGTGGAAGCCGGTGGTGCCCCGGCGCATGCGGCCTTCCTCGGAATAGAAGACCCGTGTGAGCTCGACGCGGAAGGATCCACGTCGCTCGATCCTCGATACCTGCGCATCGGTGAATTCGATCCAGCAGATCGGGCCGGCGCAGTAGCCGTCTTCCGCACGCACCGATCGGCGCAGGGCGGGGATGTCGAGCGTGGACTGGATCAGTTGGAAATCCTCCCCGATCCAGGCAGCGGCAAAGAGCCACCCATCGCCCTCGGGGATGAAGGCCAGTGGCGTTCCCTCGCGGTCCAGCGCGGCGTGGCAGCGCTCCGATTCGGGCACCAGCGGCGATGGGGCACAGCTGTACTCCCATTCTCCGGGAAGGAACTGTCCGCAACCCGAGAGCATTGCGATGGCCGCGACAGCGATGCCCACCTGAAGCAGCCGGTGCAGGCCGCTACCGCCGACCCGGGGCGGGACCGAGCCGGAAGCGAGGCTCCCGCGCGATTGGACTTCGGGCGACCCGGGAGGCCCCGGTTGGCGGGTCAACTGACGTCCGCCGACGTCGGGCGGCGATGGCTGCGGTCGCCCGCGGTCACTTCGTCCGGTCCGCGCAGGCGCCGAATCTGGTGCGGGCGCGCGTCGACGACGATGCCGTCGCGGGTCAGCACCTTCACGCGGTAGCTCGGGTTGGTGCGGTACTGCATGCTGAGGAGGTCCATCGAGGTCCGGGGCGCCAGGGGGCTTACGATCACGCCCAGGGCGCCATTCCATTCCGTGTAGTAGCTGGCATTCTGCATGATGACCAGTTCGCCGACCTTGAACGTCATAGGGGCTGTCCTCACTCGAGGAAAATCGTTACTGGCGGGCCGTCATCCCGGTCCGGGGCCGCGCGGGATCCGGGCCCCGGCGACCCTGGCTCAAGTATAGCGAATGTGCCGGATCCGGGTTCCGCATCAGGGCTGCGGCGGGTACCGCTGTTCAGCGCCAGCCCGGGCCGAGGCCCTGTATGTCTTCCAGGTCCTCGGGCCAGGAGACCGTAAAGCCGAACCGTACTTCTTCCTTGGCACCGGCGGCGGGTTCGAGTTCCCAGGCCAGCACGCCGAGACGGCCATCGACGTCGCGTTCAGCCGGTTCGGTGGTCTCCGGGGTCAGCTCCACCTTGATCCGCTCATCCCGCGACACCGGCAGGCGATCGAGCACCGTGACTGGCAGCGCCCTGTCGTGATGATTGTCGACCGTGATGCGATAACTCCGCTCCAGGCGCTGCTGGCGCCGGAGCAAGCCCTGTCGGCCCGTGCTGTCGCGGTCGAGCATGCGCTCGACCCCGATCCGGTCGTCAACGCCGAAGGCGAGATTCAACGGAGCACCGGGGGCGACCGTCCCGACCCGCGTCCGACCCACCAGCTGCCCGTCCTGGAACAGGTTCACGGATCCGGGCAGCAGCGGCGCTTCGCCTTCAAAGACGGTCTCCGCAAACAGGAAGGCGTGCGGGGACAGCTGCGGAACGGCGCGCGCCGACAGATCGGCCTCGTTCTCGTCCCGCGCCAGCAGGAAGTGCTGGAGCCGGTTGTCCGGCGGCAGGGAGACCCGGCCCGGCACCCGGTACTGGCTGGTGAATCCGGTGGCCTCCAGCGCCGCGGTCTCGACGGCGGCGGGCGCGGGCGCGGCCAGCGCGTCGTGCGCGCTCATCTCGCGCCTCGGTGTGGGCTCCGGCCCGGGCCCTGCGTCGATGAACCACGGCTGCAGTTCGGGCAGGCGTCCGCCCAGTGCCGGTCGGGCGGTGGAAAGCCGCAGCATCACGTCCTCCCAGGCCTCGCCCGTGTTCTGGCGGACCTCGGCCTGCTGCACCCACTCCATCCGGCCGGCCACGGTATCCAGCCGCGCCTCGTACAATGGCGACCAGGTGGCGCCGGGGACTTCGTATTCGAGGATCAGCCTCGCGGTCCCGGCGTCGGGGGCGGAGTAGTGGACGGCCGCCTCGAGCGTGTCGCGCCGATCCGTGCGCAGGGTATCCAGCTCCCTCCGGATGCGTTGGATCTCCTCGTCGATCTCGCGCATGTCCCCGTCGATCAGCGTGATTCTCTCCAGTGCCTCGAGGGCGCCGTCTCCGAGCATGCCCCATGCACGGTGCCAATCGTCGGGCGGGAGTCCCGGTTCCACCGCGCCGGCATTCTCGACCAGGTGCCGGATGAATCCGAGTTTGATCTCCTCGGCCTGACGCCGGTCAACGAGCCGGCGGTGCCCGTCCTGCGCCGACTGCAAGGCCTCCGTGAGGCGCTGCTCCTCCGGGTGCGCGAGTTCCCGGCCGTGGATGATGCGGGTCTCGGCGTGGCGCAGACGCAGACCCTCCAGGCCCTCGGCTCGCACCCGGAGACTCGCCGGATCGAGGCGTGGCGGCAGCGGATGAATGCGTGCGACATCGTCCCCGCGGGTGATCTCGACCGTGTGCACCCGTGTCACGGTGGCCCGGTCCGGGTACACGGTCACTTCCGAGATCCCTTCCGCCAACGCGGCGGTCATGGGAAGCAACGCAGCGCCGAAGAGGAGCAGCACTGCGGCCTTGGACATGCGGAACGAAAGGGTCATCGGGGCTCTCCGGCGGGTGCGGGTCTGCAGGGACGCGTTCGCGTCCAAATGTAGCGCGGGGGGTTCTCCGGCGTCGATCGCAGGGGTCCGGGTGTCGCCGCTCAGTCCTGCAACTGGATGATGTATCCGCCCGAGCGCTGGTCCCGCTCGAGGCCGATCAGGCCCGCATGCTCGGCCTCCTCCAGCAGTGCGCTGAAGGTCCGGAACCCGTAGTAGCTCTCGTTGAAGCCCGGTTTGCGGCGCTTGATCGCCTGCTTGACCATCGAGCCCCAGATCGGCTCGCCCTCTCCGCGCTCGGCCTGCAGTGCCTCGGCCGTCTCGACCACGAGGTCCATCGCCTGCTGACGCCGCTTGCCGTTTTCACGATCGCCGGCCTTCGCCGATGTGTCCTCCTTGCCCGAGGCCGGGGCTTCCTTGCGCGGTTTGCGGCTCTTGCGCGCCTCCTCGCGGACCAGATCGTCGTAATAGATGAACTCGTCGCAGGCCGTGGTGAGCAGGTCGGACGTGGACTTCTTCACACCGACACCGATCACGAGCCGGTTGTTCTCTCGCAGCTTGGCCACCAGTGGCGAGAAGTCCGAATCACCGCTGATGACCACGAAGGCATCGACGTGCGCCTTCGTGTAGCAGAGATCGAGGGCATCCACGACCAGGCGGATGTCCGCCGAGTTCTTTCCGGACTGGCGCACGTGCGGTATCTCGATCAATTCGAAGGCCGCCTCGTGCATCGGCGCCTTGAATTCCTTGTACCGGTCCCAGTCGCAGTAGGCCTTGCGTACCACGATATTGCCCTTCAGCAGCAGCCGTTCCAGCACCCGCCGGATGTCGAACTGCGGGTACTTGGCCTCCCGCACCCCGAGGGCGATGTTCTCGAAGTCGCAGAAGAGGGCCATGTTGCGGATCTCGGGCAGGTCGGCCATGGAGCAATCCCGGGTACTGTGAATGTCGCTCCCCGGGAGGTTACCTGAAAACCCTGATCCGGATTTGGGGTTTGACGGCCTCAGCGATCGGGAGTAACGTCCTTCGCGGATAAAAAAAGGGTTTCAACCCAGCGACCGCCCACGGCGCGCAGGCCCCGGAGGCGGCGCATTCCCACCAAAAGAGTCCTGGAGGAAAGATGGAAGCTCTGGTCGTTGCCTCGTGGTTGCCGCAGGTCGTCCTTCTCGCCCTGGTCGGTTTCGTTGCCTTTTACTCCTCCTGCGCGGTCGGAATCCGTGCGGGCTGGCTGGCCTACCATCCGTCCGTGTGTGGCAGCGTCGGTGCTGCCGGCGGTGCAGCGATGGGAATCCTTACGGCAACACTCTAGCAGCCTGGGTCCGGCAGGCTGCCAGCCTTCGCATAGAGACGGCTCAGACGAGGCCCCCGTTACGGGGGCCTCGTCGTTTCAGTCGGGTCTGCCCGCGGCGCGCACAAGACCGCCGATTTCTCCTATCATGGTGCGTTCACGCGGCATCGTGTGCAGGCCGGGAGGCCGCACGATCCTCCCGGGCAATCTGAGTGGAGTTCCTGCTTGCACAGCCTAAGCACCCGAATCGGCAAGGCCCTGACCGGCGGCCAGCCTCTGGTCTACGTCCGCTGTCAGGAGGAGGCGCGTCTGGAACGCCTCCTCGCCGAGTGGTCGGCGGCGCACTACGGAGATGCGCGCCCGGTCCACGCGTGGACGACGACACGGGGGTTTCCCGGGCAGGAATCCGACTCCGCCCATGACGCCATGGCGGCGCTGAATTCGATCCTCGAGGCACCGCGCGAGGCCTTCTATCTCTTCAAGGACCTGCCGCTGCTGTTCGACAGCCGGCCGGAACTGGTGCGGGCGCTGCGCGACCTCTATCTCGCGCTGGACGGTGGCCACACCTTCATCTTTCTGTCCTGTCCGGTCTGGAGTATTCCGGAATCGCTGTCACGGGAGGTGTTCACCGCGGACCTGGGCGCCCCCGATCAGGAGGAGATCCTCGAGGATCTCCGGGCGCTTGCGGCGAGTGGCGCCGCGGTGGCGCCACCGGAGCCCTGGCTCATGCAGGCCGCCGCGTCCATGAAGGGCATGATGCTGACCGAGATCCGGCACCTGATGCGGCGTCTCGGGTTGGAAGGACGGCTCGGGACGGAGGAGGCCCTCGCCGAGATCCGGGCGGAAAAGGCGACGGCGCTGATGCGCGAGGCCTGCCTGAAGTATATTCCGGACACGGTGGCGATCGATCGGGTCGGCGGCCTCGAGAACCTGAAGGAGTGGGTGCTGACACGCCGCAGTCTCTTCTCCGGGGAACGCGCGGATGCCCGTGTCCCACCCCCCTCGGGCGTGCTGTTCATGGGCGTCAGTGGCTGCGGCAAGAGCATGGCGGCGAAGGTGATCGCCAGCGCGTGGTCTCTGCCCCTGGTCCGCCTGGACATGAACCTGGTGCTCTCGGGGGCCTACGGGGCGCCCGAGTTCGCCTTTGACCATGCGCTGCAGATGGCGGAGCAGATTGCGCCGATGGTGCTCTGGATCGACGAGATGGAGAACAGCTTCGGCTACGATTCGGAGGGGCATCGGGGCAACAACCCGAACATCTTCTCCAGCTTCCTGACCTGGATGCAGGAAAAGCCACCGGGCGTCTTCGTGGTGGCCACCGCGAACCGGATCCAGCTGCTCCCGGCCGAGGTGATCCGCAAGGGCCGCTTCGACCAGCTCTTCTTCCTGGATCTGCCGAACGAGGACGAACGCACCGGTATCATCCAGATCCACCTGCGCGATGCCGGGGCCGATCCGGCCGCCTTCAACATGAAGACGCTGACCGTGCTGACGCGGAGCTGGAGCGGCGCCGAGATCGAGCAGGCGGTGAAGTCGGCATCGCTGCACGCCTGGGAGGAGGGCCGCGAGATGAACGAGCGCGACCTGTTCTGGAGCACGTCGCGCATCGTGCCGCTGTCGAAGACCATGTCGGAACAGATCAAGGCGCTGCGCACCTGGTCCCAGGATCGGGCAACCCCCGCGTCGCCAAAGGGTCAGCCTTGATGCGCGTGCTGCGCCGCCGCCCTGCCCATGCACGATGCAGTGGGAATGCGGCACGGATTTGAGCGAGAATACCCGCTGTGAACGAGAACATCCTGCATAAGACTCCCCTGCTGTCCCGTATTGCCGACTGCCGCTGGTCCGCGCTGCTGGCGGGCGCGGGCCTCGCGTTGCTGCTGGGAGGCTGCGCGACCAGCGGCACACCCGTACCGGACGAGCGTTCCGCCCGGGCGGCCATTGCCGAGGCGGTGCAGCGAGGCGACTGTATCGGTGCCGACGAGGCGATGGAGACGATCGACCAACATTACGCCGGCGACAGGACGGCGACCCGTACGCGGCTGCAGATATCCGATGCCTGCATCCGGGCAGACGAACCCGCGCGGGCGCGACGGCACACCGAGACACTCGTGTCCCGCAGTTCGTCGTTCGCGCAGCAGGATTACGCCCACTACCTGCACGCCGTCGCGGGTTACGGGGTCTGGCAGGAGGGTCATGCCACGGCGGCGTCGAGACCGGAATTGCTGGCCGATGTCGAGGGGGCACGGGAGGCAGTCGAGGACTTTGCGCTCCTGGTGAGCCGGTTCCCGGAGTCCCGCTACCGGGACGAAGCGCTTCCCTACCTGGTGGATTTGCACGAGGGCCTGGCCCGCACTGAACTGCAGATCGCGCGGCTGGATATGGAGCGGGGCGAGTACGGGCGGGCGGCGGCGCGCGCCGACTACGTGATTGAGCACTACGGGCGGACGCGCAGCCTCGATGACGCGCGCTCGCTGACGGAGGCGGCGCGGGCCCGCGCCGCGGCAGCGCCCGCGGAGGCCGTTGCGGTCGCGGATCGCGGCGCCGCCGCCCCGGAACCACGCCCGATCGATGCCCCCAAGGTGCCTGCAGCGAGTTCCGAACCCGACAGGTCCCCACCGATGGACACCGCGCCTGCAGCGGAGCCACCGGCCGCGGAGCCGCAGGCGGCGCCCGAATCGCAGCGGCGCCCCGCGACCGGTGCTGGCGCCTCCGACGGGATGGAGTGGATCCGAGCCCAACCGCGCAACGCCTTCACCATTCAGGTGCTTGGGCTGGCGCGGGAGCAGGGGGTTCGCGATTTCCTCGCCCGGCACTCGCTGGAGCGCGAGACGGCCTGGTTCCGTACCAGGCGCAATGGCAGCGACTGGTTCGTGGCAATCGCCGGCAGTTACCCGAACGCCGAGGCCGCGCGCGGCGCGATGGCGTCGCTTCCTCCTGAAGTGGCGCGCAACCAGCCATGGATCCGCAGCTTCGGGTCGGTTCAGGACGCGATTCGCGGAGAGTGATCGGCGCGCAGGGGTATCCAGAACGGGGTCGGTCCCGGGCCAGGGTGCAGATTGACCGACGGACCAGCCGCGGGGGCGGCTTGACGCGAAGGAATCGACCGCATGGATCCTGCCAAGCCGCAGCTCTCAGAACTGAACCTCATCGAACGGATGGCCGTGTGGTTCCTGCGCCGGCGGAACGCGCTCGACCAGCCGCACGTGCACCGCTGGCCTGCGGACGAGCTCCGGACGATACGCTGGCTGGAGGTCTCCGCTGTGATCCTCGCAGCCTTTTCCGGGGTGGTCTCGGGAGCGCTGATCGGTGGAAGCGAGATCTGGCTGAACGCCACCATCACGGACACCGACGAGTCGTGGCTGCGCTGGGTCGAGTACTGGGCGCTCTTCCTCGCCATCTCGGTCGCGATCACCGCGGTGGAGATCGTGTTCCTCTACTGGGTGGTGTTGTGGCGGGTCGCACGAATCACCGCCATCGCGGGTCTGCGCCTCTCCGACCACCAGGTCGAGCAGGTGATCGCGATCGGGTTGTCGCGCTCGGCGCTGGATCTGCCCGATCCGCAGGAGCCCATCTACGGCATCGATCCGTTCCAGCGGGTCCCCCGGTGGAGACTCTGGGGCTATGCCCTGCTGTACCGGCTGAAGATCGGCGCCACCAGCTTCATCGTACGCGTGATGCTGCGCCGGGTGCTGGCCCGCGCGGCCGTGCGGGCCCTGATTCCCCTGGTGGCCATCGTCGTCTATGCGATCTGGAATGCGATCATCATCTACTGGGTGATGCGGGCGTCACGGATCCGTGCCGCGGGCCCGATTGCGGTCGAGGAACTCGGGCAGCGGCTCTCCGGCCAGGTGGAGGCCCTCGACGCAGATACACGCCGACTGATCCTCGAGGCGGTGGCCGAGGTGATCATCCGCAGCGCCAACGATCATCCGAACTTCGTGATCCTGCTGGGACGGCTGTTCCCGGAACTCGAGATCCGCCCGGGCACGCTGGATCTCGACTGGGCGGACCGTCGCCAATCCGTCCGGGATCTGGATGCCAGCGCACAGTCACTGCTCCTCGACGTGCTTCAGGTGACGGTGATGCTCGACGGCAGGCCGAGCCGACGCCAGAGGACGTTTCTCCGGGAGGTCTGCGAACTCTGCGGCCGGAGCCTCGATGAGGAGCGCCTGGATGCGTACTACGGGGAATTCTTCAGGGGCCAGGGGATCGGCGCGCTCGGGCGCTCCTGAACGCCCTGGCGTGCAGGCCATCACGAACGTCGATCCCCGGGGCCCCGCCGGCTGCGGGATCGCGGCGCCATCCGGCCGTCGGCGCCGGCCGGCGCGGCGACGTCACGCGACCGAAGGCAACCCGGCCAGGGCCATCGCGATCTCGCCATCGTCGTATTCGAGGTCCATCAGCTTGCCGTCGAAGTAGTCGCGGTAGGCCTGCATGTCGAAGTTGCCGTGACCGCAGAGGTTGAACAGGATCGCGCGGCTCACGCCTTCTTCCTTGCAGCGAAGCGCCTCGTCGATCGCGGCACGGACACCGTGATTGGCCTCCGGGGCGGGGATCACGCCCTCGGCCTTCGCGAACTGCACTCCCGCCTCGAAGCACTGCAGCTGGTTGTAGGAGCGCGGGCGGACCAGACCGAGATTGGTCACGTGCGACACCAGGGGCGCCATCCCGTGGTAGCGCAGGCCCCCGGCGTGGAAGCCCGGAGGCACGTAGGTCGAGCCGAGGGTGTGCATCTTGACCAGCGGCGTCAGGTGGGCCGTGTCGCCGAAGTCGTAGGCGTATCTCCCGCGGGTGAGGGTGGGGCAGGCGGAGGGCTCCACCGCGACCAGGTCGATCGCGCGCCCACCGCGCAGCTGCTCACCGAGGAAGGGGAAGGTGATGCCGGCAAAGTTGCTGCCGCCGCCGGTCGGGGCGATCACCATGTCGGGATAGTCGTTGGCCATCTCGAACTGCTTGAGGGCCTCCAGGCCGATCACGGTCTGGTGCAGCATCACGTGGTTCAGCACGCTGCCGAGTGCGTACTTGGTGTCGTCGCGTTCCACCGAGCGTTCCACGGC
Source organism: Thioalkalivibrio sp. (assembly GCA_007692435.1). Taxonomy (GTDB): domain Bacteria; phylum Pseudomonadota; class Gammaproteobacteria; order Ectothiorhodospirales; family Ectothiorhodospiraceae; genus Thioalkalivibrio. The sequence continues at coordinate 9,157 of RECA01000093.1, forward strand.
CTCGCTGATCGCGATGCCGAGGCTGCCGGTGCTGTCCGGGTGTTCCGCCAGCACGGCCCGTCCGGCACTCGTGAGTTCGGAGGGGCTCGCGATGCACCGGGCGCCGAAGGTCTCCATGAAGGAGCGGCGGTAGGGCTTCTGCTCGAAGCTGACCTTGACCATGAAGACCTCGATCTCGAGGCCGAAGAACGATCCTGCCAGCGCCAGTGCCGATCCCCACTGGCCGGCGCCGGTTTCAGTGGTGATGCGCCTGATCCCTTCCTGCTTGTTGTAGAAGGCCTGCGGGATCGCGGTGTTGGGCTTGTGCGAGCCGGCGGGGCTGACGCCCTCGTACTTGTAATAGATTCGCGCCGGGGTATCCAGCATCTTCTCCAGGCGGCGCGCCCGGTACAGCGGGGCGGGGCGCCACTGCCGATAGATGTCGCGCACCGGTCCGGGAATCTCGATCTCCCGCTCCTGGCTGAGCTCCTGTTCGATGACCGCCATCGGGAAGATCGGCGCGAGATCGTCGGGTCCGACCGGCTGGTGGGTGCCGGGATGCAGCACCGGCGGCAGGGGCGCCGGCAGGTCGGCGGCGATGTTGTACCAGTGCCGGGGGAGATCTCGTTCGTCGAGCACGTACTTCACGGAATCGGTCATGGGTCGGGCGTCTCCTGGGAAGGTCTTTGCGGTCGGATCGAAGCCGAGGTCCCTCGTTCGTGTTCGGCTCCGGTCCGGACCGATCCGCGGCTGTCTGGGGTGACCCGCGGGCCGCACGGCCCAATAGGATACCGATTCTGGCCACGAAATGGCGGCGCTCGGGGCCCGCAGGCGCCGGTGTCCGTCCAGGTCTTGCGGCTCGCGCGGGCCGCGGTGCCTGGCGGCCCCATTTTGCCCCGAAAAATGGCCTTATAGGCCGCCTTGGGGCCTCTAAAACAGTATCAAAACTCGAGTTATCAATGTGTTGGGCTGGTCCGACCCCGCTGTGGGGGCATTGGGGTTGCATCGATGGGGGGGCATTGGTCTAGTCTCTGGGGTGAGAAGGGACCGCAGGGATGGGGTGTGGAACGCAGGCACCTCTCGCTCGCGCGGCCCTGGAAGAGCACACTGGCAAAGCGAGGTCCGAACGTTCCAACGAGGGAGCGACCCGATGGAACACGAACTGATTCGCCTGACCCGCCGGCTGATGATGTCCCGGCGGGACCGGCTGCTGCCGTCACGCTGGCTTCCACCTGCGGATCTCTACAGCACTCCGGATGGCTGGTTGCTGAAACTCGAGCTGGCGGGCGTAGCGCCCGAGTCCGTCGAGGTGCGGGCCTCCGGGCGTTCGATCACCGTCCGGGGCGAACGCCGCGACGGCCTGCGGGTTGAAGGACATACCTGCTACTCCATGGAAATCGCCTACTGCACGTTCAGGCGCACCTTCGAGCTGCCCATCGATCTCGACCGAGCCACTGTCGCCAGCGAGTACGACCGCGGGATGCTCCTGGTGACGATAACGCCGGAGGCCAGACAACCGTGAACAAGGACACCGAACCCGAAGTCTACGTGCTTCCCCTTCTTCCGCTGCGCAGGACGGTGCTGTTTCCGATGATCGCCGGGCCCTTTGCCGCCGGTCGCAAGGCGTCGATCGCCGCGCTCGAGGCCGCGTCGAACTCCGAGGACAAGACGCTGATCACCGCGACCCAGAAGGATGCCAGCATCGAGAGTCCGGAGATGGACGACCTGCATCGCTTTGCGACGCGTGGCGCGGTCCGGCGCCTGTCGCGCTCCGAGGAGACGCTGGAGGTGATCGTCGAGGGGCTGGAGCGGGTCCGGATCCAGAACGTCCAGCGGGAGGACGGACGGCTCGTCGCGCACGCAATCCCCGCGCCCGTCGTGCTGGAACCCGGTCCGGAGAGCGAGGCACTCAAGCGGGAACTGGTTGGCCTGATCAGGGAATTCCAGGCGCTCCTGCCGCAGCTGGGACAGCTGAATGTCGACGAACTGCTGGAGCGGATCCGGGACCCGATGCACCTGGTGTACCTGCTCGCAGCGCTGCTCGAACTCGACTTCGAAAAGTCCCAGCGGCTCCTCGATGCGTCGGAGCAGAACGCGGCGATGAAGCTGCTGCTCGGGTACATGCGCAAGGAGTACGAGGTCCTGAAACTGCGTCGCGAGATTGCGGGCGAGGCCGAGTCCGAGGCCGGCCGCGAGCAGCGCAAGTACATGCTGCGCCAGCAGCTGAAGGCAATCCAGAAGGAACTCGGGGAGGGCGAAGGCGGCGGGACGGGCACGCAGGAAGTGCAGGAACGACTGGAACGGGCCGAGCTGCCGGATGCGGTGCGCGAGGAGGCCGAGCGGGAACTCGCCCGGCTCGAGGGGGTGCCGTCGGCCTCGCCCGAACACGGAATCATCCGCAACCGGCTGGAGCTCATTCTCGAACTTCCCTGGACGCGGCGCACGGAGGACAGCCTGGACCTTGCGCGGGCCCGGCAGATTCTCGACGAGGACCACTATGACCTCGCCGAGATCAAGGAGCGCATTCTCGAGCAACTCGCGGTGCTGCGTCTGAACCCCGACGCAAAGGCCCCGATCCTGTGCTTCGTGGGTCCGCCGGGCGTCGGCAAGACCTCGCTGGGGCAATCCATTGCCCGTGCCCTCGGTCGGGAGTTCGAGCGCTTCAGCCTCGGCGGGCTGCGGGACGAGGCGGAACTGCGCGGCCATCGACGGACCTACGTCGGCGCGATGCCCGGCCGGATCATCCAGGCCATGCGTCGTGCCGGCAGCGCGAATCCGCTGCTGATGCTCGACGAGATCGACAAGCTCGGCCAGGATTTTCGGGGCGATCCCGCCTCGGCCCTGCTGGAGATCCTCGATCCCGCCCAGAACTACGAGTTCCGCGACAATTACCTGGATCTGCCCTTCGACCTCTCCAGGGTGCTGTTCATCACCACGGCCAACACGCTGGAGACCATCCCGCGGCCGCTGCTGGACCGCATGGAGGTCCTGCAGCTGTCGGGCTACAGCGACGAGGAAAAACTGGAGATCGCGCGTCGGTACATCCTCGAGCGCCAACGCACGCAGGCGGGCCTCGACAGGGAGCAGTTCAAGGTCCCGGACGAGACCATCCTTCAGGTGATCCGCCACCACACGCGCGAGGCGGGCGTGCGCGAGCTGGAACGCCGGATCGGCCGTCTGGCCCGCAAGGTCGCGCTGCGCATTGCGGAGGAGCGCGAGCTCCCGGAAACGATCTCCCCCGAACTCCTGCGGGAGCTGCTGGGCCGCGAGCGTTTCCGGCCTGAAGAGGCCCGCAAGGAGATGCCCCCGGGCGTGGCCACCGGTCTGGCGTGGACCCCGACCGGCGGCGACGTGCTGTATGTGGAGGCGATCCTGTTGCCGGAAGAGGGCAAGCTCACCCTCACGGGACAGCTCGGTGAGGTGATGAAGGAATCGGCCCAGGCGGCCCAGAACTGGGTGCTGTCACAGGCCGGCCGCCTGAAGATCACCCATCCGCGCGCCGGCCTGCACATCCACGTGCCGGCAGGCGCCATTCCGAAGGATGGTCCCTCTGCAGGCGTTACCATGGCCACGGCAATCGCTTCCGTGTACTGCGGTCGCTCCGTGCGCGGCGACACCGCGATGACGGGGGAGATCACCCTTTCCGGTCTGGTGCTGCCGGTGGGCGGCGTGAAGGAGAAGATCCTTGCCGCGCGACGCACGGGACTGCGTCAGGTGATCCTGCCCCGCGGAAACGAGAAGGATCTCGATGATGTGCCGGAGTCCGTGCGCGAGGAAATGGTGTTCATCCTGGCGGATCGCATCGATGATGTGCTGCGCACCGCCATTCCCGAACTGCTTCCCGAAGACGCATCCGACCAGGCCAACGAATCCTCCGGGCAAGGGGCGGGGGGCAGCCAGGCCGCCCGCGCCCCTTCTTTCCCGGTACAACACGGAGAGATAGAGAATGCAGATTCCTCTGGAACTGAATTTCCACGACGTTGACCGCTCCGAGTGGAGCGAGAACCTGATCCGGGAGCGTGTTGACCGGCTCGAGCGCTATTCGGACGAGATCGTCTCCTGTCACGTGATCGTCTCCCGGCCGCACCATCACCAGCACAAGGGAAACCCCCTGAAGGTGACGATCGAGGTCCGCCTGCCACCCAACCGGAGGCTCGTGGTCAACGAGGAGCCGGCCGTGGTGGAGCAGGAGAGCAAGCTCTCGCTCGTGATCAACGCCGCCTTCGACGCGATGCAGCGCCGGCTCAGCAAGACCGGCGAACATCACCGGCGCGATGCCCTCACCCCGTCCGAGGAAGAGAACCGGGCGCTCGTGGTGCGCCTGTTCGAGGATGCGGGCTACGGATTCCTGCGCACCGTGGACGGACGCGAATTCTACTTCCACCAGCACGCGGTGCTGAACCACGACTTCCCCAGGCTCGCGGTCGGGACCGAGGTCCGTTTCGAACCCTCGATGGGCGAGCAGGGCCCGCAGGCCAGCAGCGTCCGCATCGTCAACAAGCCCGGGGAACGCGAGACCGAGCAGACCGCACACCGTGACGACGTCCCACCGGGCTGGCGCAGCGAGACCTGAACCCGCCCCGGGGCCGGACCAGGCGTGGAGGTAACCGGATGCCGTACGTGAATATCAGGGTGACCCGCGAGGGCGTCACGCGGGAGCAGAAGCGGTTGCTGATCGAGGGGGCGACACGCCTGCTGGTGGATGTGCTGGGCAAGAACCCGGCGACCACGGTGGTGGTGATCGACGAGGTCGAGATGGAAAACTGGGGTGTCGGGGGCGTCCCGGTGGACCAGCGGCGCCGGGAGGGGCGATAGAGAGGCCGCGGCCAGGCAGGGCGCGGGCGCCAGCGACGGCCCGCTTCCTGCCGCGTGCCCCTGCGAATGGCACACTGGCGGCGCACCCCCGTGCGAATCTACGGGTCGTCGCGCGTGACCCGGAGCACCCGTCCGTCGGGTTTGTCGGTCAGCAGGTAGATCGACCCGTCCGGGCCGGACTGCACGTCGCGCAGGCGCTCGCCCACCTCCTCGAAGAGCCGCTCTTCACCGGTCACGCGCGTGCCGTCGAGGGGGAGGCGCAGCACCTGCCGCTGCACCAGCGAACTGATCAGCAGGCTGTCGTGCCACTCCGGAAAGAGATCGCCGCGGTACAGTGTCATGCCCGACGGCGCGATGGCAGGTGTCCAGTGACGCAACGGGTCGCGCATGCCCGGCAGAGCGGTGTAGGGGGTGATGCGCGCGCCCGAGTAGTCGATGCCATGGCTGACGACGGGCCATCCGTAGTTCACGCCGGGGTCGATGATGTTCAGCTCGTCCCCGCCGCGTGGCCCGTGCTCGTGCGACCACAGCACGCCGGTCTCATCGTCGTGGACGATCCCCTGCACGTTGCGGTGCCCGTAGCTGTAGATCTCCGGCTGCGCATCCGGATGACCCACGAACGGGTTGTCCGCGGGCACCCGTCCGTCGCGGTGCAGGCGCACGATGCTGCCGGTGTGGCTGTCGAGGCGCTGGGCATCCTCGCGGTCGTCAAATGCGTCCCCGAGTCCCAGTACCAGCGTGTCGTCCGGCAGCAGGGCCATGCGCCCTCCGAAGTGGACCGGATTGGCGCGGCGGGGGATCGCCTCGAACAGGACCTCGACATCCCGGAGTTCCAGACCCTCCAGACGGCCGCGCAGCAGGCGCGTGGTGTTCGCGTCGGACGTACCGTGCGCCTGCGAGAGATAGATCACCCCGTTTTCCGCGAAGTCCGGATCCGGAAGTACCGCGAAGAGTCCCCCCTGGCTGCGCACGAAGGAATCCGGCACGCCCGCCACCGGGGCCTCCAGCAGGCGCCCGTCCTCGATTACGCGCAGCCTGCCCGCGCGTTCCGTGACCAGCATGCGACCGTCCGGCAGGAAGGCGATCGACCAGGGGTGTTCGAGACCGGAGGCGACGGTCTCGATGCGGTATTCGACGGCCTGGCTGACGCCGGTGGCGGCGATCAGCCCAAGCAGCAGGGTGCGGAAAAGGACACGTGGATGCATCGCGGGATGATTTCGATGGGCGCGGCTGCAAGAATAGCAAAGCATCCGGCAGTGGCGCCGGAGCGGACAACCCCGGGGTTGGATTTCGATGCAGAGACTGAGAGTGGCACTTGCGTGGTTCGCAGCGGTGGTGGTGACGGCCGGTGCGGGGAGCGTGATCCAGACCCAGTTCAACCTGGCGATGATTCAGCAACTCGGCGCGCCCGTCCCCATCCCGGTCCGGCTTGAAACCACGCTGCACGATCTCGCCAGCTTCGCGCCGACCTACGCGCTGCTCGTGGCGGCGGGCTTCCTGGTTGCGCTCCCGATCAGCGGCCTGCTCGCCCGGCTGTGGCCCGGGGGGCGCATCGTGCTGCACGCGCTGGCCGGCGGTGCAGCGATCGTCGCGGCGCTGCTGGTGATGAACGCGGTCCTGCCGGCGACCATGATCGGCGCCGCCCGCTTTCCGTCGGGTGTGGCGGCCCTCGCTCTGGCGGGCGTGCTCGGCGGGCTGCTGTTCGCGCTCTGGGCACGCCCGCGGGCCGGCTGACTGGCCCGCCGGCGGCATTCTTGGCGGAAACGGATCGAAATGAACGGATCGAAATGAACGGATCGAGGCCGGCGCGCATCACCTTCTTTGTGTCCTCCCATGGTTTCGGGCACGCGTCCCGGGCCGGTGCGGTGATGCAGGCCCTGCGGCAGCAGCGGCCGGAGGTCGAGCTGCGCGTGTACACCGGAACGCCCGAGTGGTTCTTCCGCCATTCGGTCGGGGATCTCGACTACCGGACCTGTCAGACGGACATCGGGCTGGTGCAGCGCTCCCCGCTGATCGAGGATGTGCCGGCCACCCTGGCCGAACTCAGGGCCTTCATGCCCTTCCGTCCCGGCGTCGTGGATCGCCTGGCCGCGGAGATCGTGGACCAGGATCTCGTGGTGTGCGACGTGTCACCCCTCGGCCTGCGCGTCGCGGCGGCCGCCGGCGTGCCATCGGTGCTGATCGAGAACTTTACCTGGGACTGGATCTATCGCGCCTACGTGGACGCATACCCCGGGCTTGCCCCGTTCATCGACTACGTGGAGGCGGTCAACCGCACGGCCGGGCTGAGGATCCAGACCGAACCGGTCTGTCGGCCGGTGCGCGACGCGGTCACCGCGGGGCCGATCGCGCGGGGGCTGCACGAGAGTCGCGCGACCGTGCGCGCCCGGCTGGGGATCGATCCCGGGATCCCTCTGGTGCTGGTGAGCATGGGCGGAGTGCCTGCGGAATACCCGTTCCTGGAGCGGCTTCCGGACCGGGACGACTGCGTGCTGCTGCTTCCGGGTGCGGCCACCGAGAGGCGGAAGGACCGGGCATTGCTGATGCTGCCGGAGCGGTCCGGCTTCCACCATCCGGACCTGGTGAACGCCTGCGACGCGCTGGTGTGCAAGGCCGGGTACAGCACGCTGGCGGAGGCATACCAGGCGGGGGTGCCGCTGGCCTGGTTTCCGCGCGAACGTTTCCCGGAGTCGCCAGTGCTGGACGCCTTCATCTTGCGCGAGATGTCCGGTATCCGACTGCGCCCCTCCGACTGGGATACCGGGGCATGGATCGACCGGCTTCCCGAGCTGCTTTCGCTTGAGCGCCGCCCATCGGCGGTGGCCGCCGGTGCCGCGCAGGTTGCCGACCTGCTGCTCCAATGACGGGTCCACTCCTGAGACCGACCGGTTCACCGGTTTTTGTTCCGGCGCCAGGCAGTGCCGGGTCGGATGCTCAGCCGAAAGCGGTCTATACTGTCGGTTCACCAATGTCTCGACCCGTCTATGGCAATCGTTGTACTGGTCCTCTTTCTGGTCTGGGTCAACTTTCTTCCGTTCCTGATGCACGTGCTGCTGGGCGACCGCGCCGCTGCCCCGGTCGACGGTGGCCGGCGCTGGCGCGATGGCCGGGAGCTTCTGGGACCTAACAAGACCTGGCGCGGTGTCGTGCTCGGGGTCCTGGCGGGCGCGGCCGCAGGGGCGCTGATCGGTCTGGGCTGGGAGATCGGGGCCCTTGCCGGTCTGCTGGCCATGGTGGGTGACCTGCTCACAAGCTTTGTGAAGCGCCGGCTGGATCGCGAGAGTGGTTCGGCGATGGCCGGGCTGGACCAGGGCCTCGAGACCCTCCTGCCCGCACTCGTGCTCGCCCCGGCAATGGGTCTGGGCGTGCTGGAAGTGGCGATTGCGCTGCTCGTGGCCATACCCCTGATGCACATTGGCTCCCGGTACTGGCACCGACTGCTGGGCCGGCCACCGGGCGACAACTATCCACGGGTGGTGCGTTCCACCACGCGCATGCGCGAGTGGCGGGCCTGCCATGTGCCGCTGGCCCGCTGGCAGAGATGGTTGAACTTCGAGAACTGGTTCTACTACCGCGTGCTGATGACCGCGGTGTTCAAGGGCGCCGGATGGTACGACCGCGGCACGCAGAACGTGCTCGCGGTATGCGTGCAGACGCACACCGTGGAGTTCGAGGACCTGCCTCCGGCCTTCGATGGTTACCGCGTCCTGCTGTTGACCGATCTGCACCTCGACGGCCTCCCGGGCCTCACCGACGCGCTGGTGGCCCAGATCGCGGACCAGCCGGTCGACCTCTGCCTCGTCGGTGGCGACATCCGCATGGAGATGTACGGCCCGATGGCGCCGGCCCTGCGCGAGCTGCGACGCCTGCTGGAACACGTGCAGACCAGCGACGGAATGTACGGCGTGCTCGGCAACCACGACTGTATCGAGATGCTGCCGGAGTTCGAGGAGGCGGGGATCACCATGCTGATCAACGACGCACAGGTCATCCGGCGCGGCGGGGACAGCCTGTGGCTGGTGGGTGTCGACGACCCGCACTACTACAAGTGCCACGACCTCGATCGGGCCTTTCGCTCGGTCCCACCGGATGCCTTCAAGCTCTTCCTCGCACACTCTCCCGAGGTGTTCCGCGAGGCCGCCGACAAGGGCGCCCACCTCTATCTCTGCGGTCACACCCACGGCGGCCAGATCTGTCTTCCGGTCATCGGGCCGGTCTTTACCCACAGCCGCGCTCCCCGCTATACCGCCGCAGGCGCCTGGCGGTACGGAAACATGTTCGGCTACACCAGCCGCGGTGCGGGTGCTTCTGGGGTTCCCCTGCGTTTCAACTGCCAGGGCGAGATCTCGCTGATCGAATTGCGGCGCGCACCCGTCGACCCGGCCGTGGAGGCAAACTCCCGCACTCCGTAACGGGAGCGGAGCGCAGGAGACCGTAGACCGCGACCGCCCGCGCTTTACACCGGGACGCGGTTGGGCCATCGTCATGCTTCCGGTTCCGGGTACCCGAGCGCCGCATCGCCCGGAACGATTCGGAGCTGGCCACTTCCACTCAGATGGCACGCGCGGTTGGTGGAGCACGGCGGTTGGCAGCCGTCTAATGCTCGTCGTCAAGGGGCACGGAACCCTGTCCCGGCAACGCGCCCGGCAACGCGCACGTCCACGTGCATGTGATGGTGAAGCGGATGGAGGCAGAATCTCAGCAGTCCGGAGACGCGCCCGAAACCCCGCCCGGCTGGCACGCGCGGGATGCGGGGGAGGTCATACGGGAGTGGCGGTCCGACCCTGACGGATTGAGCGCCGGGGAGGCCGGGGAACGCCTGTCCCGGTACGGCCGCAACCAGCTGCGCCCGCCGGAAAAGGCCGGGCCGCTGGTGCGGTTCTTCCGCCACTTCCACAACATCCTGATCTACATCCTGATCGCCGCCGCGATCGGCACCGCCCTGCTTGGGCACTGGGTGGATACCGGCGTGATCCTCGCGGTGGTCCTGATCAACACCCTGATCGGCTTCGTGCAGGAGGGCAAGGCCGAGAAGGCCCTCGACGCGATCCGCCAGATGCTTTCGCCCCGGGCGGTGGTCCTGCGCGATGGCCATCGGCGTGAGGTGGACGCCGACACCGTCGTCCCCGGGGACATCGTCTACCTGCAGGCCGGGGACAAGGTGCCCGCGGACCTGCGGCTGCTGGACGCGAAGAACCTGCGGGTGGACGAGGCGGTGCTGACCGGGGAGTCCGTGCCCGTCGAGAAGGACGTGCAGCCGGTCGCGGAGGACGCACCGCTCGGCGATCGTCTGTGCATGGCCTATTCCGGCACATTGGTGACCTTCGGGCGCGGCCGGGGCATCGTGGTGGCCACCGGCGAGACCACCGAGGTGGGTCGCATCTCCGCGATGCTCGGCGAGGTACACAGCCTGCAGACCCCGCTGGTGCGCCAGATGGAACAGTTCGGGCGCTGGCTGGCGGGCGTCATCCTGTTCATCTCGGCCGCCACCTTCGCCTTTGGCTACTGGGTGCGGAACTACCCGCTGGACGAGATGTTCCTGGCCGCCGCGAGCCTCGCGGTGTCCACGATCCCCGAGGGCCTGCCGGCCATCATGACCATCGCCCTGGCCATCGGGGTGCAGAAGATGGCCCGCCGCAACGCGATCATCCGCCGGCTGCCGGCGGTCGAGACACTGGGGTCGGTCTCCACCATCTGCTCCGACAAGACGGGCACGCTCACGCGCAACGAGATGACCGTCTCCTCGCTGCGCAGCCGGGAACGCTACGTCGAGGTGGACGGTGTCGGCTACGTCCCTCAGGGCGGCTTCACCGAGGACGGCCGGGACGTCACCCCCGACGAGGACCGGGTGCTGCTTGAGGCGTTGCGGGTCGGGCTGCTGTGCAACGACGCCCAGCTCTTCGAACGCGATGGCGACTGGGTGATGGAGGGTGACCCCACCGAGGGCGCCCTGGTGGTGCTGGCGCGCAAGGCCGGTATGGATCCCCGCACCGAGCAGGGGAAGCTGCCTCGGGTCGATGTGATCCCCTTCGAGTCGGACCACAAGTACATGGCGACCCTGCACCGGGATCACGAGGGGCACGGGGTCATCTACCTGAAGGGTGCCCCCGAGCGGGTGCTGGACCTCTGCGCCCACCAGCAGAACGCCGAAGGTGCCGAGGCGCTGGATCGGGCCTGGTGGGAGGAGGCGCTCGAAGACGTGGCGGGTCAGGGCGAACGCCTGCTGGCGGTGGCCGCGAAGGATGCCCAGCCGCACCAGAACGAGTTGAATTACGACCAGGTCGAGGCCGGCGGGTTCTCGCTGCTGGCCATCCTCGGGATCATCGATCCACCCCGGGAGGAGGCGATACAGGCGGTCCGGGAATGCCAGGATGCCGGTATACGGGTGAAGATGATCACCGGCGACCACCTGACCACGGCCCAGGCCGTGGGCGGACTGCTCGGTCTGGGAAACGGGGGGCAACCGGTTGCGATGGCCGGCCGGAAACTGGATGACATGAGTCCGGAAGAGCTGCGCGAGGCCGCGCGCAGCACGGAGGTCTTCGCCCGCACGACCCCCGAGCACAAGCTGCGGCTCGTCGAGGCCCTGCAGCAGGAGGGCGGCATCGTCGCGATGACCGGGGACGGCGTGAATGACGCCCCGGCACTGAAGCGCGCCGATGTCGGGGTCGCGATGGGGCGCAAGGGCACCGAGGCGGCCAAGGAGGCGGCGGAAATGGTGCTGGCCGATGACAACTTCGCCTCGATCGCCCACGCCGTGGAGGAAGGCCGCACGGTGTACGACAACATCCGCAAGGCCATCCTGCACATGCTGCCCACCAACGCGGGACAGTCCCTGACCATCATGATGGCCATCCTGATGGGCCTGGCCCTGCCGCTGATGCCGGTGCAGGTCCTGTGGGTGAACATGGTCACCTCGGTCACCCTCGCCATGGCGCTGGCCTTCGAACCCAGCGAACCGGGGGTGATGAAGCGCCCGCCCCGCAGTCCCGATGCACCGTTGCTGTCCGGCTTTCTGCTCTGGCGGATTCCCTTCGTTGCGGTACTGCTGTGGCTGGGCACCTTCGGGCACTTCGTGTGGATGCAGGAGGTGGTCGGCAGCTCCGAGGAGTTCGCCCGGACCGTGGCCATCAACACCCTGGTGGCGGGACAGGCCTTCTACCTGCTGAACCTGCGGCTGATGTATCAACCGGTGCTGCGCGACTGGGCCATCTTCCACTCTCGCGCGATGTGGCTGGCGATCGGGGTGCTGGTGCTCCTGCAGCTGGCCTTCACCTACGCGCCGGTAATGAATACCCTGTTCGGCACCACCGCCATCGGCTGGAACGACTGGGGCCGGGTCCTGCTGTTCGGTCTGGCCGTGTTCGTGATCGTGGAGCTGGAGAAGACGGTGATACGCCGCTTGCCGCGGTTTCGCGCGGCCTGAGACGGCGGCGCCGGCGTGAGCGGGGGCAGCGGCGCCCAGGCATCCCGCGTCTCCCCGGCGACGGCTTGCTTCGCCAGCCAGCCCGCGTGGCCCACTGGAGACCTGAGCATCGAGCCATGAACGAGACCGGCAAGTGGCTGATCATCATCGGCGGGCTGATCGTCGCGATCGGGCTGCTCTGGCCCTGGCTGGGCAAGATCCCGTGGGGTCGCCTGCCCGGCGACATCGTGATCGAGCGCGAGAACGCGCGGTTCTATTTCCCGATCACCACGATGATCATCATCAGCGTGGTGATCTCGATCGTCCTCGCGTTTTTTCGTCGCTGACGCGTGGGAGTGAAGATCCGTGGAGGAGGCGGGGAGTGGAGGCCGGAGGGCGGCCGGTGTCGCAGGGCTACCAGTGGAGCGTGCCCGGCTCGCCCTTGAAGGGTCCGGTCAGATCGTCGGTGATCCAGCCGCCGTAGAAACGGCCCGGCTGCGGCCGGGCCTGTTCCTCGCCGACGCGACAGGCCTCCATCTGGCCTGGCATGAACGCGATCCACCCGGCCAGTGCCTCGTAGGGGCCGCGTGCCGCCGGGTAGGTCCAGGCGGCGTTCGGTGCGCACGCGCCGCCCGCGTTCACGTCGTAATAGCGTGCCTGTCCCTTCCATTCGCACAGGCTTCGATGCCGGCTGGGCTGCAGCACCTCCGCCGCGATGGCCTGTGGCGGGAAGTAATAGGTGGGCGGGCTGGCGGTCTCGCAGAGCCTGAGGCCCTCCCGGGTATCGGCGATCACGCGCCCGGCGAAGACCACGCGCAACCGACGCGGTTCGGGCACGAGTTCCGGCGGGCGCGGGTAATCCCAGACTGACACCTGACCGGGGCCGGGGGACGGAACGTCCTCGGGCCGCAGGCCCGCGCCAAGCAGCCGCCTGAGGCGTGCGGGTGGGTGGGGATTCATGCGCAGCCCCGCACCGTGACGGGCTCCAGCGCACCAGAGGTGCCCGGGATGGACACGGTGGGTCGGGCTGCGATCACGCAATCTCCATGGCCGGTGGCGGACAGGGCAGTGCCGAGGCGGCTGCCACTCATTACCGTACTTCAGGATCCGCAGCGCTGCCAGCGCATGGCTCCTCAACGCGGCATCATGCGCACGGACTGGAACTCCGCGAGGGGCGTCGGTTTGCCGATGTGATAGCCCTGGACATAGTCGACGTCGAGTTCGATCAGACGCTGCAGGATACCCTCCGTCTCCACGAACTCCGCGATGGTCTTGAGCCCCATCGTGTGCCCGATGTTGTTGATCGACTGGACCATCGCGAGATCGATCTCGTCGCGCTCGATATCCTTCACGAAGCCGCCATCGATCTTCAGGTAATCCACCGGCAGGGCCTTCAGGTAGGCGAAGGACGACAGACCGCTGCCGAAGTCGTCGAGTGCAAATGAACAGCCGAACTTCTTGACCTTCTGGATGAACTCCACCACCGTCGAGAGGTTGGCAACGGCCGAACTCTCGGTGACCTCCATGCAGATCGCGCCGCTGATCGCAGGGGCCTGAGCGAGTCTCTCGAACACGTATTCCCTGAACCGCGCGTCACTGAGCGAGGCGCCGGACAGGTTGATGCAGAAGACGCCATCGATCCGGCGATGCCTGTGAAACATGTCGCCGAGCCACGCCATCGTATTGTTGAACACCCACTCGTCGATCAGCGGCATCAGGCCGTAGCGTTCCGCGGCCGGGATGAAGGCGCCGGGGCTCACCAGGCGACCGTCGTCGTTCAGGCGCACGAGGATCTCGTAGTGGGGTATTGCGGCGCCCGAGGTCTCCAGCGGGACGATTGGCTGAATGTGCAGGCGAAGCTGGTCCTGGTCGAGGGCAGTGCGCAACCGGGTGACCCATTGCATCTGCCCGTGCTGCATCAGCACCTGGTCGTCATCCTTGCGGTAGAGATGCAGCCGGTTCCGGCCGGACTCCTTCGCCGCGTAACAGGCGGTGTCGGCAGCGGAGAGCAGGGTGCTCAGGCTGGTTTCGTCGGCCTCTATGGGAACCAGGCCGATACTCACCCCGATCGCGAAGGACTTGCCTTCCCAGGAAAACCGGAACTCCTGGATCGCGGTGCGCAGGGCCTCGGCCATCTCCTCGGCCTTTTCCACGGGACAGTGCAGGTAGATGATCCCGAATTCGTCCCCGCCCAGGCGCGCGAGCACGTCGCTGCCACGAACGCGATCCTTGAGCAGCGATGCGACCTGGCGCAGCAGCTCGTCTCCGGCGATGTGCCCGCAGGTGTCGTTCACGACCTTGAACTGATCAAGGTCCAGATAGCACAGCACGTGGCAGATATCGGAATCGCGGGGGGCGGTGAGGAGCTCCAGCAGCCGGCGTTCGAACTCGCGCCGGTTGGGCACACCCGTGAGGGCATCGTGACTGGCCTGATGGCTCAGCTCCCGCGTCAGGCTCAGGGTGACAGAGACATCGTGGAAGACCAGAACCGCGCCGATCAGGTGGCCGCTGCGGTCGCGTATCGGTGCAGCGGTGTCCTGTACGGGGATCTTTTTTCCGTCCCGCCGCACGAGCATGCCGTGCTCGTGCCGCCGGGATTCCGTTCCGCGCTTGAGGACCGCGCGCACGGGCGTGTCGAGCGGATCGCCGCTCAGCTCATCCTGCAGAAGGTAGACCGACCCGATGCCGGAGCCACGGGCCTCGTCCAACGTCCAGCCCGTCAACTGTTCCGCAACCGGATTCAGGTACTGGACCACGCCGGCCTCGTTGGTCGTGATCACGCCGTCGCCGATGGAGGCCAGCGTGATCTCTGCAAGGTCACGCTGGTGCTGCAACTGCTCCAGCATCAGGTGACGTTCCGTCACGTCCCGGACGAGACCGGTCAGTATGCGTTCCTCGCCCAGCCGGCTCTCGCTGATCGAGACCTCGACGAGCCGTTGAGGCTCGCCATCCCGCTGGAGGCGGAGCTCCAGCTTGTTGCCCGCCGTCCAGTCGGCGCGCAGCCGACCGGCGTTCTCGACACCACAGCCTCCCAACAGCGCCTCGATCGGATGGCCGATGGCCTGGTGGGCCGGCAGTCCGAACAGCTGTTCGGCCCCCGGATTGAAGGTCTTCACGTGCCCGGTCTGGGTGATCGTGACGATCCCGTCGCGCACGTCGCGGATGATTGCGCGTGTCTGGTCGATCGCGCCCTCCAGCGCGCCCATCACGCGGTTGTAGCCTGCCGCGATCTGTCCGACCTCGGTGAACGGCTCCGCCGGGACGCGTACGCCCAGGTCGCGGGTCTTCTCCTGGGCCTCCATGCTCAGCAGCAGATCCTGGAGCTCGTTCGGCGCGCCGTGTTCCGAGACATTCAGACCGATTCGCTCCGCCTCTTCGTCGATCCTGAGTGGATAGAGGCGATCAATCCCTTTCAGAAGTGCGTAGGCGGCGCCGAAGGCCCACAGCCCGCAGACCACGATTCCCACCCCCTGCACGAAGAGCTGCTCTGGACGCGACAGTCCCGTCCCCAGGGCCTCCAGGTCCCCGAAGAGCGCGACGGCCAGCGTTCCCCAGATGCCGGCGGCCAGGTGCGCCGGGATCGCGCCGACTGCATCATCGATATGCCGCCGCGTGAGCCATCGCTGGCTCAGGACCATCGTGATGCCACCCACGGCACCGATGAGGACGGATTCCAGGGTGGTGACCGCGTGAGCACTGGCCGTGATGGCGACCAGCCCCGCAATGGTGCCATTCAGCGCATACACGACCTCGGCCTGCCCGCGCATTCGCCAGCCCAGGAGCAGGGACACGAGGATGCCCGAGGCAGCCGCCATCGTGGTGTTGACGAGGATGCCGGGGACGGTGCCGTCGAACTTGAAGGTGCTGCCGCCATTGAACCCGAACCAGCCGAAGAACAGCAGCAGACCTCCGAGCATCGCTAGGGGCAGGTTTCCCCCTATAAAGCCGTGTTTCCTCGACTGCGCAGTCCCGAAACGGCCAATGCGTGGTCCGAGGATCAGGACCGCGGCAAGAGCGACCCAGCCCCCGACGCTGTGAACGACGGTCGATCCGGCAAAGTCCACGAAGCCGAGGTCCGCGAGCCAGCCATCAGTCTCTCCGAGTACGCCTCCCCAGGCCCAGTGCCCGAACACCGGATAGATGACCGCCGCCACGATCACCACCACCCAGAGATAGCCACCAAAGCGCATGCGTTCGGCCACCGCTCCGGAGACGATCGTGGCCGCGGTGGCGCAGAACATGGCCTGAAAGAGGAAGTAGGCGCTCAACCAGGGGTCCGACCCGGCGCCGACCGGCAGAAAGAAACCGCCGGTGCCGATCCAGCCGAGGTGGCTTGGCCCGAACATCAGGGCAAAGCCCAACGCCCAGAACAGCGCCACCGCCAGTGCGAAGTCGGAGACGTTTTTCAGGGCAACATTGATGGTGTTCTTGCTTCGCGTCAGACCCGATTCCAGGCAGAGGAAACCCGCCTGCATCATGAAGACCAGTCCTGCACACAGGACGATCCAGAGGAGATCAAGATTGCTCAGGTCCACCGTTCAAGGCCCCCGGAAGCAGGATTCGCGAGCGAATGCACCCTTTACGGGCGCGAAGACCGGGTTTGCCGCCCAGAGGAAGCGGAGGCCGACGATTGGCAATGCCGCAGCGGGACTTCCTGCAAAGATCAAGCCCGCCACCCGCATCGGGTCGATGCCGGCCGGGTCCAACGAGAGCGGTTCGGGCCCTTCGAAGCAAGCGTGCTGCATCACGTCTCCGTGCGGTTTACCGCCAGATTCCTTCATGTCTTGGCGGCCGGCCGGCCGCAGCCTTGAGTCGACCCCAGCCGTGATGGGGCATGCCCTGAAGATGGGGGTTGTCCCCCCTTGAACCGTTCCGAACAGGGCGTTCATCATGAATGCACGTCCACACGAGGTAGATGGCATGGGAGACGCAAGCGCATCACTTCACGAGGATCCGGAGCGGCTCGACGCGGAGTTGATTGACCGGCATCGAGCCATTGCATCGCTGATGGAGGAACTGGAGGCCGTCGACTGGTACGACCAGCGGGTGAAGGCGTCCTCGAACGAGGATCTGCGCGCCATACTTGCCCACAACCGTGACGAAGAGAAGGAGCACGCGTGCATGGTGCTCGAGTGGTTGCGGCGCAACGACCCCAAATGGCACGAGGAACTGGATACCTATCTGTTCACCCGCGGCGACGTCACGCAACTCGAGGAGAGTGAGGAAAACGGCAACCCCAGCGAAGGCGAGGCCGATAACGGCAGGGTGGGGGGTGACGGTTCGCTCGGCATTGGAAGCCTGCGACGGAGGGATGCATGATGAACGACTTGCGAAGGGAACTTGCACCTTTGTCTGAAGGTGCCTGGACCGAGATCGAGGAAGAGACCAGGCAAACGCTCGTCCGCATTCTGGCCGCGCGCAAATTGGTGGATTTCGAGGGGCCGCTCGGGTGGGATGTTTCCGCCATCGGGGTCGGTCGCATCCGGAAGCTGAAGGCGCCCGCCGACGGTGTACAGGCGCATGCGCGCCGCGTTCAGCCGATGATCGAGTTTCGGGTGCCGTTTCAGCTCGATCTTCTCGAGATGGAGTCGATCGAGCGGGGTGCGAAGGATGCCGATCTCGATCCGGTGCGGGAGGCCGCACGACGCATCGCGATGACCGAGGACCAGGCCATCTTCCACGGGTACGCCGACGGTCAGATTCAGGGCATCTGCGAGGTGTCGGCGGGAGAGGCGGTCTCGCTGTCGACCGATTATCTGCAGTATCCGAATGCGGTGGTGAATGCGCTCAACAAGCTGCGCGATGCCGGCGTTGCGGGTCCGTACGCGATCGCGCTCGGCCGGCAGTGCCATGCAGGGCTCACGACGACCACCACGGCCAGCGGTTATCCGGTGCTGGAGCATGTGGAGCGACTGCTTGACGGCCCCATCATCTGGGCGCCGGCCGTCGACGGTGCGGTCGTGTTGAGCCTGCGCGGCGGCGATTTTGAACTCAGCGTCGGCCAGGACCTCTCCATCGGGTATCTGTCGCATACGGAAAAGGCCGTCCGGCTCTATCTCCAGGAGAGCATGACGTTCCGGGTGCTGGCGCCGGAGGCCGCGGTACCACTCGTCTACGGCTGACGCATAGCGTTGAGGGCAGGTCCGGGGTGTTGCCTGGCCGAAGCCACCCGGGGCCAGGCGAGGACCTGACCCCCGGTGCCCGGGCCTGTCGCCGCGCGTTGCCCGTGGCCTCAGTCCAGTGTGGAGAGTTCCACGCGCAGTGCCTCGCGCCGCTCCTCGATCCTCTGCGGGTGGGCATCCTGCAGCCGCCCTCCCAAGTGGTTTGCGAGGAAGTCCTCCAGCGCCGCCATCACCGCGAGGCGGTTGGTCTCGTCGACCAGGCCGTGGCCCTCGTCGGGGGCGAGGTAGTACTTCACGTCGTGCCCGGCTTCCCTGAGAACGCGAACGATCTGGTCGGACTCGGCCTGGACCACCCGCGGGTCGTTGGCGCCATGGACCACCATCAGCGGCGCACGGATGCGATTGGCCGAGAACAGGGGTGACTGCGCCTTCAGCCTCTCCCGGTCCTCCGGATCCTCGGGGTCGCCGACGCGCCGGTGCCAGCGCGCGATGCCCG
>RECA01000145.1 GCA_007692435.1 Thioalkalivibrio sp.
GACGGTGCCGGGCGTGACCACGCGCACGACCTCGCGCTGGACCGGACCCTTGCCCGCGCCGACCTCCCCGGTCTGTTCGCAGATGGCGGCGGGGACGCCCTTGCGCAGCAGGCGCGCGAGGTAGGTCTCCATGGTGTGTGCCGGGATGCCGGCCATCGGGATCGGCTGCCCCGCGGACTCGCCGCGCCGGGTCAGGGTGATGTCCAGCAGTTCCGCCGCGCGCTGGGCGTCCTCGTAGAACAGCTCGTAGAAGTCACCCATGCGGTAGAGCAGCAGGGTGTCCGGGTATTCCGCCTTGATGCGCAGATACTGCTGCATCATCGGGGTATGGGCTCGCAGGGAGGTCATCGCTTGGGCTTGCGGCAAAACCGGGATTATAGGGCAGACAGGGGAGTCGCCCAGAGGGCCTGCCAACGGGGTTCGGCAACGGAGTGCGCCAACAGGAGGGCACGGGTTTGTGGGAACGGCCTCGGGCCGCGATTGCCGGTTGTGGCATGCGCCCGGGCCAGCGATCGGGGCCAGAGGCGTTTTCCGCCGCCTGTCTGACGGGAAGAGGCGGGCCCTCACCGACCTCCCCGCGGCTTCCGTTGCGCTGCACGCTCTCGTTACACTGCAAGGCGAAGGGGAACCTTTCGTTAGCGCCATGCCACACGGCTGGCCGGCAACCGTTGTCTGGATCTTGAGGAACAGGTCATGGTGGAAGCCGGATCTCGGGGAGAAGGGAAGTGGCTGGGGCCGGCGCTGCCAGAGCCTCCTGTCGCCGAACTCGCGGCCCGGCTTCAGGAGCGGCGACTCCGGTTGTGCACCGCCGAATCCTGCACCGGCGGCGTGATCGCCGCCCGCCTGACCGACATGCCGGGCAGCTCCGCCTGGTTCGAATGCGGCTGGGTGACCTACAGCAATGCAGCGAAGACCCACATGCTCGGTGTCGCGCCGGAGCTGCTCGAGCGCTGTGGTGCGGTCAGTGCCCCGGTCGCCGAGGCGATGGCCCGCGGAGCCCTTGCCGGCGCCGACGCGGATCTTGCGGTGGCGGTCACCGGGATCGCGGGCCCCGGCGGCGGCACCCCGGAGAAGCCGGTGGGTCTGGTGTGGTTCGCCTGGGCGCGTCGGGGCCGTGGCTGCCGGACCGCGGAGCGGGTCTTCCCGGGCAACCGGGAACAGGTGCGCGCCGCCGCCGCGGCCTGGTGCCTGCATCAGTTGCTGAAGCACGAACTCGACGCAGACTGAGCCACGCTGCAGAGGGTGCGCCACGGACCCCGCGGGCGCTGTGCGCGCTTGGGCTGAAAAGCCGGTTGTGGGATACTCCGCCCCGACCGGAACGTCTGAAAACACCAAGGAGGAACGTGTGGACGAAAACCGCAAGAAGGCGCTCGCCGCTGCGCTTGGACAGATCGAGCGCCAGTTCGGCAAGGGCGCGGTCATGCGCATGGGGGACGGAACCGCCGTGCGAGACGTGGAGGTCGTGTCGACCGGCTCGCTGGCCCTGGACGTCGCACTGGGTATCGGCGGCGTCCCCCGCGGACGGGTGGTCGAGATCTACGGTCCGGAATCCTCGGGCAAGACCACGCTGACGCTGCATGTGGTCGCGGAGTGCCAGAAGCAGGGGGGCACCGCGGCCTTCATCGACGCCGAGCACGCCCTCGATCCGGGTTACGCCCAGAAGCTGGGCGTGAATGTCGACGAACTGCTGATCTCCCAGCCCGACACCGGCGAGCAGGCCCTGGAAATTGCCGACATGCTCGTGCGCAGCGGCGCGGTCGATGTCGTGGTGGTGGACTCCGTGGCGGCGCTGACCCCGAAGGCGGAGATCGAGGGCGAGATGGGTGACACCCACGTCGGCCTGCAGGCGCGCCTGATGTCGCAGGCCCTGCGCAAGCTCACCGCAAACATCAAGAGATCCAATACCCTGGTGGTCTTCATCAACCAGATCCGAATGAAGATCGGGGTGATGTTCGGTAGTCCGGAGACCACCACCGGCGGTAATGCGCTGAAGTTTTATGCGTCAGTCCGGATGGACATCCGCCGGATCGGTGCGATCAAGCGCGGCGACGAGGTGATCGGCAACGAGACCCGCGTGAAGGTGGTGAAGAACAAGATGGCTCCGCCGTTCAAGGAGGCGCACTTCGAGATCCTCTACGGCGAGGGCATCTCGCGGCTGGGCGAGGTCATCGAACTGGGCGTGAAGCAGGGCCTGATCGACAAGGCCGGCGCATGGTACAGCTACAACGGAGAGCGCATCGGGCAGGGCAGGGAGAACGCCCGGCAGTTCCTGAAGGAAAACCCGGATATCGCCACTGACATCGAGCAGAAGCTGCGTGCGGTCTATCTGCCCAGCCGCCAGCATGCGGGCAAAGAGCCGGAAAGCGCCGAGGGATGATCCCGACGCGGCCTACGCGGCCGGGCTGCGCCTGCTCGCCCGGCGCGAGCACAGCGGCACCGAGCTGCGCAGGAAGCTGGCGCAGCGCGGGTTTACCGGGCCTCTGGCCGTATCCGCACTTGAGCGGCTGCAGGCGGACGGCTATTTGAGCGAAGAGCGATTCGCGCGCTCGCTCGCGCGGCACCGTGCCGATCAGGGCTACGGGGAGCTGCGTATCCGTGCAGAGCTCGCCCACCACGCCCTGCAGGGACCGGTCGTGGAGGAGGCCCTGCTCGAGCTCGATGCCGACTGGGTCGATCGGGCACTGCACCAGGCCCGACGGCACTTCACTTCGCCCCCCGACAGGGGCCATGAGGCCGCGCGCGTGCTGCGTCACCTTGCGCAGCGCGGTTTCCCCGCATCGGTGGCGCATTCGGCACTTGAGAGGTGGGCCGAAAGCGTGCAGGAACAGGGGTGAAATGCGCACAGGTGCAGCAACCCCATGATACCCTTGGTGTTTACGTTACATACGCAACGGACTTTGATGAAAAGCGCTGAAATCCGCCGAAGATTCCTTGATTTCTTTGTCCGCCACGGGCATGCCGAGGTCCCCTCGAGTCCGCTGGTTCCGGGCAACGATCCCACCCTGCTGTTCACCAATTCCGGCATGGTTCAGTTCAAGGATGTCTTCCTGGGACGCGAGAAGCGGCCGTACACGCGGGCGGCGAGCAGCCAGCGCTGCGTGCGCGCGGGCGGCAAGCACAACGACCTGGAGAATGTCGGCTACACCGCGCGGCATCACACCTTCTTCGAGATGCTGGGCAACTTCAGCTTTGGCGACTATTTCAAGCGCGAAGCGATTGCCTATGCGTGGGAATTCCTCACCGATACCATCGCGATCCCGGCCGACCGCCTCTGGGTCACGGTCTACGAGACCGACGACGACGCCTACGGGATATGGGTCAACGAGATCGGTCTGGCGCCGGAGCGGGTGATCCGGATCGGGGACAAGCCGGGCGGCGGCTCGGACAACTTCTGGCAGATGGGCGACACCGGTCCGTGCGGGCCATCGACCGAGATCTTCTACGACCACGGACCCTCCGTGGAAGGCGGGCTGCCGGGGACCCCGGAAGAGGACGGCGACCGCTACATCGAAATCTGGAACCTCGTCTTCATGCAGTACGACCGCGACGGCGACGGCAACCTGACCCCGCTGCCGCACCCGTCCGTGGATACCGGCATGGGGCTGGAACGCCTCGCCGCGGTGCTTCAGGGCGTGCACTCGAACTACGAGATCGACATCTTCCGGGACCTGATCAAGGCGGCGGCCGACGTCGTCGAAACCGCGGACCTGGAATCCGCCTCCCTGCGGGTGATCGCGGATCACATCCGTTCGATCGCCTTCCTGATCCTGGACGGCGTGATGCCCGGCAACGAGGGCCGCGGCTACGTGCTGCGCCGGGTGGTCCGGCGTGCCTCCCGCCATGGCCACAAGCTGGGCTGTTCCGAGCCCTTTCTGCACCGCCTGATTCCGGCTCTCGTGGCCACGATGGGCGACGCCTATCCGGAGCTGGCGGCGGGTCAGGAGAATCTTCAGCAGGTCCTCATGAAAGAGGAGAGAAAGTTCCACGAAACCCTTGAAAAAGGCGTTCGGATTCTCGAGGACGATCTGGAAAGACTGGAAGGTTCCACGATCCCCGGCGAGACCATCTTCCTGCTCTACGACACCTACGGATTCCCGGTCGACCTCACGGGCGACATCGCGCGGGAGCGCGGGCTGGGGCTGGATCTCGACGGGTTTGAGAAGGCGATGGAGGGTCAGCGCAGCCGGGCGCGCGCCGCGAGTCACTTTGCCGCTGGCAGTGCCGACACCGAGGGGCTGGATGTCAGCAGCGACTTCCTGGGCTACGACCGGCTCGAGGACGAGGGTACGATCGTCGCGCTGCTCCGGGAGGGAAAGCGCGTGCAGACCCTGGAACTCGGCGAGGAGGGGATCGTGGTGCTCGACCGGACGCCGTTCTATGCCGAATCCGGTGGACAGGTCGGGGACGTGGGTTCGCTGATGGCCTCGGGCGTGCGCTTCGAGGTCGCCGACACGCGCAAGCAGGATGCGGCGCACCTGCATGTGGGCCAGGTCCGTGCGGGACGTCTGGAGACCGGGATGCGGCTGCGCGCGGCGGTCGCCGGACCCCGTCGCGAGTCGATCCGGCGGCATCACTCGGCAACCCACCTGCTGCACAAGGCGCTACGCGATCTTCTCGGTCCCCACATCCAGCAGAAGGGGTCGCTGGTCGACTCGGACCGGCTGCGGTTCGACTTCGCCCACTTCGAGGCGGTGACCCCGGAGCAGCTGCGTGCCATCGAGTCACAGGTGAACGCGGAGATTCTCGCCAACGAGGCCACGGACACGCGTCTGATGGACATCGATTCGGCGCTCAGCTCGGGGGCCGTCGCGCTGTTCGGCGAGAAGTACGGCGAACACGTGCGTGTGCTGCGGATCGGGACCTCAACCGAACTCTGTGGCGGAACGCACGTCGAGCGCACTGGCGATATCGGGCCCTTCCGGATCGTGTCGGAGGGCGGGGTGGCGGCCGGGATCCGGCGGATCGAGGCGGTTGCCGGCCAGGTCGCGCTCGCGTGGGTGGACCGGCAGGTGGATACGCTGGATCAGGTCGCGGATCTGCTGCGCGGGAGCCGGTCCGAGGTTCCGGAGAAGCTGCAGTCGGT
Source organism: Thioalkalivibrio sp. (assembly GCA_007692435.1). GTDB lineage: Bacteria > Pseudomonadota > Gammaproteobacteria > Ectothiorhodospirales > Ectothiorhodospiraceae > Thioalkalivibrio. Next base: position 5,084 of record RECA01000145.1, read on the forward strand.
GCTCGAGCGCAACCGCGAACTGGAGAAGGAGGTCGCGGCACTGCGTGGGCGGCTGGCCAGCCAGGCCGGAAGCGACCTCGCCGGAAGTGCGGTCGACGTGGGACCGCTGAAGGTGCTCGCGGGACGGGTCGACGGCGTGGAACCGAAGGCGATGCGCGAGATGGTGGACCAGCTGAAGCAGAAACTCGGGCCCTCGGTGGTGGTGCTGGGAACGGTGACTGCCGGGGGCAAGGTGAGCCTGGTGGCCGGCGTGACCAGGAACGAGACGGGAACGGTGAAGGCGGGTGACCTGGTCGGCTTTGTCGCCGGGCAGGTGGGCGGCCGCGGCGGTGGCCGTCCGGATATGGCCATGGCCGGGGGGCAGGACCCCGAAGGGCTCGACGCGGCCCTGGCGTCCGTGGAGTCCTGGGTGCGCGAGCGCCTGCCATCGTGACCGCGGGCACTCTTCAGGACGCGAACGCTGACAATGGGTATGATTACCCACTCTTGCGGCAGGCGTCCTTTCCGTACTGAGCCGCTTTTGCGAAAATCCTCGGTGATTGAAGTTCAAGGCCATCCATGTCCCTTCTGGTACTGAAATTCGGCGGCACCTCCGTCGGAAGTCCCGAGCGCATCATGCACGTTGCCGAGCGCGTGCTTCGCCTGCGCGGCGAGGGTCACTCGGTGGTGGTGGTCGTCTCGGCGATGAGCGGCGAGACCGACCGTCTGCTGGGCCTCGCGCGCGCGATACAGCCGCGCTCCGAGGGTCGCGAGCTGGACGTGCTGCTCTCCACCGGGGAACAGGTGACGATCGCACTGCTGTCGATGGCACTCGAGGCCCGCGGATGCCCCGCCCGTTCCTACACCGGCGGTCAGGTGCGCATCCTGACCGACAGCGTCCACAACAAGGCGCGGATCCAGAGCATCGACGACATCCGCGTCCGGGAAGACCTGGACGCCGGGCGCGTGGTGGTGGTCGCGGGTTTCCAGGGTGTGGATGAGGCGGGATCCATCACGACGCTCGGCCGTGGCGGATCCGACACCACCGCGGTGGCATTGGCCGCTGCGCTGGCGGCCGATGAGTGCCGGATCTACACGGACGTCGACGGCGTGTACACCACCGATCCGCGCGTGGCCAAGAATGCGCGCCGGCTGGAGCGCATCACCTTCGAGGAAATGCTGGAGATGGCCAGCCTGGGGTCGAAGGTGCTGCAGATCCGTGCGGTGGAGTTTGCCGGCAAGTACAACGTGCCCCTGCGGGTGCTGTCCTCCTTCGAGGAAGGCCCGGGGACGCTGATCACAACCGAGGAGGGCCGCGTGGAACAGGCGTTGGTGGCGGGTATCGCGTTCAACCAGAACGAGGCCCAGTTGACGATACAGGGCGTTCCGGATCAGCCTGGCGTGGCTTACAGCATTCTCGGCCCGATCGCGGACGCGAACATTGAAGTGGACATGATCGTGCAGAACATCGGCGGCGATCAGACCACGGACTTCACCTTCACGGTGAACAGGAACGATTTCGAAAAGGCAATGGAAGTCCTGCAGGCGGTGGCTGACGAACTGGGCGCCCGCAACGTCTCCGGTGACACCAGGATCGCAAAGATCTCGGTGGTCGGGGTCGGCATGCGGTCACACGCCGGTATCGCCAGCCGCATGTTCAAGGCCCTGGCGCGCGAGTCGATCAACATCCGGATGATCTCGACCTCCGAGATCAAGATCTCGGTCGTGGTGGACGAGAAATATCTGGAACTGGGTGTCCGCACGCTACATGATGCCTTTGAACTTGATCAGGAACCGGCAGGTCAATCCCCAAGCTGAGCAAGCGACAGCTGCAGTCATCGGGAACCGGACGACCGATAACCGTCCGACACAGGGTGTGGAGAAAGGCATGCTCATATTGACTCGACGCGTGGGTGAAGCTCTGATGATCGGTGACGAAATTTCCGTCACCGTGCTGGGCGTAAAGGGAAATCAGGTGCGAATCGGAATCAACGCACCGCAGGATGTCGCGGTGCACCGCGAGGAGATCTTCGAGCGCATCCAGCGCGAGAATCGGGATCCTGAAAGCGGTTCCGCCGATCCGGAAGACAAGGCTGGCAACAGCTGAAGAGGGAGCCGGCCGTCCCGGGCTGACCGGGGCGGCCGGGCGGTGAGTGGACGCCCCTGCCGGTGGCCGCAAGCCGCGGAATGCGGCGCACTCCCTTCCCATTTTTGCGTCAACCCCGTATCCTTCGGGGCCGTTGGAGAGATGGCCGAGCGGTCGAAGGCGCTCCCCTGCTAAGGGAGTATGGGTCAAAAGCCCATCGAGGGTTCGAATCCCTCTCTCTCCGCCAACACATTTATGAAGACAGGCACTTAAAGGTGCCTGTTTCTTGAGCCCCACGACCTACCCCACGTAAAAAAGGCACTTGCCTCCACAAGGAAGTGGGCCACTTCGGCCGGCTCGGTGGGG
>RECA01000181.1 GCA_007692435.1 Thioalkalivibrio sp.
GTTGTGCCGGGGCGGGAGCGGGGTGCACGGGTTCAGGGCACGCTCGAGCCGTCCACGGGCGCTCGACGGCGGCCTTCCGTGGCCGCCAACGGCCCTGAACCCGCGCACCCCACTCCCGCCTTCGGCCTTGGGTGCTGTAGGGTGGACCAGGTATGCCGGACCCACCACCAGGGCCGCGGCGGTCTATGGAGTGCGGGAGCTTGCTCCCGCTTTCACGCGCGGAAGCTTGCTTCCGCTGCAGGAGGCCAGCCTCCCGCAGGGCAGAGCGGCGGCAAGCGGCCGCACTCCATGGGGCTCTTGGGCCTTCATCCTTCGGGGTGGCGGGGATCCCCATGATCGTCCGCGCGGCGTGCGGGGTGCTCGGGCATTTGCATGGCGGTCCCGGTGGTGTGACAGTAGCGGGCGTTTCATAATTGCAGGAATTCGAGGGTCCGGACGAGGCAGGGCGTGAGCCGCTGGGTGGCGTCCCCGGTCCGGACCGTTGGCGGCCATGGATGGTCGCCGGCGAGCGTCCATGGATGGCTTGAGCGTGTCCGGACCGGGGACGCCGCCCAGCGGCGGGTTCCGTCCCGGTGGCGGGATCTGCCCCGGAGGATGGCTGGGGGGTCCCCGACGACGAGAAGGTCGCGGGCACAGAAGGTAACGAGCGGCGTGCGAGAGAGAAGGAAGCCTTGATGAATGCGAATGTTTCCCGGGTGGTGTTGGCCTATTCGGGCGGTTTGGATACCTCGGTGATCCTGAAGTGGCTGCAGGAGACCTACGAATGCGAGGTGATCACCTTCACCGCGGACCTGGGGCAGGGCGAGGAGGTGGAGCCGGCCCGGTCGAAGGCCGAGGCGATGGGGGTGCGGCATATCTACATCGAGGATCTGCGCGAGGAGTTCGTGCGCGACTACGTCCTGCCGATGTTCCGGGCGAACACGCTGTACGAGGGCGAGTACCTGCTGGGCACGTCCATCGCGCGGCCGCTGATTGCGCGCCGCCTGGTGGAGATCGCGAACGAGACCGGTGCGGATGCGATCGCGCACGGCGCGACGGGGAAGGGCAACGACCAGGTCCGTTTCGAGCTCGGCGCCTACGCGCTGAAACCCGGGATTCAGGTGATCGCGCCCTGGCGGGAGTGGGACCTGACCTCGCGCGAGCGGCTGATGGCCTACGCCGAGCAGCACGGTATCCCGGTCGACTTTGCGAAGCAGGGCACGAAGTCGCCGTACTCGATGGACGCGAACCTGCTGCACATCTCCTACGAGGGCGGTCCGCTGGAGGATCCGTGGACCGAGGCGGAGGAGGACATGTGGCGCTGGACCGTGTCGCCGGAGGCGGCCCCCGACGTGTCCACGACGATGGAGATCGGCTTCGAGCGCGGGGACCCGGTCACGCTGAACGGCATGCCGCTGGCGCCGGCGCAGCTGCTGTCCGAGCTGAACCGGATCGGCGGCGAGAACGGGATCGGGCGGCTGGATCTGGTCGAGAACCGTTACGTGGGGATGAAGTCGCGCGGCTGCTACGAGACGCCGGGCGGGACCATCCTGCTGAAGGCGCGCCGCGCGCTGGAGTCGCTGACGCTGGACCGTGAGGTTGCGCACCTGAAGGACGAGTTGATGCCGCGCTACGCGAGCCTGATCTACAACGGTTACTGGTGGAGCCCGGAGCGGCGCATGCTGCAGGCCGCGATCGACCAGACGCAGTCGGTGGTGAATGGCAGCGTGCGCCTGCGGCTGTACAAGGGCAACGTGATCGTCGCCGGGCGCCGCTCGGAGTCGGACAGCCTGTTCGATGACGCGATCGCCACCTTCGAGGAGGACGCCGGGGCCTTCGACCAGAAGGACGCCGCCGGCTTCATCAAGCTCAACGCGCTGCGCCTGCGCACCGCGGCCGCCCGCAACCGCTCCCAGACCTGAGGGCGGCGCGCTGCGGTTCTGCAGAACCGCAGCGGCGTGCCGCCCGACTTCACGGAACGACAACCGAGGTCCGGATGCTCAAGCTCCTCCCGAGGCTCTACCACCGCGCGGGCCTTCTGCTGCTGCTCGCCCTTCTCTCCGGATGCGCCACCGTTCCGTCGGAGGATCGCCATCCCGCGGATCCGCTGGAACGCTACAATCGCGCGGTCTTCGCCTTCAATGATCAGCTGGACCGGGCACTGCTGAAGCCGACGGCGGAGGTCTACTCGGAGCTCCCCCGGCCGATCCAGACCGGCGTGGGCAATTTCTTCTCGAACCTCGACGATTTCACGGTTGCCTTCAACAATGTGCTGCAGGGGAAGTTCCACAATGCGGCCTCCGATACGGCGCGGATCCTGTTCAATTCCACCTTTGGCATCTTCGGTCTGATCGACGTTGCCAGCCCGATGGGACTGACGAAGCACAACGAGGACTTCGGGCAGACGCTCGGTGTCTGGGGAGTGCCTGCCGGACCCTACCTGCAGCTTCCGTTCCTCGGCCCGAGCAGCGCGCGCGACGCCCCGGCGCTGGTCGTCGATTTCTACACCAATCCCCGCAACTATCAGCTGGGCGAGCAGCGGCAACTGCGCAAGAATTTCTGGACCCTGCTCGTGCTGGACGTGGTCGATACGCGGGCCGGTCTTCTGGCCACCGAGGACCTGCTGGACGCCTACTCGGACGATCGCTACGTGGCGATGCGGGATCTCTGGCTGCAGCGCCGCGAGTTCCTGGTCCGTGATGGCGCGGTGGTGGACGACGACGCATGGCTGGACGATCTGGACGATCTGGAAGAACTCGAGGCCCTGGAGGCGCTGGAAGCCGAGGAAGCGTTCTGATGAGCCTGAACACCGTCGTACCCATGCTGGAGATCCTGCGACTGCGTCGGGGTCCCCAGGATCTGCCGCCGGATCAGGGCGTGCTGGTGTTCTGGGTGGGGGCGTCGCTGTTCTCCGGCATCCTGGTCGCGGCGCCGATGTACGGGGTCGCGGCCAGCCTGTTTCTCAGTGTGCTCGACCTCGCGGTGCTGTACCTGTTCGTGATGGCGGCGCTGGGGCTGCAGGGAAAGGCCGGGCGCTGGCTGCAGACCTACACCGCGATGGTCGGCGTCAGTGCCCTGCTGGGACTGGTGATGGCCGTCCTGCTCGGCCTCTTTCCGCCGGACTTCGCGGAGGGCGAGGTCCCGGGGCCGGCACTGATCGTCTACCTCGGGCTGGTGGTCTGGCTGCTGCTGGCCTTCGGGAACATCCTTCAGCAGGCGCTCGACCTTGCCGGCCGCATGACCGGCGTCGCGCTTGCGCTGGGCTTCATCATCCTCTCCAGCGTGGTGACGCAGCTGGCGCTGGGGCTCGCCGGGTCATGAGCCCGCCGATCCACGTGCTCGGAATCGGCGGGACCTTCATGGGCGGCCTGGCGCAGCTGGCGGCTGCGTCCGGCGTGACGGTCTCTGGAGCGGACCAGAACCTCTATCCCCCGATGGATGGTCAGCTCCTCCAGGCCGGCATTCCGTACCGCGAGGGCTACCGGCCCGAGGATCTTCCGGACGACGCCCTGATTGTCGTCGGCAACGTGATGCGCCGCGGACTGCCGGTGGTGGAGGCGATGCTGGACCGGGGACTGCCCTATGTATCCGGACCGCAGTGGCTGGCCGAGAACATCCTTCAGGGGCGCTGGGTGCTGGCCGTCGCCGGGACGCACGGCAAGACCACGACCGCCAGCATGCTCGCCTGGGTGCTGCAGGCCGCGGGACTGGATCCGGGATTCCTGATCGGGGGCGTGCCACGCGACTTCGGGGTCAGTGCGCGGCTCGGCGGCGGGCCGTTCTTCGTGATCGAGGCCGACGAGTACGACTGCGCCTTCTTCGACAAGCGCGCCAAGTTCGTGCACTACCGGCCGCGGACCCTCGTCCTGAACAACCTCGAGTACGATCATGCCGATATCTACGCTGATCTGGCGTCGATCGAGCGGCAGTTTCACCACTTGCTGCGCACTGTGCCGGGCCAGGGCCAGGTCCTGCTGAATGCCGAAAGCGCGTCGCTCGAGCGGGTGCTGCAGCAGGGCTGCTGGACCCCGGTGGTCCGGTTCAGCGCCGGCGATCCGGCGGACCTGGACGTCCGCATGCTGAACCCGGAGGGCTCGCGCTTCGAGGTCCGGGATGGCGGACGGGCGGTGGGCGAGGTGCGCTGGTCGCTGACCGGCGCGCACAATGTCGCGAATGCGCTGGCGGCGCTGGGCGCCGCGCGCCACGCCGGGGTCCCGCTGGCACGGGGTGTCGAGGCGCTGTCCGGGTTCTCCGGGGTCAGGCGCCGGCAGGAGGTGCGGGGCGAGGCGGGAGGGGTCCGGGTGATCGATGACTTCGCGCATCACCCCACCGCGATCGGCCTGACCCTGCAGGGTCTGCGCGCGGCGATGCCGGCGGGCGGGCGGCTCCTGGTCGCGCTGGAGCCACGCTCGAACACCATGCGCATGGGGGTGCACGCGGAGACGCTGGGCGGTGCCCTCGAACCCGCGGACCGCGTCTTCCTGTTCCTGCCCGAGGATCTGCACTGGTCTCCGGACGGAATCCGCGAACGCCTCGGTGCGCGCCTGCATCTGGCCGCCGCGATCGGGGAGCTCACCGAGGCGGTGGTGCATGCCGCGCGCCCCGGCGACTGGTTGGTTATCATGAGCAATGGTGCCTTCGGTGGCATCCACGAGACCCTGTTGACGCGACTGCGGGAGGCCCGGGATGGCGGCATCTGATCTGGTCCTGGCCCTCACCGGGGCATCCGGCGTCCAGTACGGCATCCGCGTGCTGGAGTGCTTGGTGCGGGCAGGCGCTCCGGTGCACCTGATGCTGTCCCGTCCCGCCCAGGTGGTGCTGGGTCTGGAAACCGACCTTGCCGTGCCCGGTCGGCCGGCGGAGATCGCGCGCTTCTTCACGGCGCGCTTCGACGCCGAGCCGGGCCAGATCCGCTGCTACGGTCCGGAGCAATGGACGGCGCCGGTGGCCAGCGGCTCGTCCGCGCCCCGTGCGATGGTGGTCTGCCCCTGCTCCACCGCGACGCTGTCCGCCGTTGCCAGCGGCGCATCGCGCAGCCTGATCGAGCGCGCCGCCGACGTGGTGCTGAAGGAACGGCGCAAGCTGGTGCTGGTGGTTCGCGAGACGCCCTTCTCCGAGGTGCACCTCGAGAACATGCTGCGCCTGGCACGCATGGGGGTGGTGATCATGCCCGCGAATCCGGCCTTCTACCACCGTCCGCAGACCGTGGATGATCTCATCGACTTTATGGCCGCGCGGGTACTGGACCACCTCGACATTGCCCACGAACTCGGACCCCGCTGGGGGGCCGCGCCGACACAAGGGGAGGGCGCGTGAAGACCGTACCGCTGTTTCCGCTGAGCACCGTGCTGTTCCCGGGCGGACTGCTGCCGCTGCGCATCTTCGAGACCCGTTACATCGACATGGTGCGGGAGTGCATGCGCGATGGTGGCGGTTTCGTGGTGGTGGCCATCCGCCAGGGAACGGAGACCGCGTCGGATGCCGACGTCTTCGAGATCGGCACGCGCGCGGAGATCATCGACTGGGAGCAGCGGGCCGACGGCCTGCTCGGAATCCTCTCCAGCGGCCGGGAGCGCGTGCGGGTGCTGTCGCACCGGCGCCGGCCCGACGGCCTGCTGGTGGCGGAGGTCGAGCCGCTGGAGGAATGGCCGTCGGTCGAGCTGCCGGTCGAATATGCATCGCTCGCCGGGCTGCTCGATCGGCTGCTCGAGCAGCTCGGTGCGCCGTGGTCGCATCTGGAGCGCAGGATTGGTGATGCCGCATGGGTGGCCGGCCGGCTGGCCGAGCTGCTTCCGCTGGACCTCGGGATCCGGCAGGAACTGCTGGAGGAGGACGATCCGCTGCAGCGGCTCCAGCGCCTGCGGGCAGCCATGATGGCGGCGCAGAACCCCTGACAGCAGCAGTGCGTGCTGGTATGGTCGGGCCAATACTCAACGGGAGCATCCGATGGCTGTTCAGGAACTGACCCAGGAAAATTTCGAATCCACCGTAACCGGCAGCGACATCGTGGTCGTCGACTTCTGGGCGCCGTGGTGCGCACCCTGCCGGGCCTTTGCACCGACCTTCGAGGCGGCCTCGGAGCAGCACGAAGGCGTGACCTTTGCGAAGGTGAATACCGAGGAACAGCAGTCGCTGGCGGCCGCCTTCCAGATCCGCTCGATCCCCACGCTGATGATCTTCCGCGAGCAGGTGATCATCTTTTCGCAGCCCGGGATGCTCAGCGCAGGGCAGCTGGACGACGTGATCGCCAAGGTCAAGGCCCTGGACATGGCGCAGGTGCACGAGGACATCCGCCGCCAGCAGGAGGGTGCCGGCGGCGCCTGACGGAGGCCTGACACCCGCAGCCGGCGCGCGCACTCATGCTGGGTGTGATGGCCCAGATGGCCGCGCTGATCGCCTGCGGGGTGGTGTGGAGCCGGCTGCGGCCCGGCGGCCTGGGCGGCGACGAGACCCGGCGTGTGCTGACCACGCTGGTCTATTACCTGCTGCTTCCGGCGCTGGTGCTGAAGGTGCTGTGGGCGGCGCCGCTGGGCCTGGTCTCGATGCAGATCGCCGGGGTGGCCGGCTTGACGGTGCTCGCGGCGCTGGCCATGGCCGGTCTGGTCTGCCGCGTCTGTCTGGCCAGCCGCGCCGCGACCGGGGCGATGTTCCTGGTGGCGGCGTGGCCGAACGCGATCTACCTCGGTCTGCCGGTCCTCGATCGGCTCTTCGGCGACGAGGGACGGGCGGTCGCGATCCAGTTCGACCTCTTCGCGGCGCTGCCGCTGCTGCTGACGGTGGGCGTGCTGATCGGGCGGCACTACGGGGACCGCGGGGATCCGGAGATGTCTCCGCTGCGGGTACTCCTCGCCGTGCCCTCGATCTGGGCCGCGCTGCTGGCCGTGTCCCTGAACCTGACCGGGACGCCAATGCCCGTCTGGCTGGACGAGTGGCTGGGTTTTCTCGGCCACGCGGTCACGCCGCTGATGCTGTTTTCGGTCGGGCTGGCGCTGGTCTTCGACCGCTTCCGAGCGGCCGATGCCCCGGCGCTCGCGGCGGTGACGGTGATCCAGCTGCTGCTCGCGCCACTGGTGGCCCTCGGTCTCGTCGCCGTTCTGGGGCTGGAGGGCGTGCCCGGCATGGCGACCATCCTCGAGGCCGCGATGCCGGCGATGGTGCTGGGGCTGGTGTTCTGTGACCGCTTCGGTCTGGATACCGGCTTTTACGCCGCCGCGGTCACCCTGACCACCGCGGTCTCGCTGGTCACCCTGCCGCTCTGGTTCGCGTTCCTGCAGGGCCTGCCGCTGTTCGGGTCGGTGTGACCGGGCTCACCCGGCCCCCACCCCCGCAAGCGGGGGAGGGGAGAAATGCGGGACTTTCACGCTAACTCTCATGGACCAGGGCCACCCCCGAGGGATGAAAGCGCAGGCCTGTGGAGTGCGGTGGCTTGCCGCCGCTTTGCCCTGCAGGAGGCTTGCCTCCTGCCGCGGAAGCAAGCTTCCGCGATTGAAAGCGGGAGC
>RECA01000183.1 GCA_007692435.1 Thioalkalivibrio sp.
TCCGGCGCCGGGGACGGTCGCCCAGGGGGCTGGCCTCCTACGGTGCTCGCCCTGGGCCCCCTGTAGGAGGCGAGCCCTCTCGGCGATCCGGCGCGAGGATCGAAAGGGGCAATATCCGGGCACAAAGCGCCTTCCCTTGCAGCCAACGTCTATCTGGTCTAGTTTGCGCCGCTAACGTAACGGCCTCTACGGGAGGCCTTTTTTTTGACGTCGCGCCTCGGTGAGAGGTGGACAATTCCAACGGGCCAGCGCATGCACGATGAAACCCGCACAACCGCCCAAACGCTCCCGCGGGGCGTAATGCTCAACGCCTACCCGGACAGCCTCGGGGGCCGGCTGTCCGAACTCGTGGCGCTGCTGAAGCGCCCCGAGTTCGGGAATGCCTTTTCGCTCCTGTATATCCTGCCGACCTTCTTCAACAGTGACCTCGACCGGGGTTTCTCCATTATCGATTACGGAATCAACCGGGAACTGGTCTCGCCCGGGGATCTCGACGATCTGGACCGGCTCGGCATCACCTTCAAGTTCGACCTGATCCTGAACCATCTGTCGGTTGCGTCACCGCAGTTCCGCGACCTGCTCGAGCACGGTGACGAATCGGAATACAAGGATTTCTTCCTCGACTGGAACGCCTTCTGGCAGTGTCACGGGTCGCCGGGCGACGAAGGCTACGTGGTCCCGCACGACGAGCATCTGCAGAAGCTGTTCCTGCGCAAGCCTGGACTCCCGATCCTGAAGGTCGGCTTTCCCGACGGCTCGGAGCGTCCCTACTGGAACACCTTCTACCAGCAGATCACCTACCGGCCCGTTGAAGTGGAGACCTTGCATGGTCTCAGTGGAATCACGCCGGAGACCGCCGAGCAGATTGCCACCCGCCTCAACACGGTGATCGCGACGGAACCGGACATCCAGAATATCTACCTGGACGGTCACGACTACCTGCGCGACGAGATCCACGCGATCCTCCGCGGGCACCGGTGCTACCTCGGGCAGATGGATCTCAACGCCCGTTCCGAAAAGGTCTGGGAGTTCTACGACGAGACATTGCGGCGCCTGAGGGACTATGGCGCGCGGATCATCCGGCTGGATGCCTTCGCGTACCTTCACAAGGAACCCGGGCAGCCCAATTTCTTCAACACGCCGGGGACCTGGGAGTACCTGGGGCGGCTGCGGGAGATGGCCCAGGTCTACGATCTCGTGGTCTTTCCGGAGGTGCACGCGGAATACGGCAGGGGGCTTCACCGCGAGGTGGCGCGGGAGGGATACCCGATCTACGATTTCTTCCTGCCGGGCCTCCTGATCCACGCCCTGGACCGCGGCACCAGCGTGAATCTGCTGCGCTGGATCGACGAGATCCGGAACGAGGGTCTGCAGACCATCAACATGCTCGGGTGTCATGACGGTATCCCCGTGCTCGACCTGCGTGGCGGCGAGCAGGACGGTGTCTACCATCCCGGGCTCCTGGAAGACGCCGAGATCGAGGCGGTGGTCGATCGGATCCTCGAACGCGGCGGCCGGGTGAAGAACCTCTACAGCCCGGACGGCAGGAAGATCGCGTACTACCAGGTGAATGCGACGTACTACAGCGCCCTGGGCGAGGACGATCGCAAGTTGTTGCTCGCACGCGCGATCCAGCTGTTCATGCCGGGGATCCCGCAGATCTGGTATCTGGACCTGTTTGCGGGTCGCAACGACTATGAGGCCGCCGACAGTGGGGGCGCCGCGGGACACAAGGAGATCAACCGCACCAATCTGGGCAATGACGAGATCGAGAGGCGGCTCGAGTGGCCCGTGGTGCAGGATCAGCTGGCGCTGATTCGCCTGCGCAACACCTCAAGCGCCTTCAATGGCGAGCTCGAGGTGCATCCGGCTGCACCAGGCGAGCTGCACCTGTCCTGGCACGGCGAAGGCTGTAGCGCCAGTCTGCACGCGAACCTCGAGACCCTTGAGTTCACCGTCAGCGAGCGCGATGCATCCGGTGTCGAAACCCGGGTCCTCCGCTCCCGTGGCGAGTCCATCCCAGAGGGTGTGCGGCCGCCCGACGCGGCCCGGTCGGCGCGCCTTTGACCTGAGGGCGGGCGGGCCTCAGGCCACAGGGGGGCTCAGTCCAGGCCTGCGCGGCGGAGACGGGCGCGCATCTCCTCGATCTCGTCGAGCAGGTCCGCGACCAGTGCCGCCAGTTCGGGCTCCGCGTCGAAGACCCGTTCCATCTCGCGCATGCGGCGGGCGCGGCGCAGGTGCTCTCCGGTAAAGCGCCAGGTCCCGGCCACGCACTCGGTGTGCGGAAACAGGCCCTCTTCGAGGCGATGCCTGAGCCACTGTGGCTCCACTGTGCAGATCGTGGCCATCTGTTCCACGGTCAGCCAGGTCTCTTCGATCACGGCGCCGGTCAGGATGTCATCGTCGCGCATCGTTCAGGCCCTCTCGTCGCGGCGCGGATCGAACGGCAGTTCACGCGCCATCGTTTCGTAGATCTCCCGCGCCTTGGGGTCCCGGGCGGATGGCAGCACCACCTGGATTTCCAGCAGCAGGTCTCCGGGCGGGCTCCCGGGAATGCCCCTGCCGCGCACGCGCAGCTGGCGGCCACTCTGGGCACCCTCGGGAATGCGGACCTTCTGACTGCCACCCGGAAGCTCCACCGTTAGCACCGTACCCAGCGCCGCCTCCCATGGGGTGACCGGCAGCGTGACACGGATGTCCCGGCCATCGGGGCGGTAGCGCGGATGCGGCCGGAAATGGACCTCCAGCAGCAGATCGCCCGCCGGCCCGCCACCGATTCCGGGCGAGCCCTGGCCAGAGAGCCGAATCACCTGGCCCTCGCGCACGCCCTTGGGGATGCGGACATTGAGGGTTCGCGTATCCATCACGACCCGGCCCTCGGCATCGAGCCGGGGGGCGCGCAGCGAGATCTGCCGTGTGGCGCCCTCGAAGGCATCCTCGATGTCCAGCAGCACCTTGGCGTGGTGATCCTCGCCGCGGGCGCGGAACTCGCCACCGCCGGTGTGGTACCGGGCACGGCCGCCACCCGTCTGACCGAACAGTTCGGAGAAGAAGTCGCTGAACGTGGCCTCCTCGGAGGGCGAGAAGCCCCGGTGCGAGAATTCGAAGCCCTCGTCCCAGTCCGGCGGTGGGCGGAACTCCTCTCCGGGCTGGTGTCCGCGGCCGATCTGGTCGTAGGCGGCCCGTTTTTCCGGGTCGGAAAGCACCGCGTACGCCTCGTTGAGCTCCTGCATGCGCGCCTCCGCGTCGGGCTCACTGGAGACATCGGGATGGTACTTGCGGGCGAGCTTGCGGTACGCCTTCTTGATGGCGTCCACGGTGGCGTCACGCGGGACGTCCAGGGTCTTGTAGTAGTCCTTGAATTCCATGCGGGCTCCTTGGCCATCGTGGCAGGTAGGTAGCTCCACCCATTGAATTAACCCCTCCGATCCCTATTTTCAAGGTATCGGAAGGACGCCGGGAATCCCCGGACCTCATGCGGGCGTGCGGTTCGCACCGCGCGTCGCCACGACCAATGGAGGCTGCCATTATGTATCGTTCGCCGTTTGCCAACGACATGTACGCGGAACTGGACCGCCTGCAGCGGGAGATGAGCCGCGCCTTTGAATATTCACCCAGCATACGCGGTGCCGTGCGGGGCGGGTTCCCGGCGATGAATGTCGGCGGCGCCCCGGAGTCGGTGGAGATCTACGCCTTTGCGCCCGGCATCGACCCGGCCACCATCGAGGTGCAGATCGAAAAGGGCGTCCTGACGGTCGCCGGCGAGCGGCCCGCCTCCCTCCCGGCTGGCGACAGCAAGGCCAGTGTGCATATCGACGAGCGCTTTGCGGGCTCCTTCCGGCGGGTCGTGACCCTGCCGGAAGACGCCGACCCCGACGCAGTGACCGCCCGGTATCGTGACGGCGTACTGCACATCAGTATCCAGAGACGCGAGACCTCGTTGCCGCGCCGTATCAGCGTCCAGTGAAGGAGGGCTTGAAGATGAACGATCAGACCGATGTTGCACGTAACGACGAGTCCAAGGCCGCTGCGCAGGCCGCACTGACGCCGCCGGTGGACGTGTTCGAGGACGCGACCGGCATCACGCTGCTCGCCGACCTGCCTGGCGTGCCGAAGGATGCGCTGCACCTGCAGGTGGAGGCCGAGACCCTGACGATCGAGGGCGAGGTCAGGCTGGAGGTGCCGGAGGGCATGGAGGCCACCCACGCGGAGGTGGGTCTGCCCCGGTACCGCCGGGTCTTCACGCTGTCGCGGGAGCTGGATACGGAAAAGGTCAGCGCCGAATTCCGCAATGGGGTGCTGACGCTCCGCATCCCGAAGGCTGAACACGCGCAGCCACGGCGGATCGAGGTGGAGGTGGCGTAGCCGCGGTAGGCGTGACGGGGACAGATTTGCAAATCTGTTCCCGTTACCGCGGACCTACGACGCCAGCCGCTTGTACTTCACCCGGTGCGGCTGGTCGGCGGCATCGCCCAGGCGCTCGTGGCGGTCCGCCTCGTACTCCTCGTAGTTGCCGTCGAAGAACACCACGCTGCCGTCTTCCTCGAAGGCCAGGATGTGCGTGGCGACGCGGTCCAGGAACCAGCGGTCATGCGAGATCACGATCGCGGAACCCGGGAAGTCGAGCAGCGACTCCTCCAGCGCCCGGAGCGTCTCCACGTCCAGGTCATTGGTGGGTTCGTCCAGCAGGAGAAGATTCCCGCCGCTCTTCAGCACCTTGGCCAGGTGCACCCGGTTGCGTTCGCCGCCAGACAGGTCCTTCATCCGCTTCTGCTGATCGGAACCCTTGAAGTTGAAGCGCCCCACATAGGCGCGCGAGGGCATCTGGAAGTTGCCGACCTGTACCACGTCCTGGGCGTTGGAGATCTCCTCCCAGACGCTCTTCTCGTCCGCCAGCGCGTCGCGGCTCTGGTCGACATAGGCGATCTGAACGGTCTCGCCAACGTTGATGCTGCCCCCGTCGGGCTGTTCCTGCCCGGTGATCATGCGGAACAGCGTGGTCTTGCCGACCCCGTTCGGGCCGATGACGCCGACGATGCCCCCGCGCGGCACGGTGAAGGACAGCCCCTGGTACAGCACGCGGTCGCCGTAGGTCTTGGTCAGGTTCTCGGCCTCCAGTACCACGTCGCCGAGGCGGGGACCCGGTGGAATGTAGAGCTCCTTGGTCTCGGAGCGGCGCTGGTAGTCGCTGGAGGCGAGCTCCTCGAAGCGCTTCAGGCGTGCCTTGCTCTTCGCGCTGCGGCCCTTCGGATTGCTGCGCACCCACTCGAGTTCGGACTCCATCGCCCGCACACGCGCCTGCTCGGTCTTTTCCTCCTGGGCCAGGCGCTTCTCCTTCTGCTCCAGCCAGGACGAGTAATTGCCCTGCCACGGAATGCCCTGCCCGCGGTCGAGTTCGAGGATCCACCCGGCCACGTTGTCCAGGAAGTAGCGGTCGTGGGTCACCGCGACCACGGTACCCGGAAACTCCTTCAGGAAGCGCTCCAGCCAGGCGACGCTCTCGGCGTCCAGGTGGTTGGTCGGTTCGTCCAGGATCAGCATGTCCGGACTCGAGAGCAGGAGCCGGCACAGCGCGACGCGGCGCCGTTCGCCGCCCGACAGCTGCTTCACGTCCGCATCCCAGGCCGGCAGACGCAGCGCGTCGGCGGCGACCTCCAGCCTGCGCTCGAGGTTGTGTCCGTCGCTGGACTGGATCAGGGATTCCAGGTCCGCCTGTTCGGCAGCGAGCTTGTCGAAATCGGCATCCGGCTCGGCGTAGGCCGCGTAGACCTCATCGAGCCGTGCGAGGGCCTGCTTGATCGGCTCCACGGCCTCCTCGACGTTGCCGCGTACGTCCTTGCCATCGTCGAGTTGCGGCTCCTGCGGAAGAAAGCCGACCTGGATGCCCGGCTGGGGGCGAGCCTCCCCGACGATGTCCTGGTCCAGCCCCGCCATGATCCGGAGCAGGGTCGACTTCCCGGCGCCGTTGTAGCCGAGCACGCCGATCTTCGCCCCCGGGAAGAAGTTGAGATAGATGTCCTTCAGGATCTGCTTCTTCGGCGGGACGATCTTGCCTACGCCGTTCATGGTATAGATGTACTGCGCCATGGAACCTCTTTCTTTATTGCCTGTAACGGATGTTCTGGACGCGAGACTCTACCATGAGTTCCCGATGAAATTATCCGGGGGCTCGAGCGTCTATACGGGGTCGCCGTTCGCAACCGAGGAGGATTCGCATGTTTTGGAACCGAAAGCCGGCTCGCCCCTGGATCCTGGCCCTGCTGCTCTTCCTGCCGCTGGCCGGCCAGGCGGCGGAGCGCGTTACGCTGGAGCACGACGGACTGACACTGATCGGGCACCTGCAGTCGGCCGCTGACCCGGCGGATGGCGTGATCCTGATGCTCCACGGCACGCTCGCACACGGTCGCATGGAGACGATGGCGGCGGTACAGGACCTCCTGGCCGATCACGGCCTGAACTCGCTGTCGGTGAACCTCAGTTACGGCATCGACGCCCGCGAGGGCATGTTCGAATGTGACCGCCCGATCACCCATGGCGTGCAGGATCACTTCCGCGAGCTGGACGCCTGGGCTGGCTGGCTGCAGTCGGAAGGCTTCGGGCCGCTGACGCTGCTGGGGCACTCGCGCGGCGGCAACCAGATGGCCCGCTACGTTCAGGAATGGGTGTCGGACGACATCCGGTCGCTGGTCCTGGTCGCGCCCTCGACGTATGAGCCCGAGCGCGCGGCGGCGAGCTACGATGCCCAGTCCGACCTGCCGCTGGTGGTGCGCCTGGACCAGGCCCGGGAACTGATGCGGATGGGTCAGCAGGAAACCATGCTGCAGGATGTGCGCTTCCTGTACTGCGAGTCCCTGGATGTGTCTCCGCGGGCCTTCCTTGGCTACTACGACCCGGCGGAGGGCCACGACACCCCGACCGTGCTCGATGGGATCGAGGTCCCGACGCTGGTCGTGATCGGATCGGAAGACGACGTGGTTCCGGACCTGCCGGAGCGCATGGCCGCGCTCGAGGACGCAGACGCGGTGAGCACGACGACCATCGACGGAGCCGGGCACTTCTTCCGTGACTTCTTCGCCGACGACGTGGCGGATGCGGTCGCGGAGTTCGTCGGGCAGCGCTGATCCCGCGAGGTCTGGCTCTCGATTCGGGCCCGCAAGCGCTGGAGAAGGCGGTAGGGTGGGCAAAACGAAGTGTGCCCACCGCAGAACGACGCGGCCGGGATGGTGGGCCCGCTGCGCTTGGCCCACCCTACGTTCAACGGCGGCTTGCAACGGCCTTTTTGGGCCCCGGCCGCGCGTTCTGCGTTAACGTGAAAGAATATGGCGTGCGCCTCGGGAACCGGTAGGGCGGAAGAGCGTAGCGTCATCCGCCATGCGGCGATCGCAATGTCCTGGAGCACGCGGTTACCCTGG
>RECA01000160.1 GCA_007692435.1 Thioalkalivibrio sp.
GACCCGTTCAACCAGCGTGCGGTCTGGGAACGGATCGGATTCATTCACCTGCTCACCAAGGAGATCTGGGAAGGGCATCCCTGCTGCGCGTTCGCCTGCTCGCAGGAGTTTGCGGAAACGCACCCGAACACCTACGGGGCCTTGTTCCGCTCGATTGTGGATGCCACACAGTACGCTTCCGATCCGGCGAACCGGGTCGAAATCGCCGAGGCAATTTCACCCAGCGCCTATCTGAACCAACCGGTACCCGTGGTGCAACAGGTGCTGACCGGCCGGTTTGCCGATGGCCTCGGAAACATCGTCGACGAACCGCAGCGCATCGACTTCGACCCCTTCCCCTGGCACTCCATGGCGGTCTGGATCCTCACCCAGATGAAGCGCTGGGGTTACCTGCAACGGGATATCAACTACAACGCCGTGGCCGAACGGGTGTTCCTGGCCACCGAATGCGGCGACATCATGCGTGAATTGGGATACGAACCGCCCGAGAAGACCTACAAGAATTTCACGGTCATGGGCAAGCTGTTCGATTACACCGATCCGGACGGGTATCTCGAAAGTTTCGCGATTCGCAGGAGCTGAGGCATGGCGAGTCTGAATGTTCGCGCGGCAATCCTGTCGGTTCTGTTCCTGGTCCTGTTCCTGGGGGCGTGGCAACTCGCCACGGCTCCCCCCGGGGCTCCCGAGCACGAACTCACCGAGCTTGAGCTTCTCATGGGGCTCGGCGCCGGCTCGGGCGGGGGCATGCCTGCGCCCACCCAGGTGTTCAGCCTGGCTTGGGAGGAACTTTCGCTCGCATTCCATGATGGCGGCCCCAACGACAAGGGGATTGGCCTACAGCTGATGTACTCAGTGGGCCGAGTGCTTGCTGGCTTTGCTCTCGCCGTGGTCGTCGCGGTCCCGCTCGGTTTTCTGATCGGCATGTCGCCGGTGCTCAACAAGGCGCTGAATCCGTACATTCAAGTGCTTAAGCCCATCTCACCGTTGGCCTGGATGCCACTCGCGCTGTTCACCATACAGGATGCTGCAACCTCCGCGATCTTCGTGATCTTCATCTGTTCCATATGGCCTATGTTGGTCAACACAGCCTTTGGCGTGGCCTCAGTGAAACGAGATTGGCTGAACGTCGCGCGCACGCTGGAATTGTCCAACCTGCGCACTGCACTGTTCGTGATTCTGCCAGCGGCGGCGCCCACCATCCTCACCGGGATGCGCATTTCCATCGGCATTTCCTGGCTGGTGATCGTAGCTGCCGAGATGCTGGTCGGTGGAACGGGCATCGGGTACTACGTCTGGAACGAGTGGAACAACCTCGACATTGCGGCGGTGATCTTCGCGATCGTGATGATCGGGATCGTCGGGATGCTCCTCGATGCGGTCCTTGCCCAGGCTGGACATTTCCTGCGCTACCAGGAATAAGGAGAAGTCAATGAGCCTGCATTTCATCGAAGTCGAAAATCTCGCCCGCCGTTTCCCACAACCGGGGCGAAAACCGCCGGTGACCGTATTCGAGCACGTGAATTTCAACATCGAAAAGGGCGAATTCATCTGCATCATCGGGCATTCGGGGTGTGGCAAATCGACCATTCTCAACGTTCTGGCTGGACTGGACAGCCCCAGCGAGGGCGAGTTCGTGATGGATGGCAAGGAGGTGAGCGGACCGAGCCGAGATCGCGGCGTTATTTTTCAGAACCACAGTCTGCTGCCTTGGCGAAGTGCGCTCGGAAATGTTTCCTTCGCCGTGGGCGCCCGGTGGCCCGAATGGTCACGCAAAAAGGTGCGAGAACACAGTCGCAGTTACCTTGAGATGGTGGGATTGGCCAATGCCGAGAACAAGAAGCCCTCGGAACTCTCGGGCGGCATGCGGCAACGTGTTGGGATCGCCCGAGCCTTCGCGATAGAACCCAAGCTGCTGTTGATGGACGAGCCTTTCGGGGCGTTGGATGCGCTGACCCGTGGGGTGATCCAGGAAGAGCTACTGCAGATCTGGGGGCGCACCCATCAGACCGTGTTCATGATCACACACGATGTCGACGAGGCCATTTTGCTCGCGGACCGTGTGCTGCTGATGACCAACGGACCGGATGCGCGCATCGCCGAGTCCGTCGTCATCGACATTCCCCGCCCGCGCGACCGTTCGGCCATCCATCAGCACCCGGAGTACTACACGATCCGCAATCACCTCGTGGACTTCCTGATCACCCGCTCCAAGACCCTTCAAGGCCGCGTGGGCGGCCCGGGGCAGCAGCCCAGGACGGTCAATCCGGTGAAAGGGACCGGGGTTCCGGAACGAGGCAGCACACCCAGGGTTGTCGGGGGAACGGGGTGACCCCCGGATCACCGCCGGCCGGTCACCCATCGATGACTTCTCCACCGGCGAGACCTTTCGACTTGTGTTTGAGGAAAACCAGAGGGAACAACCCATGATGACCAAGATTGAAATGACCGAAACCATCCTGAAGGCCAAGTTCGACAAGGGCTGCAGCTGGAGCGACATCGCAGAGGTCGCTGGTATGCACGAGGTCTACGTCACCTCGGCCTGTCTCGGCATGAATCATCTGGACCCTTCATCCGCAGAGCGTCTGTGCTCCTTCCTCGGGCTGGACTCCGCGGTGTCCAAGGCGCTCGAGGCCTTCCCGCACAAGACCTGGGACAAGGCCATCCCCACCGACCCCCTGATCTACCGCTTCTACGAGGCCGTGAACGTGTACGGGGACACGATGAAGGAACTGATTCACGAAAAGTTCGGGGACGGCATCATGAGCGCGATCGACTTCACCATGGATATCGAAAAGATCCCGGATCCGAAGGGCGACCGGGTCAAGGTCACCTGGAACGGGAAGTTCCTGCCTTACAAGAGCTGGTAGCGCATCGGCCAAACGGGGACCCGGCCTGCTCGGAGGCCGCTCCCCGTCACTCGCCCCAGCGGGGAAGCGGCATCCTGCCGGGCCTGAGCAAGGCTTCAACTTCAGGACTGGCGGGGCATCCCTCGGGAAGCCCCGCCCGGAGTGCCGGATGCGTCCACCGGTTCAGCCCCCGCGCAGGTAAAGGGAGAAGGGCAGCGTCACCACACGCCCGGTCATCGCGGCCTCCAGCACGCCCTCCAGACGCTCGGCCTCCTCGGTGGAGTCGTTCGCCACCACCAGCCAGTCGCCGGAGCGCAGCTGCAGACGGACACCATCAACCAGCGCATTCGGCTCCTCGGGCGAAACGATGTACAGCGGGCAATCCTCCCATCGCCGGATCTCGCCGACGCCCACCACCCACTCGGGCGCGGCAAAGCGCGCGATCGCGTAGGCGCGCGCCGGATCGCCGTAGCCGAAGCGGGCGGGGTCGAACGGATGGATCTCCGGGAGCGGGAAGAGACGGATGAATCCCATACTGGTCTGCACGCGGGACGGGGCCTGCGTGCAGAATACCCGAAGGAACGGCTGCGCGGGGTCGGGCTGCGCGGGGTCGGACCAGCGCAAGCCACTGATTATAAGAACGCAATACCCTTACAACTGCGGCCCATGACCCCTTAAAGGGCTGTTTTCACCCCTGAAAATGGCGTTGTAGGCTGCCCGGATCAACGACCACGGCGGTCGGCGGGTCAACGGCGTTGACAGCCCAGTTGCACGATAATGGGTATCAACCTCTGGAGATCCTGGCCGCTGCGATATCGGTGCTGCTGGCCCGGGCCGCGAAGACCCGACACCCGATACAACAGCCTGAATCCGCCATGCGCGCCCTATCGCCACGTGTTCCCATCCCTGCCCCACGCCGCCCGCGCGGCGCCGCAACCATTTTGCCGGCGCTACTGGTGACCCTGGCGCTGTCCGCACTGGGCATCACATACCCGGCCGCTGCGCAGGGCGGGCTCTGGCCCGGAAGCGCCCCGGTTCTGTGCACGGTGCCCATCACCTACCGGATCGGTAACGTGGATGCGCGATTCGGGGTCGATACCGCGGAATTCGCCGCCGCGGTGCGGGAGGCGGCGGCGCTGTGGGACCGGGAGATCGACGGCCCGGCCTTCGTTGCGGCTCCGCGCGGTGAACTCGTGATCGAGCTCGAATTCGATGAACGCCAGGAACGCTGGCACGCACGCCAGGAGGCCGAGGCGTCGCTGACCACCCTGCGCGACCGGTACGACGGGCTGCTTGCCGAGCTCGAGGGGCATCGCGCCACGCTCCGGGAGGCGCGGCAGCGCCATGACCAGTTGGCATCGGCGTACCGAAACCGTCGCGAGCACTACGAGGCGCAATCGCGCTCCTGGCACCGTGAGGAAGACTATCGCCCCGGCGGTGCGCGGTACCGTGCGGCCGCGGTCCTGCAACAGATGCTGCTGGAGCTCGAGGGCCTGGCCGAGACGGAAGAACGCGCCCGCGAACGGTTCAACGCTTCGCTGGCAGCCGTCCGCTCCTTAGCCGAAGACCTCGACGACAAGATCTCCCGGCTGAACGAGCAGTTCAGCGAGCACCGGGGGTTCGACAAGGCCTTGTTCGCCTACGCACACCGGGGCGGCATCAGCCGGCGCAGCATCACGATCTTCCAGTTCGACGACCGCGCCGACCTGCGCCAGGTCCTTGCGCACGAACTCGGACATGCACTGGGGATCGGCCACGTGGCGGATCCTGCCGCGCTGATGTTCTACCGCGTGACCAGCGAGAACCGCGGCCTTACCCGCCTGGCCGAGGCCGATCGCGCGGCCCTGGCGGATGCGTGCGGAACGATGGATGTGTCACCCGCGGCTGGAGCCGGTGGCCGAGCCAGCGGTTCGGCCCGTTAAGGTATTGGCGGCATGCAGACTGGCATGATCGGTTCCCGCAGGTCTGCGGAGTGGCAGAACCCCTGGCGCGAACGCCTGATGTTCACGCTGGCAACGATCCTGCTGCTTGGCTTCGGACTGGTCCTGCCCCACGGCGTCGCCTCCGAGAACGTGGCGGCAATGTTCTGGGACATCGATGCCCTCCGCTGGCTCCTGCTCGGGCTGTGGCTGGTGATCGTGCTGGAGGGGATCGCCGGACTGGTCGCTGCCCTCCGCGCCCGCACGCCTTCGGCCGTGATGCGATTTCTGCTGGTGGCCGTGCTGCCTCCGTTGCGGCTGGCCATTTCACCGCAGGCGCCGCCCGGCTGGATCTGGCTGCCCCTCACCGGCTGGCGCAGGCACGGTCCCGGACTGTTCCGAAGAATGGAACTGCGCTTCGCACTCCCGATGCTGGTGGTGGCCACCCTCATCATCCCGGTGATCGGATTGGAGCTCCTGTTCGCCGAAGAACTGGCCCGGAACCCCCGGATGGCCGCCGGGTTGCACGGACTGACCTCACTGATCTGGTTCGCCTTCACCACCGAATTCATCCTGATGATCACGGTTGCGCGCAAAAAGCTTCAGTACGCGCGGGAACACTGGATCAACCTGCTGATCATCCTGCTGCCCCTGGTGGCATTCCTCCGGATGCTCTTCCTGATCAAGGCGCTGCGAGCGGCCAAGATGAGCCAGGCCGTGCAGACGGTGCGCCTGCGCGTGGTCCTGACCCGCGCCCACCGCATCGCAATGCTGCTCAACCTGCTGGAGCGGCTGCTGGTGCTGAAGCCGCGCCTCTACCTGAAGATCCTGCGCGGACGGGAAGAACGCAGCCTTCGGGAACTGTCGGACACCCGGCGCCGGATTCGGGAAATGGAGATGCGCATTGCGCGCCAGGCACGCGAACGCGGAGACTGAAGCGTTCTGCACCGGCCAGCACTCCGGGCCAGCCACCCCGGAATGAAAAAGGCACCCGCAGGTGCCTGATTCTCAATGGGTATTGGCGGAGAGGGAGTCAGCAAGGGCGCTGTTCCCCCTCGTGCCCACCTGGCACATGAGAACCCGATTCTTCAATATCTTACGGCTGTTTTGCTCAGACCGCATGAAAAATGCCGTGCCCATTTGTTGCAGATAATGCTATGCTTTATGTGGGGTATGTCGTTGGGTACCCGAAAACCCCCGAGTTTGGCGGAGACTCAGAACATGCCAAAGAAAGCACGCGAACTATCAGCGGTAGAGGTGCGCAGACTCAAGCATCCCGGCTATCACGCCGTTGGCGGTGTCCCCGGCCTGCATCTACAGATCACGCCGACCGGCGCGCGCTCGTGGATTCTGCGCGCCCAGGTCGGCAATCGGCGTCGGGATATCGGCCTCGGTGGCTACCCAGAGATTTCCATCGCTCAGGCGCGTGAGCGCGCGCGCACCGACCGCGATCAGATCCGCCAGGGTCTGGATCCGGTCGCCGAGCGTCAGGCGACCCAGGCGCGCCTGAAGTCCCAAAACGCAAAGGCGATGACCTTCGACCAGGCGACCCGAATATACCTCGCCAGCAAGACACGCGAGTTCAAGAACGACAAACACTCGGCGCAGTGGCAATCGACGCTGGCGACTTATGCCAGCCCGGTGATTGGCAAGCTACCCGTCGACCAGATCGAACTGGCGCACATCGTCGCCATCCTGAACGACATCTGGACCACGAAAACGGAAACGGCCACCCGACTGCGTGGCCGGATTGAGAATGTGCTCGCGTGGGCGACGGTTTCCGGATACCGGACCGGCGACAACCCGGCAAGGTGGAAAGGCAACCTTGATGCGATTCTACCGAAGCCCGGCAAACTGAAGAACGTGCAGCATCACAAGGCACTGCCCGTGGCCGCAATGCCCGCGTTCATGACCGATCTGCGGCGCCAGGCCGCGCTCGCGGCTCGTGCGCTGGAATTCACGGTTCTCACCGCGGCCCGATCCGGCGAGGCGCGCGGTGCGACCTGGTCGGAGATCGACCTCGACGCCGCAACCTGGACGGTGCCAGCCCAGCGCATGAAGGCGAACAAGGAGCACGTTGTCCCGCTGTGCGACTCCGCAGTTCAGATTCTCAGGAGTGCGCCGCGCTTTCCGGACTGCGATCTGCTCTTCCCATCGCCGCGCGGAACGGCAATGTCCGACGGCACCTTGAACGCGGTACTCAAGCGCATGAACGTGGACGCCACCGTTCACGGTTTCCGATCGACCTTCCGCGACTGGTCAGCGGAGTTCACGAACTATCCGCACGAAGTCTGCGAAATGGCATTGGCACACACAATCCCAAATGCCGTGGAGCGCGCCTATCGTCGCGGTGATCTGCTCGCCAAGCGATCGCGCATGATGAAAGATTGGGAAAAATTCCTTACCAACCCCACCGCATCCAGTGACGTGATCCCTTTACAGGGGCGCGTGGCTTCCTGATCCCGCGGCTAGCAAGAAAGCTGCAACCCCGGATATTTCATGCTCGGATGGCCGCCATTATCCCAACGGGAGACAGAAAACGGCCCTAAGCGGCCACCCGATCGTCCGGAACCAAAGGCTGCAAAGCATCAGACT
>RECA01000185.1 GCA_007692435.1 Thioalkalivibrio sp.
GCCTGTGGAGTGCGGTGGCTTGCCGCCGCTTTGCCCTGCAGGAGGCTTGCCTCCTGCTGCGGAAGCAAGCTTCCGCGATTGAAAGCGGGAGCAAGCTCCCGCACTCCACGGGGCTGGCGCCTGCATCCTTGCTTGACGCTCACAAGCGCTCGCGGCGATCCGGAAACGTCCCCTGAGGCAGGGCGCAGTCGCGGCCGAGCACCATCACCTGGAAGCGTTCACCCATCTCCCCGGGCAGGGTCAGCATGCGGACCTGCTGGGCCAGCTGCATGATCTCCTTCGGATCGTCCTTGCCGGCCACCGATTGCTCGAACAGGGCCGGCAGGCCGGCGCCGAGCAGGAATTCGCCCTGCCCCGCGTAGGCCAGCACGTCGAGACCGGCCGCCGCCGCGCCCTCGGCGACGCCGGTGAAATCCACGCTCGCGGTCAGGTCCATCAGGCCCGGCCAGGCCAGCGGATCAAGGACCAGCTGCTGCCGGTAATACCCCACCAGCGTGCCCGTGACGCGCTCCGGCGCGTAGAAGGCCCGGCGCGGATACCCGTAATCGCCGATCCAGATCAGGCCCTGCTCCAGCCGCTCGGCCACCGCATGCAGCCAGGGCCCGACGGTCGGCCGCCACTCGGAGACATAACCCTCGGGCCACGGTCCGCAGGACGCCTGCAGTTCGCGCACCGCGGCATCCAGCGCTGGCGGCGCCGGCCGGTCGGTGAAGACGAGGCCCGATTCCGTGGTGCCCACACCGCGCTGCCAGACCTTCCCGTCGCGCCACGCGAAGAGCTCCACCGGCATCGCGTCCAGGACCTCGTTGGCGAGCACCAGCGCGCGGATCGGCGCCTCCGGCAACTGGTCCAGCCATTCCACCCGCACCATGCGCTCCGACCCCAGCCGGTTCGCCAGGAAGGCCTGCTGGCGCTGGCGCAGGTCGGGACTGACCTCGAGGATACGGTAGCGCTCCAGGGACACGCCCGCGGCCTCGAGCCCCATGATCACGTCCGCCGCCAGCCGCCCGCTGCCGGCACCGAATTCGAGGATCTCGCAGCCCTCGCCCTCCAGCACCGGCGCAAACCAGCGCGCGAGGGTGGCCCCGAACAGCGGCGAGAGCTCGGGGGCCGTGACGAAGTCGCCTTCGGCCCCCAGCTTGCGCAGCCCGTTCACGTAGTAGCCGAGCCCGGGCGCGTACAGCACCTGCTCCATGTACCTCGCGAACGGCAGGAACCCGCCGCCCGAGGCGATCTCCGCACGAATGCGCGACAGCAGTTCCGAAGACAGCGCCAATGCCTCCGGCCCGGGTGCGGGACCGGGCCCCGACGGGGGTGCTGTGCTAGATTCCGAAGCCTCGACCATCAGCCTGAACCGGAGAGACCCTGTTGGCGCAGAGCAACGCCGCGGCCACCGAAGGCCCGGGTCGTGAAGTGGTGCTGATCACCGGCGCAGCGCGCAGGATCGGCGCGGAGATCGCGCGAACCCTGCATCGCGCGGGTGTCAACGTGCTGCTGCATTATCGCGGTTCGAGGGAGGCCGCCGCCACCCTCGCCGAAGAACTGAACGCGCAGCGCCCCGACAGCGTGCGCCTGCTGCAGGCCGACCTGCTGGATTCGCGCAGGCTCACGGACCTCGGGCAACGCGCGGCCGCGGAATACGGGCACCTGAACTACCTGGTCAACAACGCCTCGACCTTCTACCCCACGCCCGTTGGCGAGATCACCGGGGAGCAGTGGGAGGACCTGATGGGGTCCAACCTCAAGGCCCCGCTGTTCCTGACCCAGGCCTGCGCCCCGGCACTGCGCGCGAGTGGCGGCGCCGTCGTCAACATCATCGACATCCATGCGCGGCGGCCGCTGAAGGGCTATCCACTCTACTCCGCGGCGAAGGCCGGCCTCTGGGCGCTGACCCAGGCCTTCGCGCGGGAACTCGGGCCCGAGGTCCGGGTGAACGGGGTCGCACCGGGCGCCATCCTGATGCCCGAGGCCGAGGCGAACATGTACAGCCACCACGAGATGGTCGACCGCACCGCGCTGAAGCGCCAGGGCCACCCCGCCGACATCGCCCGCACCGTGCTGTTTCTGCTGTGCGAGGCGCCCTACATCACCGGGCAGGTGATCCCGGTGGACGGCGGCCGCTCGGCCTCGCAGTAGCGTCGCCGTCGTGCTGCAGCAGGGCGGCAACCGGTCCGGGTGCGGTATGCTGACGGGCACAGAACCTTCCGGGAGAAGACCATGATCGATTCCAAGAGCTTCGACGACCTCGCCCGCCGCATCACGGAAAGCCTGCCGGAGCCGGTGCGGGCATTGCAGAAGGACGTGGAACGGCAGGTACGCTCCACGCTGCACCAGGGCTTCGAGCGCATGGACCTCGTGACCCGCGAGGACTTCGAGGTGCAGGTCGCGCTGCTCGAGCGCACCCGTGCCCGGCTGCGCGACCTCGAGGCCCGCGTCGCGGCACTGGAGGGCAAGCCCGCCACGCCCGACCAGGAAGGCTCGGACATCACCTGAGGCCCCCCGGAACCCCCCTCCCCCCTTCGGGGGAGAGGGTTGGGGTGAGGGGGGAGGGCGGAGCCACCACCCACGACGAACCCACCCCGGCCTCCACCGGAACGCAAGGGCGCAAGAACCCAGCATCAACAACAAGGAGCGGCAAGGATGCCCATCGCCATGATCAACGCGCGCGCCGTCGACGGCATCCGCGCACCCCTGGTCCGGATCGAGACCCACCTCGCGAACGGACTCCCCAGCTTCCAGATCGTCGGCCTGCCCGAGGCGGCGGTGCGCGAGAGCCGCGACCGGGTCCGCGCCGCGATCCAGACCAGCGGCTTCGAGTTCCCGCGCCGGCGCATCACGGTGAACCTCGCACCGGCCGACCTCCCCAAGGACGGCGGCCGCTTCGACCTCGGCATCGCGCTGGGCATCCTCGCCGCCAGCGAGCAGGTGCCGCAGAACGCGCTGCCGGCCCGCGAATTCCTCGGCGAACTCGGGCTCGACGGGCGGCTGCGCGCGGTCGGCAGCACCCTTCCCGCCAGCCTGGCGGCGCGCGACAGCGGACACCAGCTCGTGCTCGGCCGCGAGGACGGCCCCGAGGCGGCACTGGCCGCGGGCGCCGACGTGACCATCGCGGATCACCTGCTCGAGGTCTGCGCGGCGCTCCACGGCCGGGCCGAACTGGAGCCCGCCGCGCCGCCGGAACCGCAGCCGCTCGCCTTCCCGGACCTCGCCGACGTGCGCGGCCAGCGGCAGGCGCGGCGGGCACTGGAGATCGCGGCCGCCGGCGCGCACCACCTCTTGATGATCGGCCCGCCGGGCAGCGGGAAGTCCATGCTCGCCGCGCGCATCCCCGGGATCCTGCCGCCGATGACCGATGCGGAGGCCCTGGAGACGGCGGCGATCCACAGCCTGCGCGGGTCCGACCACCTGCGCCGCAACTGGCGCTGCCGGCCCTTCCGTTCGCCGCACCACACCGCCTCGGGCGTCGCGCTGGTCGGCGGCGGCTCGAACCCCCGGCCGGGCGAGATCTCGCTGGCGCACAACGGCGTGCTCTTCCTCGACGAGCTCACGGAGTTCGACCGGCGGGTGCTCGACGTGCTGCGCGAGCCGCTGGAGACCGGCGTGATCCACATCGCACGCGCCGCCCGCCAGGCGGAGTACCCGGCGCGCTTCCAGCTGGTCGGCGCGATGAACCCCTGCCCGCAGGGTTTCGACTGCGATCTCGGCGAACGCTGCCAGTGCACGCCCGAGCAGCGCGTGCGCCACCGGCGCCGCCTGTCCGCCCCGCTGGTCGATCGCATCGATATCGCGGTGGAGGTGCCGCGCCTGCCGACCACGGAACTGGTGCCGGTCCCGGGACAGGACGAGGACTCGGCCACGGTGGGAGCGCGCGTCGCCTCAGCCCACCGGATGCAGCAGGCGCGCCAGGGCAGGATGAACAGCCTGCTCGGGGGCCGCGAACTGGACATCCACGCCCCGCTCGCGGGCGCCGACCGGGAGCTGCTGGAACGCGCGGTGGAGCGGTTCCGGCTGTCGGCCCGAGCCTACCACCGCATCCTGCGGGTCGCGCGGAGCATCGCCGACCTCGCCGGCAGCCCCGACATCGCGACCACGCACCTCACCGAGGCGCTGGGCTTCCGCGCCCTCGACCGCTGGCGGCTGGACTGACTTTCATGCCCCGGCGCCACCCCGAAGGCGCAAGCCCATGGAGTGCGGCGGCTTGCCGCCGCTTTGCCCTGCAGGAGGCTCGCCTCCTGCCGCGCAAGCGGCTCAAGCAGCCTCAAGCAGCCCCAAGCAACTCAAGCAGCCCCAAGCAGCCTCAAGCAGGCCTTCAAACGGGCTTCACAGGCTCAAGCGGCTGAGAGCAGCTGAAAGCGACCGAGCGCGGCCGAAAGCGGGAGCAAGCTCCCGCACTCCATGGCGCGAACGGGACTCAGGACGCCCGGAATAACGCGTTCGGCCGGGGCGCGAAGCGACAGCCTCAGAGCGAGGAGACGTAGGCCGCGAGATCGGCAATGTCCTCGTCCGACAGCCCCGTCGCATGCGGAATCATCAGCGCCGAGTTCGGGCCGACCTCCTCTCCCGCGCGGTAGGTCGCCAGACGGTCCGCGAGGTACTCGCTACTCTGGCCAGCGATCTCCGGGAAGATGCCCGCACCTTCACCCGCGGCACCGTGGCAGCTGATGCAGGTCGCGTACAGACCCTCGCCGGCATCAGCGTCACCGGCCACCTCGGGCTCCGGCGCCACCTCAGGCTCCGGCTCCGCCGCAGCCTCTTCCGGCTCGCCCAGCGTGGCGACGTAGGCCGCGAGATCGGCAATGTCCTCGTCCGACAGCCCCGTCGCGTGCGGAATCATCAGTGCCGAGTTCGGGCCTACCTCCTCACCGGCGCGGTAGGTCGTCAGACGGTCCGCCAGGTAATCGGGACTCTGGCCAGCGATCTCCGGGAAGATGCCCGCACCTTCACCCTCGGCACCGTGGCAGCTGATGCAGGTGGCGTACAGGCCCTCGCCGGCGTCGACGTCACCGGCCACCGGGGCTGGCTCCGCATCCTCCACCGCTTCCTCCGCGACCTCGACCTCGGTCGCGTCTTCCTCCACCTCGAGCCCGGTCTCGACCAGCATGTACTCGACCGCCCCGGCGACCTCCTCGTCGGTCAGGCTCGGATCACCCCCGCGGGCCGGCATCCCCTGGAAGCCGTTGATGGAGTGGGAGACCAGCGTGTCCAGGCCCTTCTCGTCCAGGCGCTGCGCCCACTCGTCCGTGTCGTCCAGCCGCGGCGCACCCGCGGCCCCGACGTCGTGGCAGGCGGCGCAGACGGACTGGTACACCTCCGCGGGCGCCTGCGGCTCGTCGGGAACGGCATCAGGGTCAACGGCCGCCACCTCGACCCGCCCAATCGGGGCGATCCGCTGTTCCACGGTCTCGGCGAGCTCCGGGGCAGGCTCGCGCTCGCCCAATGCCAGCTGCCCCGCGAAGTTCACGAGGTGGTACACCAGAAAGGCCACCACCGCCACCAGCACGAGGACGGAGAGACCCATGAAGATCTTGTTGCCGGTATCGATCTTGAACTCTTGCTCAGCCACTTTCTTCCTCCGAAATTCTGGCCGGCCGGGGCCTTCGCTCAGTCGGACCGAGCGCGCAGCGCAGACCGGGGGCCGAGTATAGGGCATCCCCGTACCCCCAGGCCATAACTTCCACCGCGGCCGGGACAGCGCGAATCACTGGACGGTCCCGACCGTGGGCCGTATGATGGCGGCCCGCAAAGCGCCCGTAGCTCAGCTGGATAGAGCGCTGCCCTCCGGAGGCAGAGGTCAGAGGTTCGAATCCTCTCGGGCGCGCCACCGACACAAGAAGGGCCAGGCCAGGCGGTTTGGCCCTTCGCATTTCCGGGGCCCGACAGGGGTGCACGGACGATGCGAAACCGGGGGCTCGAACGCCCGCAGTCGGCTATCCGTTGATGACGACCTGTAGCGCGGAGGAGCGGTGCCGCTCGACCCGACCGGTCTGAACGATGCGCATCACCGCGTCGGCCAGCACCGGAGAGTCGTGGCGAACGGGCAGGTCCCGGGTCGCGAGCGAGGACGTGAAGACCCCGTTCACATGGCGCTCGACCGTCTCGATATCGGCTTCGACCACCGTCGCGCCCTCGTGATCGTAGGCGGCCTGCACGGCCCCGCGGGGGGTGGTGGTGTTGACGATCGCCCAGTCCAGCCGGTCGGGGCCGGCATAGCGTTCGAATTCGCGCAGGAAGTCGGAGGCCGTGAAGCCATCGGTCTCCCCGCGTTTCGTCATCAGGTTGCACACGAAGATCCGCGTGGCCCTGGATGCGGCGAGGGCCTCGGCCATCCCGTCCACCAGA
Organism: Thioalkalivibrio sp.; assembly: GCA_007692435.1. Classification (GTDB taxonomy): domain Bacteria; phylum Pseudomonadota; class Gammaproteobacteria; order Ectothiorhodospirales; family Ectothiorhodospiraceae; genus Thioalkalivibrio. The sequence continues at coordinate 6,340 of RECA01000185.1, forward strand.
AAGACCGGCAGGATGCTGGTGTACAGGTCGCCCGGCCCGATCACGATCGCATCCGCCTCCTCGATCGCGCGCAGGGCCCTGGGGTTCGCCTCGACCTGAGGATCCAGGAACACGCGCTCGATCCGCGGCAGGGGCGCACCCCGCTGATCGATCGCCGCCTCCCCGCGCAGGACCCGTCCATCGGCCAGGTCGGCGCACAGGTCCGCGCGCCCCAGCGTCACCGGCAGCACGCTCCCGCGGACCCGCAGGATCCCGGCCAACTGCTCGACGCAGCGTTCCAGGTCGTCGCTCAGGCTGGTCAGGGCCGCCATGAAGAGGTTGCCGACACTGTGACCGTTCAGGCTGGAGGACTGGGCGAAGCGGTAGTCCAGCGCCGCGCGGATCGGCGACGTCTCCTCCGAGACCTCGCCCAGCGCCAGAAGGCAGCGCCGCAGGTCCCCGAACGGCGGCATCCCGTACTCGCTGCGCAGCAGCCCGGTACTGCCACCGCTGTCGAACATGGTGACGATGGCGGTCAGATTCGGGGTGTGCGCCTTCAGCCCGCCGAGGATCGTCGAGGTCCCGGTGCCGCCGCCAATGGCGACCACCTTCGGCCCATCTTCTCCCCTTGAGCGAAATTGCTCCATTCAAGCTCCCCCCGTAGTGGCGCCATCGTCTGCAGTGCTTGGCATCCTGGCAGCGCGCCCGGGCCATGCCGTATCGCCACCGGTCAACCGACCGCGGCAACCGCGCCGCAGCCCGCCATCTGCGACCCGGGCGGGCATTGCCAGCCGTCACCGTCGTCCTGGCCGGAACGCAAGCCTCAACCAAACACGATGCACGGGGCGTGCCAGCCGAAACGTCGGTACCGCACTGCACCAACGCAGTGCCTGCCGCCGAAAGGATGGCAATACTGGTCGCATCACTGACAGGAATGGTCAGTTTCCGCTCAGCCTAAACCACGCGGTCGCCCCTTTCAGTGCCGGAAA
>RECA01000188.1 GCA_007692435.1 Thioalkalivibrio sp.
TGCAGCTGTTCTTCGGCTGGGAGGCGGTGGGCCTGGTGTCCTACCTGCTGATCGGCTTCTGGTACAAGCGCCCCACCGCGATCTACGCGAACATGAAGGCCTTCATCGTGAACCGTGTCGGGGACTTCGGCTTCCTGATCGGCATCGCGGCGCTGGTCTTCTACGCCGGCAGCCTGAACTACACCGAGGTCTTCGCCGAGGCCGAGTCGATGCGCGACGCCACCCTGACCATCTGGCCGGGCTGGACCTTCGGCCTGCTGGATCTGGCGCTGATCTTCCTGTTCATCGGCGCGATGGGGAAGTCGGCGCAGGTGCCGCTGCACGTGTGGCTGCCGGACTCGATGGAGGGCCCGACCCCGATCTCCGCACTGATCCACGCGGCGACGATGGTCACCGCCGGCATCTTCATGGTGGCGCGCATGTCGCCGCTGTACGAGTTCTCGGTGGCGGCCCTGTCCTTCATCCTGGTGATCGGCGCGATCACGGCCTTCTTCATGGGCCTGATCGGGCTGGTGCAGAACGACATCAAGCGGGTGGTCGCCTACTCCACGCTGTCGCAGCTCGGGTACATGACCGTGGCGCTGGGGGCCTCGGCCTACGCCGCGGCGGTGTTCCACCTGATGACCCACGCCTTCTTCAAGGCGCTGCTGTTCCTGGCCGCAGGCTCGGTGATCATCGCGATGCACCACCTCCAGGACATGCGCGCAATGGGCGGGCTGCGCCGGTACATGCCGATCACCTACGCGACCGCGCTGATCGGGTCCCTGGCGCTGATCGGCTTCCCGTTCTTCTCCGGCTTCTTCTCCAAGGACGCGATCATCGAGGCGGTCGGGTACTCGCAGACTCCCGGGGCGACCTTCGCCTACTGGCTGGTGCTGCTCGGGGTGTTCGTGACCGCGCTGTACACCTTCCGCATGTTCTTCATGGTGTTCCACGGCAAGGAACGCCATGACCAGGCGCACAAGTACATGCCGGACCATGGCGATGACCACCACGACGACGCGCACGGGGACGACCACGACCATGGCCACGGCCCGCCGCAGCCGAAGGAGTCGCCGTGGGTGGTCACCGTGCCGCTGGTGCTGCTGGCGATCCCGTCGGTGGTGGCCGGCTACTTCATCGGACCGATGCTGTTCGGGGATTTCTTCGCCGACAGCCTGTTCGTGCTCGAGGCGCAGGACGTGCTGGCCCAGAAGGGCGAGACCTACACCGGGGTGCTGGCCTTCGTGCTGCACGGCCTGATGCTGCCCGCCTTCTGGCTGGCGATGGCCGGCCTGGCCACGGCCTGGTACCTGTATATCAAGCGGCCCGACCTGCCGGGAGTGATCGCGGAACGCCTGCGCCTCGGCGTGCGCATCCTCGAGGAGAAGTACGGCTTCGACACCTTCAACGACCGGGTCTTCGCTGGCGGGTCGCGCCGGCTCGGTCACTGGCTCTGGCGCTACGGCGACGCCTTCGTGATCGACGGGGTGCTGGTCAACGGCACCGCACGCTCGGTCGGCTGGATCGCCTCCCGCGTCCGCGCGATCCAGACCGGTTTCCTCTACCACTATGCCTTCGTGATGATCATCGGCCTGCTGGTCCTGATCTTCGCGTTCGTGATCTGAATGATTGCCGCCATGCTGACTGCAATTGATCGCACCAGCGCCGTCGGCGCGCCATCCGGCAGCGACGTTACGGCTCCATCAAGGAACGACCATGTCTACTGAGTGGCCCATCCTGAGTCTGCTGATCTGGCTGCCGATCCTGGGCGGCTTCCTGACGCTGGTCGCCGGCCGCGACGCCCCGGCGGTGGCGCTGCGCCTGGGCCTCTCGGTGGCCGTCGCCACCTTCGTCGCGAGCCTGCTCCTCTGGTTCGGGTTCGAGCGGGGCACCGCGGAGATGCAGTTCCAGGAGTTCACGCCCTGGATCGCTGCGTTCAACGTGAACTACCACCTGGGCGTCGACGGCATCTCGATGCCGCTGATCCTGCTGACCACGCTGACCACGGTGCTGGTGGTGATTGCGGCCTGGGGCTCGGTGAAGGAGCGCGTCGCCTATTACCTCGCGGCCTTCCTGGTCATGCAGGGGCTGATGATCGGCATGTTCTCGGCGCTGGACGCGGTGCTGTTCTACGTGTTCTTCGAGGCGATGCTGATCCCGATGTTCCTGGTGATCGGCATCTGGGGCGGGCCGCGGCGGGTGTACGCGACCATCAAGTTCTTCCTGTACACCTTCCTCGGCTCGGTGTTCATGCTGATCGCGCTGATCTACATGTACCTGCAGTCGGGCAGCTTCGCGATCCTGGACTTCCACCACCTGCCGCTGCCGATGACGGCGCAGATCCTGATCTTCCTGGCCTTCTTCGCGGCCTTCGCGGTGAAGATCCCGATGTTCCCGGTGCACACCTGGCTGCCGGACGCGCACGTGGAGGCGCCGACCGGGGGCTCCGTGATCCTGGCCGCGATCATGCTGAAGATCGGCGGCTACGGCTTCCTGCGCTTCAGCCTGCCGATCACGCCGGATGCGGCCGCGGTGCTCGACGTGCTGGTGATCACGCTGTCGCTGATCGCGATCGTCTACATCGGCCTGGTCGCGCTGATCCAGAGCGACATGAAGAAGCTGATCGCCTATTCGTCGATCGCCCACATGGGCTTCGTGACGCTGGGCTTCTTCATCGTCTTCATGATCTACCGCAACACCGGGGACTGGACCGGCGCGTCGCTCGGCATCGCCGGCGGCATGGTGCAGATGATCTCGCACGGCTTCATCTCCGCGGCGATGTTCTTTGCGGTGGGGGTGCTCTACGACCGCCTGCACAGCCGCAATATCGCCGACTACGGCGGGGTGGCGAACACCATGCCCTGGTTCGCGGCCTTCTTCGTGCTGTTCGCGATGGCGAATACCGGTCTGCCCGGCACCTCGGGCTTCGTCGGCGAGTTCATGGTCATTCTGGCCGCGTTCCGCGCCGATTTCTGGCTGGCCTTCCTCGCGGCCACCACGCTGATCCTGGCCGCCGCCTACACCCTCTGGCTGGTGAAGCGGGTGATCTTCGGCGAGATCGGCAACGACAACGTGGCGAAGCTGAAGGACATGGATCGACGGGAATTCTTCATCATGGGGGTGCTGGCCTTCTTCGTGCTGCTGCTGGGCGTCTGGCCGGCCCCGCTGCTCGACGTGATGAACGCGACCATCGATCACCTCGTGGCTCACATCGGCCAGTCGAAGCTGCCTGCGCTCTGACACGGAACCTGACATGAATTTCGAGATTCCTGCCTTCCTGCCCGCCGTGCCCGAGATGTTCGTGCTGGGCATGGCCTGCCTGATCCTGGTGCTGGATGCCTTCCTGCCCGATTCGCGCCGGGATGTCACCTATGGACTGGTACAGGCCACGCTGGTCGGTGCCGCGGTCCTCACCTTCTGGCTGGCCGGGCCCGAGACGCAGCTCACCTTCAACGGCACCTTCATCGCGGACCCGATGAGCGACGTGCTGAAGCTCGCGATGTACGTGGTCACCTTCTTCGTGTTCCTGTATGCACGTCCCTACCTGCGCGAACGCGACATCTACAAGGGCGAGTTCTACGTGCTCGGTCTGTTCGCGGTGCTGGGCATGATGGTGATGATCTCGGCGCACAACTTCCTGACCCTGTACCTGGGTCTCGAGCTCCTGGCTTTGACGTCCTACGCGCTGGTGGCCTTCTGGCGCGATTCCAGGCGCGCCTCCGAGGCGGCGATGAAGTACTTCGTGCTCGGGGCGCTGGCCTCGGGGCTGCTGCTCTACGGGCTGTCGATGATCTACGGCATGACCGGCAGCCTGGACATCGCCACCGTCGCGGCCGCGCTGACCGCGGCGGAGGAGGGCATGAACGTGCCGCTGGTCTTCGGCCTCGTCTTCGTGGTCGTGGCCGTGGCCTTCAAGCTCGGCGCGGTGCCGTTCCACATGTGGGTGCCCGACGTCTACGACGGCGCCCCGACCGCGGTCACCCTGTTCATCGCCACCGCGCCGAAGATCGCCGGCTTCGCGCTGCTGATGCGGCTGCTGGTCGAGGGTCTGGGTCCGCTGCACGGCGACTGGGGCGACATGCTGGTGGTGCTTGCGGTGCTCTCGCTCGCGGTCGGCAACGTGATCGCGATCGCCCAGACCAGCCTGAAGCGCATGTTCGCCTACTCGACCATCGCGCACGTCGGCTTCCTGTTCATGGGCATCCTGGCCGGCACCGAGACCGGGTACGCATCGGCGATGTTCTACATCATCGTCTACGCGGTGACCGCGGCGGGCGGCTTCGGAATGATCATCCTGCTTTCGGGACGTGGCCACGAGGCCGACCAGCTGGACGACTTCAAGGGTCTCGCGCGCCGGAACCCCTGGTTCGCCTTCATGATGCTGCTGCTGCTGTTCTCCATGGCCGGCGTGCCGCCGACGGTGGGCTTCTTCGCGAAGCTGGCGGTGATCCAGGCGGCGATCGGGGCCGGCTACGTGTGGCTGGGCATCTACGCCGTGATCTTCTCGATCATCGGGGCCTTCTACTACCTCCGGGTGGTGAAGCTGATGTTCTTCGACGATCCGGTGGTGGAGCGGGCCGCAGTGGACCGCGGCGGCGTGTTCGCGACCGCGATCAGCGTGAACGGGCTCGCGGTACTGCTGCTGGGGATCTTCCCGGGGCTGCTGCTGACCCTCACCCACTACGCGGTGGCCGGCTGACGCGCAGCCGGCCCTTTTATCTTGCAGGGTGACCCGGAGATACAAGAGTTAGCGTGAAAGAACATGGCGTGGGCCTCGGGAAGCGGTAGGGCGGAAGAGCGTAGCGTCATCCGCCATGCGGCGATCGCAATGTCCTGGAGCACGCGGCTACCCTGGCGCCGGATGGCGGATGACGGGCTTCGCCCTCTTCCGCCCTACGCTTCTTCAATGGTCGGGGGTGGGGCAGGGCCATGGGAGTTAACGTGAAAGCGTCCCTGTATCATCGGGGGAGGATGCATGACCATCGAGGAATTGCGCACAAGCGGCCGCCTTCCCAGCCCGAAGGGCGTGGCCCTGTCGGTGATGCAGCTCGCGCGCCGCGAGGACGCGACGATGGAGGAGATCGCGGAAGTCGTACAGACTGACCCGGCGATCACCGGGCGGCTGATCCGGCTTGCGAACTCCGCGCTGCACGCGGGCCGGCCGGTGGCCGCGGTGCGCGACGCAGCCGTGCGGCTCGGGCTGCGCACCGTGAGTCAGGTGACGCTCGGTTTTTCGCTGGTGGATCAGCACCTGGAGGGCCCCTGCGAGGCCTTCGACTACCCGCGTTTCTGGTCCCGCTCGCTGCTGATGGCGCTGGCGGCCCGGGAACTCGGCGCGCAGGTGCATCTGCGCGGGGTCGAGGAACTCTTTGCCTGCGGGCTGCTGGCGGATGTCGGCACGCTGGCGCTGGCCACTGCCTACCCGTCGGAATACGCCGAGGTGCTGCGCCGGGCCGGGCGGGGGGAGGCGCCGTTGCTGGAACTGGAGCAGCAGGTCCTGCAGACCGACCACGACGAGTGCACCGCCGAACTGCTGCGCGACTTCGGCATCCCGGAGACGCTCGCGGAGCCGGTCTACTACCACCGCTGCCCGGCGGCCTCCGGATTTGCCCGCGGCTCGCGTCCGGACCGGGTGCTGCAGACGCTGGCCCTTGCGCGCCGGGTGGCGGACCTCGGGCTGGCATCGGGGGCCGGTCGGGCGGAGCTGCAGCCGGCCCTGCTGGCGGAGGCGGCGCAGAGCGGGCTCGACGCCGAAGCCCTGGACGCACTGATCGAGCGCATCGTCGGCGACTGGCACGAGTGGAGCGAGCTGCTCCGGGTGCCGGTGCACTTCGCCCAGCCCTTCCCGCGGATGTCCGCCGCCGGGCCGGTCCCGGGCCATGACGGTGACGATCCTTTGCCGTTGCGCGTGCTCCTGATCGAGGAGGATGCCCCCACACGGCTGCTGCTGAGCGGCATCATCTCCCGCCTGGGTCACACGGTCTATCCGGCGGTGAGCCGGGAGGAGGCGCTGGCGCTCGCGGTCGAGGTGGTTCCGCAGGTCGTGGTCACCGATTGCGCACGCCCGGCCGCGACCGCTGTCGAGTTCTGCCACGCGCTGCGGGCGACGGACTGGGGGCAGTCGGTCTACCTGATTGCGCTGACCGGCGCCGAGGGCGAGGCCGGGTCGCCCGAACAGCTCGGGCTGGAAGCGGACGACTACCTGCCAGGTCCGGTCAGTGTGCCGCTGATGCGGCTGCGGCTGCGCGCGGCCTCCCGCCACCTGAGCCTGCTCCAGGAGCGCGAACGCGATCGGGCGCGGCTCGCGCGAATGGCCGCCGACCTGGCCGTCAGCAACCGCAGACTGGAAGAAGCGGCGCTCACGGACCCGCTGACGAACCTGCCGAACCGTCGCGCGGGCATGGAGTTCCTGACCCGGGCGTGGAACGCCGCGGACCGGTACCGGCAGCCGCTGGCCCTGATGATGATCGACGTGGACGGCCTGCAGGGAATCAACCGGCGGCACGGGCACGGGGTGGGGGACGAGGTGGTGACGGCCGTGGCCTCGGCCCTGCGGTCCTCCGGACGCCGATGCGACCATATCGCGCGGATGGGGGGAGCCGAGTTCCTGGTGATCTGCCCGAACACCGAGCCCGGTTCGCTTCACGCCGTGGCGGACCGGCTGCACGGTACGGTCCGGTCCCTGGGGATCGTGGCCGGCGCTGATGCCGTGCCGGTCACGATCGGCATCGGCCTCGCCAGCAGGGAGGCCGACATGCACGACCCGGAGGCCCTGATCCGTGCCGCCGACCGCGCCCTGCGGGCCGCCAAGAAGGCCGGACAGGGCCGCATCCGGCTGGTGGAGCGCGGACGGGTGCACGCCGCCGCTGGCAGCTGATGCCCGCAGGTGCGCGGGGCCCTGCGCGCGGCGGCCGCGGGGGCGCCGGCGCTTGTGTACGCCAGGGTGCTTTGCTATAGTTCCGCTTCTCCGGTGCGGGGTGGAGCAGTCTGGCAGCTCGTCGGGCTCATAACCCGAAGGTCGCAGGTTCAAATCCTGCCCCCGCTACCAATTTAAGTACCGTGGAACCCGCATCCTGCTCCGATGCGGGTTTTTTGTTTTTGGAGCAAGGTGTTAGCGTGAAAGTCACAGCCCAGTAGGTCGGGTTAGCGCAGCGTAACCCGACGTGCCGGGGACGACGCTGCTTTGCGCCCATGGGTGGGGAGCGAGACCCGTCGGGTTACGGCCTTTGGGCTAACCCGACCTACAGTTTGCTCCATGGGCGTTGCCGCTTTCATCCTCCGGGGTGTCGCGCGCCCGAG
>RECA01000189.1 GCA_007692435.1 Thioalkalivibrio sp.
GGATCTCGCAGCCGACCAGCATCACGGCACCGGCGCCGAGGAGCAGGCCGCCGATCAGGCCGGACCAGTTCAACATGTCGCGCGCCGGCGAGTTCTGGTACCCGAACTGGATGTCGAACAGCACCCAAGCGCCCAGCGCAAAGCCACTGGTGATCAGCATGGCCGCAAGCACGCGATGCAACGGCAGCAGACCCTTCATCAGCGAGCGGGTCACGGACGGAACACCGAACTGCTTGCAGGCGGGCATACTTCGCCTTCCGCACGCTACCGGATCTTCCGAATCGGCGATTTGGTTGACTCAGGTCACGACGATCGCTGCCGCCAGATCTTAGCGTGTACGCTGCGCGGCGATCCGGCCGCAAACCTCCTCGTGTTCCACCGGAGAACGTCCAGTGCCTTACCGTCGCCTGCTGTCATGGTTGTCCGGGCTGACCTTCGTTGCCCTGATCCTCCTCTCCGGGGGTGCACAGGCACAGGGCAGCGGCGGCGAAGCGGACAACGTGCGCATGTTCGTGTTCTGGGGCGTGGGATGCCCGCACTGCGACGAACAGAAGCCCTTCCTTCGGGAACTCGAGGAGCGCTACCCGGAGCTCGAGATCCGGGAATTCGAGGTCTTCCGAACGGATGCACATCATCAGCTATTCATTGCCCTGTCGATCGCTCACGGGATCGAGCCGGGTTCGGTGCCGACGACCTTTGTCGGTGGGCGTGCATGGGTCGGCGACGGGCCACAGATCCGGCGCGAAATGGAACGCACGATCCGCGGGGAGATCGCGGACCTCAGGGGCACCGACCAGGAAGTCGATCCCGCTTACCCCGGGCCCGAGGCGCGCGGGATCGCGGATCGCCAGAACGACAACGAGATCGACATTCCCCTGATCGGCACCGTGGACCTCGGGGTGCAGCCGCTGGTGGTCACCACACTGCTGGTGGCCTTCGTCGACGGCCTGAATCCCTGCTCGCTGTGGGTACTCACCCTGCTTCTGGGCCTGGTGATCCACTCGGGCTCGCGTGGCCGGATCGCGCTGGTCGGCATCACCTTCCTCACCACGACGGCCCTGATCTACGGGGCCTTCATCGCCGGTGTCTTCAGCGTCCTGAGCTACATCCTGTATCTGACCTGGGTGCAGTGGCTGGTCGCGGCCTTCGCGCTGACCTTCGGCCTGGTCAACATCAAGGACTATTTCTGGTTCAAGACCGGGCCCTCGTTCACCATCGCCGACAGCCAGAAACCGGGGATCTATCAGGGGATGCGCAGGTTGCTGAACCCGCAGCTCACGGGCTTCGCGCTGTTCTTCGCGACCATCGTGATGGCCTCCGGAATCGCGCTTGTCGAGCTGCCGTGCACCGCCGGTTTCCCAGTGATCTGGAGCGGGATCGTTGCGGAACGGGGCGTGACCGGAAGCGCATTCCTGATACTGCTGGCCATCTACCTGCTGGTCTACCTGCTGATCGAGCTGGTCGTCTTCTTCGCCGCGCTGATCACCCTGCGCATGGGCAAGTTCCAGGAGAGCCACGGCCGCAATCTGAAGCTGGTCGGCGGGATGATCATGGTCGCCCTTGCGCTGGTGCTGGTCACCGATCCCGAGTTGATGAACGACATCGGTGCGACGCTGATGCTCTTCGCCGGCGCGATCGGGCTGGCCCTGCTGATCATGGTTGTGCACAAGCGTTTCACCGCCCAGCCGGGCGGCTGATCTCAGGGCCAGATGGTGGGCCCGCTGCGCTTGGCCCACCCTACCCCGCCCAGAGCGCAGGATGGGGAAAACGAAGTGTGCCCGCCATCCAGCCCAGCCCCGGAGCACAGTGTGGACTGGCCACATATCTCAGACGCTGTGGAAGATTTCGACGCCCTGATACGTCACCCCAGTGCACGTCCAGACCACGGTCCGCAAAAAAAGCGCAAACCATCCTCCGAGGAGCCACTGATGCAGTCCGACAGAACAACACCGCTATTCCGATCCCTGATCCTCGGCGCGACGCTACTCCTCATCTCCGCCGCCGCCCACGCCGACCGCCCGGCCTTCCTGGTCGATTCCATGTGGCTGGAGGATCACATCGACGATCCCTCGCTGGTGCTGCTCGAGGTTCGCTATTACCCCAACCGCTACTTCACGGTCGGGCACATCCCCGGCGCCCGCCAGGTCCAGCGCTTCTCCGATCTCGGCGAGAACGACGCCGTGCCGATCATGCGCTACCCCTCCAGGGATGACTTTCAGGAGACCCTGCGCGGCTGGGGCGTGAACGATGACTCACTGGTCGTGATCTACGATGATTCACGCACCGCCCTCGCCTCACGGGTCTACTTCCTGCTCGACGTCTACGGTTTCGACATGGACCGCGTCCGCATCATGGACGGCGGCACCGCAGAGTGGGAGGCCTTCAATGACCTCTCGACCGAAGCGCCCGAGGTAACGCCCGGCAACGTCACCCTGCAGCCAGCGCGCGACGGCCTGATCATCGAATGGACAGACATCTACCGCGACGTGTACTCCCTGCGTGACGAGAGCATCGTGTTGCTGGACGCCCGTCCCGAGGAACAGTACACGGGTGAGGTGATGAACGGTGCCGTGCGTGCGGGCCATATCCCCGGCGCCGTCAATGTGGAGGGCCTGCAGCATACCGACGGTCAGAAGTGGCGCTCCCTGGAGGTCCTCGAGGAAATGTATGCGGACATCCCGAGGGACAAGACCATCTACGCCTACTGCCATGACGGCTTCCGCAACACCATGGCCTACATCCAGCTGAAGGCCCTGGGTTTCGAGGATGTCCGGCTCTACAACGGGGGCTGGGCACACTGGGGCAACGAGCTGTCGCTGCCCGTGGTGATGGGTCCCGATCCCTGGGACGCGGCCCACGCCCTGTAGAACGCCCCGGGGGCATGACGCCGGCCAGCCATCAACCCGCGCCGCCAGTGCCGAATCTTCGGCGCCGGTGGTCTTTCTCCTGACTGCGCGGGCAACGCCGCAGTCCAGCTGGGCAGTGCGCCCTGAACCGGCACAACGCCCAACCAACGCCAACCACCGAAGGAGAGACACATGAAGAAGTATCTGATCATTGCCGCCGGCGCCATCGCCGTGTCCGCAGGCGCGAACCTGCAGGCTGCCGACCTCGAGGCAGGCGCAGCCACCTATCAGCCCTGTGTCGCCTGTCATGGGCCAGCCGGCGAGGGCCAGGCCATCTTCCCGGCACTGACGGGCCAGGATGCCGATTACCTCGCAGACAAGCTGGAGCGTTACCGGGCGGGCGAGCAGGTGGGAGAAAACACCGCGCTGATGACCCCGCATGCCACCGGACTGAGCGATGAGGAAATCGAGAACGTGTCGGCCTACATCGCCGAGGAATTCAACTGAGCCTCTTCGTGAAAGCCAAGTCCGCTCCCTTCGGGGAGCGCGACGCCCGGTAAGACGCCGCTTGGCCGGATGCGGGAGAGGGAGGCAGCCCGCCCATCCCATCTGCCCGCCGGTCAGCGCCACTCCAAACACCCCTTTCCACCGGGGCGAGGGTCGGGGTGAGGGAGTTGGCTAATCCCTCGGGATCATCCCCAGCACATCAAAACCGCCAAAGCCGTCCGGTTCCGTGACCACCATGTCGCCCGGATCCGTTTGCTGGAAGGTGATGGTGTTGATGTTGCTCCGGTGACTGACCAACACCAGCACACCCTCGCCATCGAACTCACCCATCCGCTCCCGCACATCCTCCATCAGCCATTCGGACTCGCCAGCCGGGAGGGACTCGATCAGGTTGAGCGGGGTCCACGCCTCATGGTCGCCAAAGGCCAGCTCGGCTGTCTGGCGCGCCCGGCAGAATTCGCTGCTCATCACCACGTCGACGGACACACCGTGCTCCTCGAAGCGCTCGCCCAGGGCCCGCGCCTGCTCGCGACCCTCCTCGCTCAGATTCTGCTCCTGGGCACAGTCACCCTCGGGCGACAGATGCATCGACACCTCCGGCGTCGCCTCCTCGGACTGGGTGTGCCGAATCATCACGGCCTTGCCTCCCTCGGCCAGGGCTGACCAGAGCGCGGCCTCGTCAGCGGCGAGCGAGGTGGGACCGGCCAGCATGACCAGGGCGGATGCGACGGCAAGGGATGTGGTGGTGCGGACCATCTTCATCGGGTGGACTCCTGTTGGGCGGGTGAGTGGCCAAATGGCCTCTCTCTGGCTTTTCCGGACGAAATGGGCGAGAAACTATTCCGCACGTGACCACCGCAGACCTCTGGTGCGCGGTCAGGCCCCACGGACTGATGACGATCGCGCGAAGAACGCCAGCAGGATCGCCCCGTAGACCAGACCAGCGATCACGCCATAGAGGTGCGCATCCACGATCACGGCGCCGCCGATCCACGCCGCCGCAAGGGGGTCCCCCTCGCCCATCCACTCGGCCGCCAGTTTCACGAACAGGATGGCCAGCACGGCCAGCGCGAGCGTGGTCATGCGCCGCAGGTTGGCGACGGCGCCCGCAGCGAACAGACCGTGCAGCACGCCAGAGAACCCCACGTACCATCCCACGGCGGGTGAGCCGTAAAGCAGGCCCAGACTCACGCCGAGGGCGACGATCACCACGCCCGATGCCCACCACAGCGGCCTGAGCGTATCGCCCAGCAGCGCCCACAGGAGGGCGAGCCCGGCAAGATTCAGCCCGAGGTGGGCCCAGCCCAGATGCACGAAGTGGGCCCCGAGGAGCCGCCACGGCTCGCTGAGGATGTGCTCCCGATCGAGCCGCAGCCACTCGGCACCGGCAGACCATTGCAGGATGACGGCCAGGAGCGCAATCCCGATCGGTAATGACCACTGCCAAAGATCCCTGCCATCCCGGTGCATGTCCTGCCCCATTGCTCTCTCGGTGACTCGGCGCTTGTGGAAGATCGCCCAGGGGGCTGGCCTCCTACGGTGCCCGCCCTGGCCCTTGTAGGAGGCGAGCCCTCTCGGCGATCCGGCGTCGGGGCAGGTCGCCCAGGGGGCTGGCCTCCTACGGTGCCCGCCCTGGCCCTTGTGGGAGGCGAGCCCTCTCGGCGACCCCGCGTCGGGGAGGATCGCCCAGGGGGTTGGCCTCCTGTATCCCTTGTGTCAGGGCTGTTCAACCCTTGATGCAGATCATCGGTTCCACGCGCGCGACCATTCGGGCCAGGCCGGCATCGTGGGTGGCCTGGACCACGCGGCTGACGTCCTTGTAGGCCCCGGGGGCCTCCTCCGCGACACCGCGCAGGCTGGGGCTTCGGATCAGGATGCCGCGAGCCTCCAGTTCGTCGACCAGTTCACGCCCCCGCCACTGGCGCGTCGCCTGGTGCCGGCTCATCGCCCGGCCGGCCCCGTGGCAGGCCGACTGCAAGGAGAGCCCCTCGCCGGCTTCGGTCCCGACCAGGACATAGGAACCGGTCCCCATCGAGCCCCCGACCAGCACCGGCTGACCAAACGGCCGCAGCGCCTCCGGCAGGTCGGGATGACCGGGCCGACGCGCCCGCGTCGCGCCCTTGCGGTGGACGTAGAGTTCCCGTTCGCGGCCATCCACGAGATGACGCTCCGTCTTGCAGGTGTTGTGCGAGACATCGTAGAGAAGCCGCAACTCGCGGCGCGGGAAGAGGCCTGCGAAGACCTCGCGCGTCAGGTGCGTCAGGATCTGCCGGTTGGCGAGCGCGCAGTTGATGGCGGAGCGCATCGCACCCAGATAGCGCTGCCCGACCTCGGAGTCGATCGGGGCGCAGGCCAGTTCCCGTTCCGGCAGGTCGATGCCGAAGCCCTCCGCTGCCGCCACCATCTCGCGCAGGAACTCGGTGCCGATCTGGTGGCCCAGGCCGCGGGATCCGCAGTGGATCGACACCACGACCTCACCCTCGGCCAGATCGAAGGCCCGCGCAACCTCGGGATCGTAGACCTCGGTGACGCGCTGCACCTCCAGGTAGTGGTTGCCGGAACCGAGCGTACCCATCTCCTTGCGCTGCCGCTTGCGCGCCTGTTTGGACACGGCCGCGGGATCCGCACCGGCCATCTCCCCGCGCTCCTCGATCCGCAACAGGTCCGCGGCTTCGCCATAGCCCTGGTCCACGGCCCACGCGGCCCCGCCCTCGAGCATCTCGGTCATCTCGCGATCATCCAGGCGGATCGCCCCGGTACTCCCCACCCCGGCCGGGATCGCCCCGAACAGCGCATCGGCGAGGTCTGCCTTGACCGCCTCCACCGCGTCCTGCGTGAGGCCGGTGATCAGCGTGCGGACTCCGCAGGAGACGTCGAAGCCCACACCGCCCGCCGACACGACGCCGCCCTCCTCCGCATCGAAGGCGGCGACCCCTCCGATCGGGAACCCGTAGCCCCAGTGGGCATCGGGCATCGCGTAGGATGCCCCCACGATACCCGGCAAAGTGGCCACGTTCGATGCCTGTTCCCCGACCTTGTCGTCCATATCGGCCAGCAGGTCCGCATCCGCGTAAATGATCGCCGGGACACGCATCGGGCCTGTTGGCTCGAGCTGCCAGGCGGTATCGGAGAGCTTGGTAAAGCGGCTGATATCCATGATGTCCTGTCTCCCAGGCTGATCGATCCGGCGACGTCAGATGTCCAGCACGCACTGGGCCACCCACTGTCCCTCTTCCGTCTGCCAGACCGCAAGCTGTGTGAAGGTTGCGCCCTTGATCTCCACGGCTGGCTGATGGCGCAAGCGGTCCACCGGTTCACCCCAGGCCTCGGCACTGAGGTTTCCATCATCGACCCCGACCCGGAACCGGCCGAACAGCCGCCCCTCTACGGCCATTTCGTAGACCAGGGCATTCAGGAAATCGTAGAGGAGCAGCTCGGGATCCGGACCGGGGCAGTCGAAGGTGAAGTGCTGCACCGGTTCGATCTCCGCGGGGTCGGTAACGATGGCGGTCATGGCCGTGGCGGCTGCCGCGAAGGCCTCGCCCAGGGTGGCGCCGTAGCCGCGCACGCCCATATCCGCCTCGTGGGGATAGTGCTCCCAGCGCTGAATCGGCGTCGGAATGGAGGTCTCGGGGGACTCGCGGGGGTGCGCTTGCATCGGTGGCCTCCAGGGAGGACCTGAATCCGCGGCGGGCCGCGTGCTCGAAAGGCGTGCCGGATGCTGGTGCGGCTGCCGCTTCCCTTGAGTGTAGCCCAGGGCTCCCGCTCTCGCGGTCCCGGCAACGCTACACGCTAACGGTCATGGCGCCTGGCAACCACCCCCGACC
>RECA01000091.1 GCA_007692435.1 Thioalkalivibrio sp.
CGAAACACCTGGCGGTGAGGACGCCGAAACGGACCAGCACTATTTTGAGCAGGATATCGTGGACTACGTTTACGTTGAGCATGTAGTGCCTGCGGCCTTTGCATACACTAACGCGCAAATAACGCGGTTTAGGGAAAAGGGCGCTTGGGGATAGATTTCCAGGTGTAGGCATATCGTTATTATTGGGCCAGCAATCGTAGTACGGGCTTCCTCTCCAGAGGCAGCCAATGTTGGTGGAGATGTTCGGGAGCGGCAGGTTTTGCGCGAACCTCGTCCCTCCGGCCCCGACCGCTCCCGTCACGCCGCTTGCTGACGCAACCGTCGCGCCGTCGCTGCCCCGTGCCCGACCCCCGACCCCGCCGCTGTTCCGCGCGCTCCGGCCACTCCGCTGACGCTCCGCAGGCCTGCGCACGCTCCACAACGGCTCCTTGGCCACCCGAGCCCCGTGACCCTCCGGCACCGGGCGGCCTGCGCACGGGCCCGTCCCGGCTGACGCCCGGCCGGTCCGCGCTTGGCACGCCCTGCGACTCGGGTACGCGAACGCCCGCTTGCGCCGTTCGGTCCGCGCCTCGGCTGCGCCCAGGCGCGTCCCGCCCGGCACGGCGCTCCCCGGCCCTGGACGGTTTCGGTGGCCGCTGGCCCGGCCTGTCACGGGGCGTGCTGGTTCCGTCCCTCCGCTCGCGGCTGCCGCCGCCAGCTCCGGTCCGGGCACGCCCCGCGCCAGTCCGGGTCGGGTTCCTCCGGCGTTCGCGAGGTTCCCGAGACTTGACATCGGGCGCCTGCTGAAGAAAATGCCCGCATCGGACATGGACGCCGATCGGATCAACCACACAGGCAAGGGAGTGCAATCATGCTCGCGATTTCCCGTCGTCCCGCAGAAGGTGTCTGCATCGGCACCGACATCCACGCCACCGTTCTCGGACTCCAGGACCGCAAGGTCCAGCTGGGCATCCAGGCCCCTCCGGAACTGAAGATCTTCCTCGAGCGGCCGCACGGGCGCGGCGCCGCACCGGTCTGCCAGGACGCCGACGAGCGCCGGATGTCCTGGCTGCACTGCCGTCCCGGGGAGGGGCTGTGGATCGGGGACCGCATTTTCGTTTTCGTCTACTGGGTGAAGGGAAGGCAGGTCCGGCTCGGCATCAAGGCTCCGGACGAGGTCGAGATCCTCCGGGACGAACTGGTGGAGTCCGCCCAGGGCAAGCTCGCGAGAAAGGCCAGGGGTCTCCGTCCTTCGAAACAGGGAGCGGTCCCGTGCTGATGCAACGCAGGGGCCGGCAGCCAGCGGCACTGCAGGGAGGGTGACGGATGGCTGAATCAATTTCCAACGACAACGGCCGCGCACCGCGGGACTTCGGCGAGACCCTCGGCGCGATCTTTTCCCGCTACCCGAAGCTCTTCGGAAGCCTGCTGCCGGTCGGCGTGCTGCTCGGCCTGCTGCTCGCGGTGACCGAGACGGTGCAGCTCGGGGGGCTGGAACTCATCGAGGCCGGAGAGCTGCCGGGACCGGCCTTCTACGCCGCCGTGATCGCCGGGCTGGTCGGCAACGCCTACTTCTGGGCGGTGGCCCTGCTGCGGGCGGACGGTGTCCTGGCCGGCGGCGGCGAAGGTTCGTTCTCCCGGGCCAGAGGCATGCTGCTGCCGGTGCTGGGCTACGCGCTGGTCTACGCGCTGCTGGTGATGCTCGGCCTCGTGCTGCTGGCACTGCCCGGGATCTTCCTCGCGGTCCTGCTGGCCCCGGGCGTGATGCTGATCGTGCTGCGGGATTCCGGCGTGTTCGCCGCGCTGAAGCGGAGCGCGGTCCTGGTCTGGGGAAGCTGGTGGTTCAGCCTCGGGATCCTGCTGACGGTGACCCTCGTCGCCGTGATCCCGGTCTCGATCGCCGAGGCGTTCCTGGTCGACCTGCGAGCCTCTCCGGACCCGGGGGACTGGATGACGGTGGCCGCCCTGAACGTGGCCGCGATGGTCCTGGTGCTTCCGCTGCTCGCCTCCATGGGCTACACGCTGCTCCAGGCCCTGGAGGCGCGCAGGCACAATGCGATGATGGAGCGGGAGTTCCTCCGCGAAGCGGGTTCCCGGTGATGTCCCGCCCCCTCCGGAAACCCGACTTGGCCGCTCGCCCCCAGCTCCAAGGGCGGCCTGTCGCCCTTGATCCGATGGCAGAAGTCCGGACCTCGCCACGATGCCCGATTCCGCGATCCCCGATCCATGCCGAGCTCCCCGCCGATGGGAGCCGTCTGGACGGCTGAACCCGGGCGTGCCCTCCGGGACGGGCTGCTCCGGGTTCCGCTTCGCTCCATCCGGCTGACGCCGGACGGCTGCGCCGCCCTCCACATCCCTCACGCCTTCGCTGCGCCCGGCTGGCGCCCGGCTCCGCTGCGCGCTCCGCTTGCGCTGCGGTCACGGCCTGCTGCGCAAGCCGTGGTCTTCTCCATTCGATCCTCTTGCCCCGACCCGACGGCGGGGACCGTCCCGGCGACGGCGACGTTGCCGGCGTCCTTCCGGGGAGGGCCCCGGACCCCCGGCCGCTGCGCGGGTCGCTGCGCTCCAAAAGGTGCGGCTGCCGCCGCGAAGAAAACCCGGCAAAAAGAAGAAAAATCGGGCTGGTTGTTGCACTTGTGCCCGGGTTTGCAAGGTCGGGCCGCTTCGCGGTCGCTGCGCGAACCTTGCAAACCCGGGCACAAGCGCTCGTTTCTATGCCCGCTTTTTCTTCTTTTTTCCGGTTTTTCTTCTTTTTCGGGCCGCGGCCCGAAGGGCAAGGCGGGGTGGCAAAATGCTCGTACAAACAATAGCTTGTGTTTCACGTGGAACCTCCGTGGCAGTCTCGGGGCGGGCCCGCGTGGTTGGCGGCGCCGGTTTCGGGGGCGTGCCGCTCGCGGCGCCCTGGTGGCGCCACCTGGTCGGGTCGGCGCTCGCCGCCGGCGCCTGCCGCTGGCGGGTGCGCGGGTCGGGGCGCTCGTTCTCCGGCGCGGTGGTGGTGGCCGGGTTCGCCTCCTCGGGGGCCGCGGTCGCATTCGCGGCGGCCTGGGCCGGGTGGTGCGGCTGCGCAGTGGCGCTGCGCCGGCGCGTGTCGGGCGGCGTGCCGGTCTGGGCAGTGTCGGTGCCGGTGGCCTGGCCGGGCGGGCAGGGCTCGGGCCGCGGCGGGTCCGGCGGCCGGGTCTGGTGGGTGTCGTCGTGGTAGGCGTGCCGCGGTCCCGCCCGGGGCGCTGGCTGGTGGAGTGGGGCGCGCCTTTCCCGGTGCGCTGCCGGCAGTTCCGCTCCCGTGCCTCCGCCCTTCGGTTTGCGGCCCGGGTCGGCGGGGCGCTTTGGGGCGCCTCGGCCGGCGGCGGCTGGCGGCGGTCGCCGTGAGCGGCGCGGTCGCCCTCTGCGGTTCCCGGCGCCTGCCGCCGGCGGGCCAGGCGCTCGCGGGCCGTGTGGCGCGGGGCGTGCTGGCCTCGGGGCGTCCCCTGGTACTGGGCTGCTGCACCGGCGCGGATGCGGCCGCCCTCGGTGCCTGCCCGCCGGGGTCCGCGGTCCGCGTGCTGGCCGCGTTCGGTCCGGGCGGGGCTGGTGCCGGGCGGCACTCGGCAGTGTCGCGGGTCGCGGCCTTCGCCGCGGCCGGCGGTGCGGTGTCGTGGTGGGCGGGCGGCGGCTCCACGGTGCCGCTGGCCTGGCGCCTGGCGGCGCGCACGCGCGCGGTGGTGCAAACGGGTTCCGGCGGCCTGGTCGCGGTGTTCGCCGCGCCGGGCTCGCGCGGTTCGTTGTTGGCCTGCCGCGCGGCGGCCGCGCAGGGTTCGCCGGTGGTCGCGTTCCCGGTGGGCTTCCGCGGCGAGCTGCTGCCCGTCCTCGGCACCGGCGCCTGGGTGCCGGCGGGCGGGGCCGGCGTCTGGTCCGCGGCGTGGCGCTGGCAGCCCGCGCAGCGAGGGCTCGGCTAATGAGTAATGCCCATAAAATGGTTGACATGAATGGGCAAAACACATATCATATGAGTCGTGCACATAAGGTTTTCGCGTTTTTTCCCGGTAGGCTCGGACGCGTAAAAGGGAGAAACCGGGGTTATTCAATCAACCTGGAGGAATCGAGTATGGAAGCGATCAACCTGGACGTGGAATCGGCACCGGGCTGGGAACAGCAGCAGGACAGCGAGGCCCGGCGGTTCGAGAGCGAGCATGGCTTTGCCGTGCCTGGGGATATGGGATATCCCCATTGGGATATGAGCGAAGAGCATAGATTCCTGGTCTGCGACATCGTGCGCCTTGCGATCGCGGTCACCGCGGGCACGGGAATCCGGGTGTGGGTGGAATGGGCCGGGCCGCAGAAGGGGCTGGTGGTCCGGTACTACCTGCCGGGCAACGAGCGCGCCTGCCACCACGACATCTGGTTCGACCTCGACGGAGCGGGGGAGGCCCGCCGCAAGCTCCTGCAAATCCGCGACGTGCTGGCGCACCTCGGCGGGCTCTACGGCAACGCATGAACACAACACGGGGCGCGGGCGACCGCGCCCCAGTGACCACAAGGGAGGTTTACGCCATGGAAACCCAAGTCATTGAGCACAGCCCCGTCGCCGTGCCGAACCCGGCCGTCGTCGCCTCGGCGTCGCCGCTGGACCTGCCGGCGGAGCAGTTCCGCGCCGGGCTGGACCGGCGCAAGGCGAACCGCAGGGCGCTGATGGAGTGGATCCGCGACGCCCTCGTCGAGGGGGTCGACTACGGCCGCATCCCCACGCGGCGCGGGCCGAGCAAGCCGAGCCTGTGGAAGCCGGGCGCGGAGAAGATCTGCGGCATGCTCGGCGTCACGGTGCACTACCCGACGCTCCCCGACTACGAGCAGGTGGCCCTGCACGGGGTGCAGCTGTTCCACGTGATCATCCGCTGCGAGATCCGGGACGCGAGCGCCCGCGTCGTCGCCGACGGGGTCGGGGCCCGGTCGCTGAAGCAGGACGCCGGCGACCTCAACAAGGCGCTGAAGATGGCGGAGAAGAGCGCGCACATCGACGCGACGCTGCGCATGGCGGGCCTGTCGGAGGTGTTCACCCAGGACCTCGAGGACATGCCCGGGGTCGGCGCGGAGGCCAAGGCCACCGAGATCCACGGCGGCGCCATCACGCCCGCCCAGCATCGCCAGCTCGAGGCGCGCATCCGCGAGCTGAAGCTGGACCGGGAGCGGGTCAAGTCCTGGGTGCAGCGCGCCACCCGCGGCACGGTGCAGCACCTGAGCGACCTCGCGGCGGAGGACTTCGGGCAACTGATGCACCGGCTGGAGGAATGGGCCGAGCGCGACGCGATCCGGCAGGAGGCCTCGGCATGAAGCACTACCGTCCCAGCTCCGAGCTCCAGCGCTGTGCCGAGCAGGCCCTGCGCAACCGCCGCCGCCTCGCCATCTGGCGCAAGCGCTACTGGCAGCAGATCGACGACACGCCCCCGGGGAAGCCCGTCCCCATCCGCAACAAGCGCCGCGCCGAGGACCGGCCGGACGACCACGACTGACAAGGAGACAACGCCATGGCACAAGCCACGCACGATCTGGTCATCAAGGCCAGCGAATACACCGACCGCCAGAGCGGCGAGACCAAGGGCCGCTGGCTGAAGATCGGCACCGTGTTCCGGCACGACGACGGCGGCACCAGCATCAAGCTCGACTGCGTCCCGGTGGGACTGCCCGAGTGGAACGGCTGGGTCAGCGTGTTCCCGCGCAACGAGCAGCAGGGCGAGGCGGCGCCGCCGCCCGCCCGGGCCCGGCACAACGGCAACGGCCAGGCGCGCCAGGCCCAGCAGCCCGCGCCGGCCTCGCGCTTCGACGACGAAGTCCCGTTCTGAGGAGGGAACCCCATGCGCATCACCAACCAAGCCAACCTGCCGGACGCGATCGTCCAGGCGGTGAAGAACGACCCGTACCCGCAGCAGGACACGGGCGACATCAGCGTCACGCGGCTGATCGACTCGCCGCAGATCCGGGTGCTGCGGGAGCGGCACTGGGACCGGCTGGAGGAGGACGCGGCGGACCGGATCTGGTCCCTGCTGGGCCAGGTCGCCCACGGCATCCTGGAGCGCGCCGAGACGGTGGCGATGACCGAGCAGCGCCTGTTCGCGAACGTCGCCGGCTGGCGGGTCAGCGGGCAGTTCGACCGCCTGGTCGTGCTGCCCGACGGCACGCTGCAGGACTACAAGGTCACCAGCGTCTGGGCGGTGGTCAACGGGATCAAGCCCGACTGGCTGCACCAGCTCAACTGCCTGCGCTGGCTGGCCGAGCGGAACGGCCACGCGGTGCGCCGACTGCAGATCGTCGCGATCCTGCGCGACTGGAGCCGGGGCAAGGCCCTGGGCGACCCGGGCTACCCGCAGCGGCAGGTGCAGGTGCTCGACGTGCCGGTCTGGTCGCTCGAGGAGACCGGGGCCTACATCCGCGAACGGGTCCGGCTGCACCAGGCCGCGTCCGGCGGCTACGTGCCCGAGTGCACCCCGGAGGAGCGCTGGGAGCGGCCGACCACCTACGCGGTGATGCGCCGCGGGCGCAAGAGCGCGCTGCGCGTCTTCGACAGCCTCGACGAGGCGAGGGCGCTCGCGGCCGGCGAGTCCGACCGTCGCGTCGAGGTCCGGCCGGGGAGGGCGATCCGCTGCGAGGAGTACTGCCCGGTCGCGAAGTTCTGCCCGCAGCGCCGCGCGGAGCTCGGCGAGCCTCCGCTGGAACAGGCGCCGCGAATGCCGCCCGCGTTCCCGCCGATGGGCGATGCGCCGGTCTCGATCCACTGAACGGGGAGGGCGCCCGGTGGCTGACGGGCGCCCTCCCGACCCGAAGGAAGACAAGGAGGAGCACATGGAAGAACACCTGGACGCACTGGTGAGCGAGCTGGCCGACGCGGGCGATCCGCCCGGGCTGCCGGTCGCCGTGCAGCACGACTGGGACCGACTCGAGCGCTTCGGGCTGCTGTCGACCGGCGAGCGCTGCTACGTCGCGCTGGCGGCCGGGCGCTACGACCTGCTGCTGGCCACCTGCGAGGACCCCATCGAGGCCTGGCACCGGCTCGACACCCGCTGGCGCGGGGAGATCTGCCGCCGGCGGGGCTGGCCCGCGGAATGGGCGGTGTACGCGGATTCCGGCCCCGGTGGCGCGGACTCCGAACGCCACGAGATTCACTGACAGGGAGGAGGGAACGACATGGAAGGAACGACCAACGGGAACGGACACGCCCCGGG
>RECA01000174.1 GCA_007692435.1 Thioalkalivibrio sp.
CTCCAGGACATTGCGATCGCCGCATGGCGGATGACGCTACGCTCTTCCGCCCTACCGGTTCCCCAGGCGCACACCGTGTTCTTTCACGCTAAGTTCCCGAATCCGATGACTCGCCCAGATCCTCCAGCGCCGAATGCAGGGTCTCCACGATCTCCCGCTCGTCGCTGCCGTAGGTCTCGGGTGAGACCGGATCCCCGATGATCACGCGCACCCGTTTGCCCGGACGCGGGAAGCGTTGCCCCGGCGCCATCACCTCGCGAGTGCCGTCGATCCAGACCGGCACCACCGGCACCGGCTGCGCGGCAAGGACCAGTCCGATGCCCGGCCGCAGGCGCTGAAGCCTGCCGTCCGGGGAACGCTCGCCTTCCGGAAACCAGATCAGCCCGTATCCACGTTCCACACAGGCCGCCGCCAGCGCCAGGCTCCTGCGCGGTGCGGACCCGGGGTCGATCGGCAGGATGCGCGCGGTCCGGCTGAAGGCTCGGGTGACCCGGTTGGAAAACAGGTAGTCCTCCAGGCCGGCCCAGTACAGCGACTCGAGGTCCTCCCTGCGAAGAGCGGGCAGCAGCGCCAGCGGATCCACGAAGCTCAGGTGGTTCGGTGCAATGATGTACGGACCGTCGTCCGGAAGACTGCCGCGCACCTCTACGCGCATCAGCAGGCGCGAGACCAGCCGCGCCGGACCGAGCAGCAGCCAGCCGAACACGCGGCGGGTGGGACCGGGGGGTTCAAGGGCCTTTCTCTGGTCGGCCTCGAGCATCGATTCCGGATCCTCGAGCTGCTTCTTCAGTTCGCCCCGGCCCTCCTTGGCCTCGGCGGCACCGGCCGCCTCCTGCAGGAGGTCCCGGACGGTCTCGACCCGTTCGATTGCCGAGTCATCGAGGTCGATCCCGGCCCGATCCTGCAGCGCGAGCGTGAGATCGACCCAGCTGAGCGAATCGATGCCCAGCTCCTCGGCGAGGCTGGTGTCCGGCGTGAGGCGGAGATCGTGAAAGCGCTCGGCGAGGTAGTTCCAGGTCTGCTCCGCCCCGGGATCCGACAGCAGTTGCTGGTCCTCGGGCGCCATTGACTCCGGAGAAACCGGCTCGGGCCGCGCCTCGGACGCGGCGTCTTCCTTCCCGAGCTCTTCGAAGAGTTCTTCGAGCTTGTGCCGCCGCAGCTTGCCGAGGCGGGTGCGTGGCAACGGATCCAGGGCAATGCGCAGCTCACCTGGCCGATGGTGACTTGGCAATTCCTTCGCCGCCTTCTTCACCACTTCCCTGATCCGCTTCTCGAGGTCCTCGCCCGTGACCTCGCGCAACAGACCGGACTCCGGCACCACCACTGCCGCCAGTCGATCCTCGTGCGCGAGGACACCGACCTCCCGCACCTCTTCGATCGCCTGCAGGGTATCCTCCACCCGCTCCGGATCCACGTTCTCCCCGCCGGAGAGCAGGATCATCGAGGATTCACGGCCGTGCAGGTGCAGGTAGCCGTCCTCGTCGATCTCGCCGGTGTCGCCGGTGCGGAACCAGCCATCCTCGTCGAGGACCTCCTCGGTCTTGTCCGGAAGGTTCAGGTAGCCGGCAAAGATGTTCGGACCCCGCGCCATCACCTCACCACGGCCGTCGGACGAGTCGGAGTCGTCGATGGCGAGCTCGACACCGGGAAGCGGAAGTCCCGCGGCCTCCAGCCGCAACCGGTCCGGCGGATTGTAGGTGAGGATCGGAGATGTCTCGCTCAGTCCGTAGCCCGTGGCCACCTCCCAGCCCAGTGCCTGCAGGTTGCGCCCGAGAACCGGATCCAGCGCGGCACCACCGGCGACCACCAGTCGCAGCCGCGGGGCCAGGCGCTTGTGCAGGCCCTTGAACAGCCTCCGGCCGAGCCGGAGCCCGAGCCTGCGGCGCGCGAGCCTTGAGACGCCCAATGTCTGCCGGAACAGCAGAACGGGGATTCGGCCGCGACTCGAGACCCGATCTTCCAGGGCCTTCCAGATGGCCTCGTAGAGCCGGGGCACGCCCAGCATCACGGTCGCCTCGCCTTCCTGCAGCCCACGCACGATCTGCGGGCCCACCAGCGAGAAGGGCACGATGATCGGCGCTCCGATCGTCAGCGGAACCAGGATGCCCACCGTGAAGGGGTAGACGTGGTGAAACGGCAGCGGCACGAGCACCCTGTCCCGGTCGTCCGCGAGCTCCTGCTCGCACAGCGCCTCCACGTTGCTGCTCAGGTTGCGGTGTGTGAGGGGGACGCCCTTTGGCGGGCCCGTGGTACCGGAGGTGTAGAAGATGGCGGCGACATCGTCGTGTTTCGCGACCCCCTCCGCAGCATCGCGTTTCAGCAGCCCCTGCCACGCCTCCGATGCCTCCGGCTCGGCATCGAAGAGATAGGTCGGCACTTCCCCGAGATCCTCGGGCAGGCGCTCTACCAGCTTCGAGGTCGTGAAGATGAACCGCGGCTCGCAATCGGAGAGGGCGTGTTCGAGGTCCTCGCCCGGCATCTGGGTATCCAGGGGTACCACCGTGCCCCCGGCGTTCATCACGCCGAGCGCGGAGGTCACCCAGTCGGCACCGTTGGGGGCCAGGATCACCACCCGGTCTCCGCGTTCGAGTCCCGCCTCCTGGAGACCGGCCGTCAGGCGGCCCGCCCGTTCCAGCAGGTCCGCCCGCGACATGGCGTCAGAGGCGTCGCGGCTCATCGTGACGACCGCTGCGTGATCCTCGGGCACCGAGCGGGTGGACAACAGCTCATCGATGGTCTGAGCACTCATTCTGCGATCTCCCTTGCGAGTTGAATCGGGGGCTTTCCCGACATCACGGCGCTGCTTCGATGTCGTCAGCGCGGCGGAGCGTGATCGGCCCGATCAGGCCGGTTCTCGTCACGCACGCGCTCCTCCGGTTTCAGCAGCCGGAAGCAGCAGCGATCCCCGGGGGCCAGGTCACGATAGTGACCACGGTACGCCACCGTGATCGAACGGGTGGTGTATGCACCACTGCGGATCTCCAGCCGATCGTGGTTGGCCTCCACTTCCAGCGTCTGGTTGCGGTAATGCAGCCGCACCTTCACGCAGTGCAGCTCGGGAGGGAACGCGGGATCGAAGTGCAGCATGTTGCCCCGGGTGCCGATACCCAGGTAGCACCGCTGCACCAGGTCCACGCTCCCGGCCATTGCACCGACGTGGATGCCCTCCGGGGTCGTGCCGCCCTGGATGTCCCTGATGTCGCTGTCCAGGACCTGCTGGAAGAGATTCCAGGAATGCGAACGGTCGGACCGCGCCATCACCCAGGAGTGGACCACCTGGCTCAGCGTCGAGCCGTGCGAGGTACGCCGCATGTAGTATTCGACGTTGCGGGGGATGGTCTCCGGGTCGAAGGGATAGCCCAGCTGTTCGAAGAGCATCGTCAGCTCCTCGGCCGAGAAGAGGTAGAACAGCATGAGCACATCGGCCTGCTTGGAGACCTTGTAGCGGTTCGGAGAATCGCCCTCGGCCTCCAGGATCCGGTCCAGGCGCCGGATGTCGCCGTATTTCTCCCGGTAGCCGTCCCAGTCGAACTCCTCCAGGTCCTCGTAACCCTCGAACTGGCTGATGATCCCGTCCTCGTGCATCGGTACGCGCAGCTTGCGGCTGACCTCGTGCCACAGATCCAGTTCGTCGTCCGTCAGGGCCATGCGCTCCCGGATCTCCTGCCAGTGGATCTGCGGAAGCAGCGCGATCACGTCGCGCGCCCGTGTCAGTACCCAGGCCGCCATCACGTTGGTGTAGGCGTTGTTGTTCAACCCCCCCTCGTCCTCGGGATCAACCTCCGGATAGGCGGTGTGATACTCGTCCGGTCCCATCACGCCCTTGATCTCGTAGCGATCCAGGGCGGGGTTGTAGACCGATGCGCTGGCCCAGAAGCGGGCGATCTCCAGGAGCATCTCCGCCCCGTAGAAATTCATGAATTCCGCATCATCCGAGGTCTGGTAGTACTTCCAGATGTTGTAGGCGATCGCCGAGTTGATGTGCCGCTGCCGGTGAGAGGTGTCCGGAAGCCACCGCCCCGAAGCCGGGTTCAGGTGCAGTCGCTGGGTCTCTTCGCGGCCGTCGCTGCCGCTCTGCCAGGGATACATCGCGCCCCGGAAACCGGCCTCCAGGGCCGCCTGCCTGGCCTCGCCGAGCCGCCGGTGCCGGTAGCGCAGCAGCGCGCGCGTCAGCATCGGGATGCGCAGGCTCAGGAAGGGGAAGATGAACAGCTCGTCCCAGAAGATGTGTCCGCGATAGGCCTCCCCGTGCCAGCCACGCGCGGGAACGCCGGTGTCGAGATCCACCGAGTGCTTCGAGGCGGTCTGCAGCAGGTGGAAGATGTGAATGCGCAGCTTGAGTTCGGTGGCCGGCGCCCCGTCATCCTCGAGGGTGATGTCGCATTCGCTCCAGAGGTGCCGCCAGGCCATCTCGTGACTGGAGCGGATCGCATCGAAACGACCGGCGCGGCCGAGCGCCCGCAATGCCTCGATGCCGGGCTCGGAGATGGCCCAGTCGCGCGATGAGTGCAGCGCGAGGATCTTCTCGACCCGGATCGGTTCCTGCTCGGAGAGATCGACAGCGATCTCCTGAGCGACGCTTCGATCCCCGGTGACCGTTCTCCGCTCGGCATCGACCTCGGCACCATCCCGGTACACGCGGGTCGAGGCGGCCAGTGCAAGCGCGAGCCGGGACTGGCTGGTGCGTGTGTGAAGGCACAGCGTCCCCTCGCCCCGATGGTCCGCCTCGAGGACCTCCAGGTGGCGGTTCTCGAGACCCCGGTAGCGTTTCACCCCGTCGTTGACCACGCTGCCGTCGAGGGAGGAACGCAGGGTGATCCGGCCCGACCAGTCCTCGGCGGTCAGCTCCACGCGCAGGGCCGCAACATGCGGCAGGGCCATGCTGACCAGCCGGCATTCGCGCCAGACCGTGGTGCGGCCTTCGAGATCACGGAAGCGGAGGTTTCGCCACAACAGCCCGCGGACGACGTCGAGTTCCTGTTCAACGGACAGGATCTCCGTGTCGTCAAGGCGGAACCAATCCCCGTCGCCCACACGGAAGGTCAGGGGCAACCAGTTCGGCAGGTTGACCAGGTCCTCGTTCTCGACCTTGCGGCCGGCGACCTCGCTGACCAGGCGGTTGTACCCACCGGCGAGATAGGTGCCCGGATAGTGGACATCGTCCGCCCGCGCGTCGGCGGCGGCGCCGCGTGTGGCAAAGTAGCCGTTGCCCAGCGTGCAGAGCGCCTCCCGGAGCCGCTCCTGCTGCGGCCGGTACCCCGTATAACGCAGCGACCACTCCCCTCTCTTCGTATCGCGCATCGTTGGCGCCCCGGGCGCCTGCGCGGCCAGGATTCCCGCAAGTGACTGCAGCAGGCGCTTCACCCCCGGGACGTCATCGACGGTGTAGTCGGCCGCCGTCGGCCGCGTTTCGTCGTGACGCACCGCGACACAGATCCCCTCCCCGGCCAGCGCGCGAAACGCATCCTCGTCGGTGATGTCGTCCCCCACGTAGACCGGCACGGCTTCCGGACGATCGACGCTGAGTTCACGTGCGACCCATTGCACCGCCTCGCCCTTGTTCCAGTGGATGTCGGGACCGACCTCCATCACCTTCTTGCCGCGACCAAGGCGCAGCTTCGGGTGTTCCTCCAGGACCTCGCGCACGATCGTGGTCAGCCGATCGACATCGTCGGGGTCCACGTTGCGGTAATGCACGGCGATCGAGAACCGCTTCCGCTCCAGCGAGTGCCCCTCGATGCCGTCCAGCCGCCCGGCCAGCTCCTGCTCCACCGCGTCCAGCTCCGGCAGAAACTCGCTGCCCTTCTCCAGTCCCTGGCGGACACCCTGCGGACCGGCGATCTCGAAGCCGTGACTCCCCGCCAGCCACACCGAGTCCAGTGCAACCAGCTCCCGCAGTTTCGCGAGATCCCGGCCGCTCACGATCACCACGGGACACTGGCGGGCTAGCGCTGCCACCGTCGCCCGCATGTCCGCGGACAGGAAGGCCTTGGTGTGGTCCTCGACGATCGGCGTGAGGGTGCCGTCATAATCCAGAAACACCGCGGCGTGCCCATCCTCGAGACGCCCGAGGATGTCGTGTTCGCGATCCAGGGCGTTGGGCAGGTTGGCAAGCGTCCGCAGATCCAGCCCCTCGGCCCGGCTGTAGCGAAGCTCGCCAAGGTCGCTGACCACGAGATCGGCACCCTGCTGGCGCAGGTCGTCACCCTGATCGACACGGTCCACACCGATCACGGGCCGGAAACCGCCGCGCACGCCCGCCTCGATCCCGATGCCGGCATCCTCGAAGACCGCACAGCTCTCCGGCCCGACGCCCAGCAGCCGGGCCGCCTCCAGCAGCATCGCCGGCTCCGGCTTGCCGCGTGTCCCGAGCCGCAGCAGCTCGGTGCCATCGACCCGGGCGTCAAAGTGTTCCAGCAGCCCCGCGCTGCGCAGCACCGCTTCGGCGTTGCGGCTGGAGGAGAACACCGCGACCGGGAGACCGCCGCGGCGCAGGTCGTCGATGAGCCGCAGGGTGCCCGGAAACGGCTGCACGCGGTGTTCCTGCAGCCAGGCGTGGAAATAGCGGTTCTTGCGCTCGCCGAGCCCGGAGACGGTCTCCTCGTCGGGGCCATCCCCGTCCCCACCATCCGGTAGTTCGATCCCGCGTGCGTCAAGGAAGCTGCGGATGCCCTCTGAGCGGGGGCGTCCGTCCACATGGCGGCGGTATTCTTCCCCGGCGTCGAAGGGCTCGAATCGCTCGCCGAGCCGTTCGGCACGGGCTTCGAGAAACTCGTCGAACAGGCGCTTCCAGGCCGCGGCATGGGCCTGCGCCGTGTCCGTAACGACCCCGTCCATGTCGAACAGGGCGGCATCGACCCGTGAACTCCATTTCGCCCGATCCCTCATATGGGCCTCCGGTCAACGTGAAGCATTCACGTCGCGTTCCCCGTATCGGCCACGGTCGCTTGGCAAAAAGCACCGGGCAGAGGGAACGGCAACGACGATCGCCATGGGGAAGCGTGAGTCCGCGACCGGCAATGACCCGGACTCCCGTTCCCGCACCATCCTGCGGTCTTTCATTGTCGACACGAAAACCCGGTCTCGCGTTCCCGGCGCTGGAGCAGCGGCGGATCACGTGCCAGGGTTGCGGCGCAGGCATTGGCGGTTACGATACTGCGATGCGCTGCAGAACGTGCCGCACATCCACCTCACTAATGTAGTGCACCGTCGGAGGGATCCCGTTGAACGTCTCTGAGATGCCCCTGAAATTTCGGGACGGCTATCTGCCGATCGAGGATCACGGCCTGATCGGCGACGGCGCCACCGCGGCCCTTGTCGGCCGGGATGGGGCGATTGACTGGCTGTGCGTGCCGCGCTTCGACTCCGAGCCCCTGTTCTGCCGATTGCTGGACCAGGCGCACGGCGGCGCCTTTGCCCTGTTCCCGGAGCCGCTGACCGCCGCGGCCCAGCGCTACGAACCGGACACCGGCGTGCTGGTGACCGAAATGTGCGGTCCGGATGGCCGTGTGCGCGTGACCGATGCGCTCACCCTGCGGGCCGGCGCGGACCTCTCCGAGGATGCGGCGGCCGACCGGGGGGAACTCCTGCGGACGATCGAGGTACTCGAGGGCCGCGTCCGCCTGCGCGTGCGGATCGAACCCTGGGGCGGAGTCCGATCGTATCCCCATGCCGGCGGCCTGGGGCTGCTGCCGCACCGGAGGCCCGAACTGGAACTGCACCTCGGCTCCTCGCTGCCGCTGAGTGGCCTCGACAGCGTCCACATGCTGACCGCGGGTGCACGCCACCACCTGCTGCTGGCCTGGGGGTCTCCGGGACACCGTTTTCACCCCAAACCGCCTGCGGAAATCCTCGCGGACACGATCGCGGTGTGGCGAAACTGGATGCGCCACTACCACTACGAGGGGCCGCAGGAGCCCCTGGTGCGACGCGCGGCGATCACCCTCAAGCTGATGGACCACACCGCCACCGGCGCGATGATCGCCGCACCGACTTCCTCGCTGCCCGAAGCCATTGGCGGACCGCGCAACTGGGACTACCGCTACGCGTGGATTCGCGACGCGGCCTTCTCCGTGTACGCGATGGGACGGATCGGCATGGGACACGAGGCGGCCGGCTTCCTGGGCTGGGTCCTGGACGCGGTTGACCGTGCCGGGCGGCCGCGCGTGCTCTACGACGTGGACGGCCACCCGCCGCCACCGGAGTACATCGACACCAGCCTGGAGGGATACCGCGGCTCGCCGCCGGTACGCTGGGGCAACGCGGCGGCCGAACAGCGCCAGCACGACGTCTTCGGCGAGATCCTGGACTGTGCCTACGGATGGGTGCGCTGTGGCGGGCGGC
This sequence comes from Thioalkalivibrio sp., assembly GCA_007692435.1. GTDB lineage: Bacteria > Pseudomonadota > Gammaproteobacteria > Ectothiorhodospirales > Ectothiorhodospiraceae > Thioalkalivibrio. The sequence continues at coordinate 8,344 of RECA01000174.1, forward strand.
TCGACGCGGCACTCTGGCAGCGGCTGCGCCGCCTGGTGGATGCCGCGGCGGCGGAATGGCAGACCCCCGACCACGGGATCTGGGAGGTCCGGACCCCGGGCCGGCCCTTCACCTACTCGGCGGGGCTCTGCGCGGTGGCACTGGACCGCGGTGCGCGGCTCGCGGAGCGCAACGGGCTGCCGGGGAACACGGAGGCCTGGCGGCTTGAGGCGGAGCGCATCCGTGCGGCCATCCTGGAAGACTCCTGGGATCCGCGTATGCAGTCGCTGACCGAGCATCTCGGAGGCGGCGGGATCGACGCCAGCCTGCTGGCACTGCCGCTGCGCGGGATCGTCCCGGCGGACCACCCGAAGATGGTGGCCACCACCCAGGCGGTGATGCGTCGCCTGGGTGCCGGCGACGGACTGCTGTACCGCTACCTCCCCGCGGAATCGCCGGACGGCCTGCCCGGCGACGAAGGGGCCTTCCTGTTGTGCAGCTTCTGGCTCGCGGACAATCTGCTCGGACAGGGCCAGACCGACGCGGCGATGGAACTCTTCGATTCCCTGTGCGCGCGCGCCAACCCGCTGGGCCTGCTGCCGGAGCAGATCGACCCGGCGAGCGGAGCCTTTCTCGGAAACTTCCCCCAGGCCTTCAGTCACGTCGGCCTGATCTCCACCGGCATCAACCTGGCCCGGGCGCTCGCCGCAGGAAACGGCATGCCGCCGCTTTCACTGTCATCCGGGCCTCTGGTTCGGTCATGAGCCGGGGACGCCTGATCCTGCTCGCGCTGCTGGGGCTCTACCTCGCAACCGGCGCCTACCACCTCTACAAGCCGCTTCCCGACGGGCTCGATGTGGTCACGCCCTATCGCTCCGCCACCGAGGTCGAGTTCCTGGTCGACGCGACCTGGACGGACACCGGAGGGGATCGGCACACCGAGCACGAGATCTTCGACGCGGCCCTGGAGATGATCGACCGGGCCGAGTCGCTGATCGTCGCGGATTTCTTTCTGCTGAACCGCTTTGCCGGCGAGGTCGACGGTACCCATCGTCCGCTCTCCACCGAGTTGGTCGATGCGCTCGCCGAACGCCACGCCGAGCGGCCCGAAATCGCGGCCCTGCTGATCACCGATCCCTTCAACACCCTCTACGGCGGGATCGAGCAGCCCCTGTTCTCCCGACTGGAGGCGCACGGGATCCCGGTGATCGAGACGGATCTGCGCGCCCTGCGCGACCCCAACCCCCTGTGGTCGGCGGCCTGGCGCATCTGCTGCCAGTGGTTCGGCAACAGCCCGCGCGGCGGCTGGCTTCCGAACCCGGTGGGTGACACGGCCGTGACCCTGCGCACCTACCTCGCGCTCCTGAACTTCAAGGCAAACCACCGCAAGACGCTGGTCACCAACGGGCCGGACGGCTGGACCGGCCTGGTGACCTCCGGCAATCCGCACGACGCCAGCAGCCGGCACGACAACGTTGCCGTGCGTTTCCGGGGCGACGCGGCGATCGACCTGCTGCACACCGAGCGTGCGGTCGCGGCGTTCTCGAACGATACCCGAATGGCCTTCCCGGATCCCGTCGAAGACAACCGGACCGCCGATTCCCCGGTCCAGGTCCGCATCCTGACCGAGTCGCGCATTCGCGAGGCCGCACTGGAGATGATCGACTCCGCCGTTCCGGGGGACCGGCTGGACCTGTGGATGTTCTACCTGTCGCACCGGGCCATCGTCGAGTCCCTGCTCGCCGCGCAGCGCCGCGGCGTCGACCTGCGGGTGCTGCTCGATCCGAACGTTGACGCCTTTGGCCGGCAAAAGCGCGGGATACCCAACCGGCAGGTCGCGCTGGAATTGGACGCCGCGGGCGTACCGGTGCGCTGGTGCAACACCGCGGGCGAACAGTGCCACGCGAAGATGCTGCTGCACCGCGCCCCGAACGGGGAGGCCACGCTGCTCGCGGGCTCCGCGAACCTCACCCGCCGCAACCTCGACAACTTCAACCTGGAGACCAATGTGCAGGTTCTGGCCGACACCGGGACACCGGTGATCGCCGACGCCGCGGGGGTCTTCGATGCCCGCTGGAACAACGAGCAGGACCGGGTGCACAGCCTCCCCTACGCGGATTATGCCGACGAGTCCCGGCTGCGTTACTGGCGCTATCGGCTGATGGAGGCCACCGGCCTGTCATCATTCTGATTCCGGCCGGAGCCGGGTGCGCTCCTCCGGTCAGGACTCCCCATCCAGCGTGCCGCGCCGGAAGAGATGAATGGTGTAGAAACCGACCAGGATCGAGGCCAGGCCCGAGATCACGAAGATGTGGCCGGGAGTCGCGCCGAGCGGCCCGGTGAGAACCCAGAACAGCACGGGCGCGACGAGCATCACGGCAAAGGCCAGGAAGTTGCTCGCGGCGATGAACCGGCCGCGCCGTTTCGCCGGACTCTCATTCTGGAGGTAGGCGGTGATCGGCACGATGAAGAAGCCGGCGCCGACGCCGAGCAGGAAGGACAGCACCAGCGTGGCCGCGTAGCTGTCGCCCGCAAAGATCAGCAGGACGCTGAACAGCCCCGTCGAAATCATTCCCGCGGGCACGTGCCGCATCTCGATCCGGCCGCCGGCCAGTTGCCCGGCGGCGATGCTGCCGACGCCGATGCCCACGGCCAGAAGCGTGAGGATGATGCCGGTGCGCATCTCGCCCACCTGCAGACCCAGCTCGGCGAACATCGGCACGTTCAGCTGATACAGCGTCCCCAGCCCCCAGAACCAGGCGATGCCCAGAATGACCAGGAAGAGCACGTGAAAACGCCGGATCTCGCCAATGGCAGCCGCGACGTCGGCAAGGGCGTTCAGGCGGAAGGGGGCCGGATCGCCTTCGGCCCGGGTGGGTGTGACGAACAGGCTCGAGGCGAGGCCGAGGAGGGAGAAGAACACGATCACGGCGGCAGGGATCCACAGGTCCTCTCCGGCCCATTCCATGATGAAACCGGCCAGTGCCGTTCCGAGGATGATCGCGAGGAAGGTCCACAACTGCATCTGGCCGTTGGCGCGCGACAGTTCCTCTTCACGGACGATCTCCGGGAGAATTCCGAACTTCACCGGGCTGAAGAAGGTGCTTTGCAGCCCCATCAGGAACAGCGCGACGAACAGCCCGGGCATGTTGTGCAGCACCAGCATCACGGCCGCGGTCATCAGGACCGCGGCCTCGGCCACCCGTGTGCCGACGATCACGCCCTTCTTGCTGAACCGGTCTCCGACATATCCCGCGTAGGGCGAGAACAGCACGAAGGGAAGCAGGAAGATGAAGCCGATCAGGCTGTAGTAGAACGTCCCCTCCCCCTCGCTGACATAGACGCGCAGCGCAAGGAAGATGAAGACGAGCCGGAAGAAATTGTCATTCAGGGCATTGATGAACACCGTGATCATCAAGGCCACGAAACCCTTCGTGCGCATGTCCGAAGAAGCGGGCACGCAGTGGGCCCTCAATGGCCCCGCGGTTCGCGGGACCCGGTGGCGCCCGGAAGCGGGCCATCGATCATCCGGCGCCCGAGCCCGCTCCGCCCGGCGTCCCCGCCCCCGCGGCGCAATGCCCTGCACGGCACCCGCGGTATCCTCGGGGCGACCGGAGGCTGCGTTTCAGCGCCTGTCCCGGCCGGGACCATCAGTCGGGGCGGATCCACGACCAGTCGAGCTTCTCGGGGTGTTCCACGTATTCGTCGCTGTCCTCCACGACCGAGCGCAGAAAGGACCGCCGCAGCTTGAATCGCGCCTCCGGGTCGCGTTCGCCCTCCTCCACCGGGCCGAACTGGCCATCCACGAACCGGGTGGTGTAGCGGCCGAGTGGCCGGTCGTCATCATCGACGAGTTCCAGCGCGATGAACCGGTTCGGCGTCGCCTTCAGCACCAGTGACTCGACCAGGTTGCCGACGGGACTCGCGTTCGGTGTCGCGAGGGCGGTGTTGCAGACATTGAAGTACCACTTCACGAGATCGAGATCGCTCAGTTCATCGGTCATGATCCGCTCCTGATCACTGCCGCGCGCGGTCGCGCGGACATGGTCTCTCCGGCCGGTTCTACCGCCTGCCGCTGTGCTTGATGCGCGCATCTGCCCCGGGCCTGTGCTGCGGCTATTCCCAACCCCGGGGCGCGAGGCTTATTCTTTGACCGGACTGCCGAACAGGGCGTTCGGAACCGGCATGCACCAGAGCCGCACCACGAACTGCATTGCCCCTGAGCATGCCCGGAAGCCGCCACCCGACGCAAGGAGACCGCGTGAAACAGAAATCCGCCGCCCAGCCGCCAAAGAGCGAGGCCCTGCTGCCGGGGGACCCCTATCCGCTCGGCGCCAGCTTCGACGGACAGGGGACCAACTTCTCGCTCTTCTCCGAGGTCGCAGAACGGGTCGAGCTCTGCCTGTTCGACGCCGAGGGCAGGCAGACCGCGTCCTACGACCTCACCGAGATCACCGCGCTCTGCTGGCACGGCTATCTCCCGGACGTCGGCCCCGGCCAGCGGTACGGCTACCGGGTGCATGGTCCGTGGGATCCCGACCAGGGCCTGCGCTGCAACCCGTCCAAGCTGCTGCTCGACCCCTATGCCAAGGCGGTGGACGGTGCCGTCGAATGGGACGAGGCGGTCTTCCCGCATCACTTCGATGATCCCGAGGGATCCTTCAACGACACGGACAGTGCTCCCTACGTGCCGAAGTCCGTGGTGATCGATCCCGATTTCGACTGGGAAGACGACCGCCATCCCCGCACCCCCTGGCACGAGACCGTGATCTACGAGACCCATGTGAAGGGTCTCACCGCGCGCCACCCGGCGATCCCGGAACACCTGCGCGGCACCTATGCCGGCATCGCCCGGCCCGAGGTGATCGACTACCTCACCGGTCTCGGCATTACCGCGGTGGAACTGATGCCGGTCCACCAGTTCATCCACTACGCCTTTCTCGAGGAGCGCGGTCTGCGCAACTACTGGGGCTACAGCAGCATCGCCTACCTCGCTCCCCACAACGAATACGCGGCGGAAGGCTCCATCGGGGGCCAGGTCACGGAATTCAAGAACATGGTGAAGGCCCTGCACCGGGCCGGGCTCGAGGTGATCCTCGACGTGGTCTACAACCACACCAGCGAGGGCAACCACCTGGGTCCGATGCTGAGCCTGAAGGGTATCGACAACACGGCGTACTACCGTGTGGTCGCGGACGATCCGCGCTATTACATGGACTACACCGGCACCGGCAACAGCCTGAACATGCGGCATCCGCATGTGCTGCAGCTGATCATGGACTCGCTGCGCTACTGGGTGCTCGAGATGCACGTGGACGGCTTTCGGTTCGATCTCGCATCGACGCTCGCCCGCGAATTGCACGCGGTCGATCGCCTCTCGGCCTTCTTCGACGTGATCCAGCAGGACCCGGTGATCAGCCAGGTGAAGCTGATCGCCGAGCCCTGGGACATCGGCGAGGGCGGCTACCAGGTAGGCAACTTCCCGCCGCTGTGGTCGGAGTGGAACGGCAAGTACCGCGACACCGTCCGGGATTTCTGGCGGGGCGAGGACCAGACGCTCGGGGAATTCGCCTACCGCCTGACCGGCAGTTCCGATCTCTACGAGCTGTCCGGGCGCTGGCCGCACGCAAGCATCAACTTCGTGACCGCGCACGACGGTTTCACGCTGCACGACCTGGTCTCGTACAACGAGAAGCACAACGAGGCCAATGGCGAAGACAACCGGGACGGAGAGGATCACAACCGCTCCTGGAATTGCGGCGTGGAGGGGCCGACGGATGACCCGGAGATCAATGCGCTGCGCCAACGCCAGCAACGGAATTTCCTGGTCACGCTGATGCTGTCCCAGGGCGTCCCCATGCTGCTCGGGGGAGACGAGATCGGCCGTACCCAGCAGGGGAACAACAATGGCTATTGCCAGGACAACGAACTCTCCTGGTACGACTGGGAGGCCGTGGACGAGGATCTGCTGGCCTTCACGCGCCGGCTGATCCGGCTGCGGCTGGAGCACCCGGTCTTCCGTCGACGGCGCTGGTTCCAGGGGCGCCCGATCCATGGCGACGACGTGACGGACATCGCCTGGTTCACTCCCGAGGGCACGCAGATGGCGGAGGAACACTGGGGCGAGGACTTCGCAAGGTCGCTGGGCGTGTTCATCAATGGCCGTTCCATCGTCGCGCCCGATCCGGAAGGCGACCGCCCGGTCGACGACGGCTTCTACCTGATCTTCAATGCCCACCACGAGGCGCTGGAATTCACACTGCCCGGCAGTGAATGGTCCGAACGATGGGTCCGGGAACTCGACACCGCGTCCGGCTGGAGCGATGACGGCGAGACCCTGGAGCCCGACAGCGTCGTCTCGGTCGAGGCCCGGTCCGTCCTGGTGCTGCGCTGTGACTGCTGAGCCCGTCGCCACCTATCGCCTGCAGCTGCACGGCGGCTTCACCCTCGACGACGCCGCGGCCGTGGTCCCGTATCTCGGGCAACTGGGCGTCAGCCATGTCTACCTGTCTCCCTTCCTGCAGGCAACACAAGGCAGCACGCACGGCTACGACGTGGTCGATCCGGGCCAGGTGAACCGCGAGCTCGGCGGCGAGGCGGCACTGCAGCGGCTCTGCGCGGCACTCGAAGCGGCCGGCATGGGACAGGTGCTGGACATCGTCCCGAACCACATGGCGATTGCCGGCGACCAGAACCCGTGGTGGTGGGACGTGCTGGAGAACGGGCCCTCCAGCCCCTACGCGCGGTATTTCGACGTGGACTGGGAGTCGTCGGAGGAGCGCTGGCCGAACAAGGTCCTGCTGCCGGTACTGGGCGACCACTACGGGCGCGTGCTCGAGGCGGGCCAGCTCCAGCTGCACTACGCCGGCGGTCTCTTCACGCTGCACTATTACGAGCATCGCTTCCCGATCGATCCCTCCTCGCTGGTTGCACTGCTCCAGCGCGTGTACCGCCGCAGCCACGCCGAGTTGCTCGGTTTCCTGGCAGAGTCCTGCGCGCGCCTGCCGCGTCCCCAGGTTACCGCTCGCGAACAGATGGAGCGGCGCAAGCGCGACCAGGAGGTAATCCGCCGCCTGCTGGATGAGGCCTGCCGCACGGATGCCGACACCCTCGCGGCGGTCGAGGCCGAGGTCGACCGGATCAACGCGAACCCGGATGCCCTGGACGCGCTGATCGACAGGCAGAACTACCGCCTCGCCTGGTGGACAACCGCCGCCCAGGATCTCGGCTACCGGCGCTTTTTCGACATCAACGACCTGGCTGGACTGCGGGTGGAAGACCCGGAGGTCTTCGACGCGGTACACGCGCTGCCCATCCAGTGGGTACGGGAGGGTTCCGTCCAGGGCCTGCGGGTCGACCATCCCGACGGCCTGCGCGATCCGGCCGGCTATTTCCGCCGCCTGCGCGAGACCTGCCCGGATGCCTGGATCGTCGCGGAGAAGATTCTCGAGCCGGGTGAACAGCTGCCGCAGGAATGGCCGATCGCAGGCACCACGGGCTACGACTTTCTGAACCGCGTACAGGGGCTCTTCGTCGATCCCTCGGGCGAGGGACCCATGACGACGCTCTACCAGGACATCACGGGTGAATCCGCCGGTTTCGCGGAGGTGCTCCTCGAAAGCAAGCACCAGATCCTGCGTGAGGTCCTCGGCAGCGAGCTCCAGCGTCTGGCGTCGCTCTTCGTGACGATCTGCGAACGGCATCGGCGGCATCGCGACTACAGCCGCGAAGGGCTCTATCAGGCGCTCCTGGAGGTCGCAGCGTGCTTTCCCGTCTATCGCACCTACGTGGTGCCGGGCACCGACGTGACCGAATCCGACACACGCTACGTACAGGCGGCCATCGCAAGCGCGCAAGGCCAGCCCTCCCATCTCGACGAAGAACTGCTGCAGTTCCTGGAGGCCCTGCTCCTTCTGCGTATCGAGGGTGATCTGGAGAGCGAGTTCGCGCTGCGCTTCCAGCAACTGACGGGACCGGCAATGGCCAAGGGAGTGGAAGATACCGCCTTCTACCGTTTTCACCGCCTGGTGGCCCTGAACGAGGTGGGCGGTGACCCCCGGCACTTCGGGTTGTCGGTGGACGCATTTCACGAGGCCTCCCGGGACTCCCTGACCCGGCATCCGGCCGCAATGCTGGCCACTTCCACGCACGACAGCAAGCGCAGCGAGGACGTGCGCGCTCGCCTGGTGCTGTTGTCGGAGATCCCGCAGGACTGGGGCCGGGCCGTGAGGACCTGGATGCAACACAATGCCCGGCACCGCTCGGCTCACGGGCCCGACCCCGCGACCGAATACCTGCTCTACCAGACGCTGGTCGGCGCCTGGCCCATCGACAGCGAAAGGCTGACCGCCTACATGGAAAAGGCGATCCGCGAGGCCAAGCGGCACACGACCTGGACGCAACCGGATCCCGACTACGAGCAGGCCGTCCAGGCGTTCGTGCAGGACCTGCTGGCCGACCCCGAATTCTGCGACATGGTCGAGGGCTTCGTGGCACCCCTGGTGCCGTCAGGGCAGGTGAACAGCCTCGCCCAGACCCTGATCAAGTGCACCGCGCCGGGAGTGCCGGATGTCTACCAGGGCACGGAACTCTGGAACCTGAGCCTCGTGGATCCCGACAACCGGCGGCCGGTGGACTTCGAAGGGCGCCAGGAGCTGCTCGCGGAACTGGACACGCTCTCCACCGAGCAGATCCTCGCTCGCGGGGAGGAAGGGCTTCCGAAACTCTGCGTCATTCGCGAGGCCCTGGCTCTGCGCCGGCGCCTTCCCGACGCATTCGGACCGGAAGGGACCTACGAGCCCGTCGCCGCCGTAGGCGCCAGGGCCGAACACGCGCTCGCCTACCTTCGCGGCGGCAGCATCCTGGTGCTGGTGCCCCGCCTGGTCCTCGGCCTCGCCGGCGACTGGCAGGACACGCGGCTACCCATTCCCCGTGGACGTTGGCGGAACCGGCTGTCGGGCGCACTGCTCGAGGGTGGAGACACCCCGGTGGCCGACCTGCTTGCGGCCTTTCCGGTGGCGCTGCTGGAACGGGTGGAGGACACACAGTGACCGCGGTGACCGTCTGGGCGCCGGAGGCCGAACAGCTGCTGCTGGACTGCGGCGGAAGCCGTGCACCCATGGTGCGCCAAGACGGCGGCTGGTGGAGGCTGGAGACCTCGGCACTCGCACATGGGGTGGACTACGCCTTCCACGTGGACGGCAACGGTCCGTTCCCCGACCCGCGCTCACCCTGGCAACCCGATGGCGTACACGGGCCGTCGCGCCGGGTGGACCACCAGCTCTTCGAATGGAGCGATCAGGGCTGGCGCGCACCGCCTCTGGCCGCGGCCGTGATCGCCGAGATCCACGTCGGCACCTTCACCCGCGAGGGGAGCTTCGAGGCGGTGATCGACAGGCTCGATCATCTGCTGGAGCTCGGCGTCACGCACCTTGAACTGATGCCGGTGCAGGAGTTCCCGGGGGATCGCGGCTGGGGTTACGACGGGGTGAACCTGTTCGCGCCCCACCATGCCTACGGCGGTCCGGAGGGACTGAAACGACTGGTCGATGCCTGCCACCGGCGCGGGCTGGCCGTGCTGCTCGACGTGGTCTACAACCACCTCGGTCCCGACGGCAACTACCTGGGCCAGTTCGGCCCCTACTTCACCGACGCCTACAGCACGCCCTGGGGCGAGGCGGTGAACCTCGACCGCGCCCACAGCGACGAGGTCCGGCGCTTCTTCATCGACAATGCGCTGATGTGGCTGCGGGACTACCACTTCGACGGCCTGCGCATCGATGCGGTGCACGCGATCATCGACACCTCCGCCGTGCACCTCCTCGAGGCCCTGTCCGCCGCGGTCCGGCAACTGGAGAGCCGCACCGGGCGTCCGCTCGTGCTGATCGCGGAGAGCGACCTGAACGACCCGCGGCTGATACGCCCGGTGGAGATCGGCGGTTACGGGCTGGAGGCGCAGTGGAACGAGGACTTTCACCACGCGCTGCACGCAGTGCTGACCGGGGAATCCAATGGCTACTACGCCGACTTCGGCACACTCGGGCATCTGGCGAAGGTGCTGACCCGCGGATTCGCCTACGACGGTACCTACTCCCGGTACCGCAGGCGCGCCCACGGACGCCCGGCGGTCGATGTCCCGGGCCGGCGCTTCATCGGCTGTCTGCAGAACCACGACCAGGTGGGCAATCGCGCCACGGGCGAGCGCAGCAGCCATCTGCTGTCTCCGGCGCTGCTGAAGGTGGGCGCCGCGCTGGTCCTGACATCACCCTTCGTGCCGATGCTCTTCCAGGGCGAGGAGTGGGGGGCCTCCAGCCCGTTTCTTTACTTCACCGACCACCGGGACCCGGAACTCGCCGAGGCGGTACGCGCCGGCCGGCGCGAGGAATTCTCCGCCTTCGGCTGGGACCCGGAGAGCATCCCGGACCCGCAGTCCGAGGACACCTTCCTGCGTTCCCGTCTCGACTGGGACGAACGCTCGCGGGCACCCCATGCCGGGATCCTCGACTGGCACCGATCCCTTGTCCGGTTGCGGCGCAGCCATCCCGCCTTCGCCGAAGACCGTCTCGACCGGCTCCGGGTCAGTGTCGACGAAGCCCGCCGCTGCATCCTCCTCCGGCGCTCTGGTATGGTTACGGCCTGCAACCTGGGAAAGGAGCCGCAGACCCTGGCCCTGCCCCCGGAGCTTGCAGGACTGGAGTTGCGACTTGGCTCCGCACCCGGAATCGAGTTGCGGGGGACCACCCTCCGGCTCCCGGAGGAATGCGCGGCGATCCTCACCCTGGCGGTGCACGCGACCGCCCCGCGCGACTGAACCGCGAAAAATCCACAGAACCGCAGGAGGTATCCACGATGACCGGAAAGTTGACCGTGGCCGCCATCGGCGGCTTCATCCTGGGCATCCTCGCGATGTCGCTCGTCACCTTCACCGGGGCTCCCGAGCTGATGGTGGTCGAAGATGAAAGCGCTCACGGCTTCGACGAGACCATCGAGGCGATCGAGACCAGCGCGGAGGACGCGGGCTGGGAAGTGCCCAATGTGCAGATGCTGCATGAGCCCGTCCGGGCCGAGGGCTACGAGGTGGATCGCGCCGCCGTGATCGAGCTCTGCCAGCCGCATCACGCCGCCGAAATACTGGCCGACGATCGCGCCAGGGTCGTCACCTCGATGATGCCCTGCCGCATAGCCGTCTACGAGACCTCCGACGATCGCATCATCGTCTCGCGGATGAACACCGCGATGATCGCGGAGATGTTCGGCGGAACGGTTGCCGAGGTCATGGCGGACGCGACCGAAGAGGTGGAAGGCGTCCTCGCGACGGTCCTGCAGGAATAGCCGTCAGCTTCGAATAGACGTCTGATCTCGCAGAGACCGGCCCCCACCACGGGCCGGTCCCTGCCGTGCTGTCTACCCGGCTCTTACCGGAAGCGGTCGGAGGCGTCCCGAAACCCCTTCACCATGTCATCCCAGGCTGACTCCATGTTTTCCCGGAACTTCTTCCACGAGTCTTCGCTCGCCTCCCGGACCTCACGGAGGCGTTCCTCGGCCTTGTCTCGCTGTTCGCGCAGTTCCTTGATCTGCTGATCGTATTTTTCGCGCATGTCCGCATCGGCCTCCTTGGCCTTCGCCTCCAGCTTTGCCAGATCGTTGTTCCACTCCTCGATCTTCCCCTTCATCTTCTCAACGTATTCCTCGCGTTCACCCATCTCTTCGATCTCCTCGTTCTTGGTGTTTTACATGGGACGGCTGCGGATCTGACGTCCACAGTCGCTAAGACCCGCTCCCGGGCACGCATGATCGCGTGCCCGGGACCGGAGTGCTGGTCAAGGGCCCTGGTGGCTGCCAGTGAAGCCCTCTGACCGACGCATGCCTCCGGGGACAGATTTCCCCGTACTTACCTTCTGACACCGGCATCACCGGAGTCTTTCGAGCAACGCGCGGCAGAATGCCGGCAGGTCGTCCGGGGTCCGGCTGCTGACCAGGTTGCCGTCCTCGACGACCTCCTCGTCGCTCCAGTTCGCGCCCGCGTTGATCATGTCGTCGCGGATCGAGTGGAAGGAGGTCGCGCGTCGCCCGCGCAGGATGTCCGCCGATACCGCCATCCAGCCGCCATGACAGATCCAGGCCACCGGCCTGTCCCGCTCATGCACGGCGCGCACCAGATCGACCATCGCACGGTGGCGGCGCATCTTGTCCGGGGCCATGCCGCCGGGGATGATCAGCGCATCAACGGCGTTCGCATCGACCTCGTCGGCGCCGAGGTCCGCCTTTACCGTATAGCCCATCGCGCTCGCGTATTCCGGCTTCCCGGCGCCCACGACCGACACGCGCAGCCCGGCCTCGAGCATGCGCAGACGCGGATAGTGGAGTTCGAGTTCTTGATAGCCGTCCTCGACGAGGATGGCAACGTGCCTTTGATCAGGGCTCATGTGGCTGTCTCCAGGGCTTGGTCCTTGTCAGCTTGGTCTTCGTCAGCTCGGTCTTCGTAAGTGGGGTACCGATGGCCGCGGCCAGGGAGAGTCACGCCCGACCCTCCTCCACCCGGCCCTTCAGGACCTCGCGGATCTCCTCCACCTCCAGGGTCTCCCGTTCCTTCAGGGCCTCGGCAAGGGTCTCAAGGGCCTCGCGGTGCTTCTCCAGCGTCTCCCTTGCGGAGGCCTCGATATCCAGCAGCAGTTTCTTGACCTCCTCGTCGATCGCGGTCGCCGTGGACTCGCCGTGCTCGCGCTGGTGGCCCATCTCCCGCCCCAGAAAGACCTCCTGCTGCTGCTGGGGAAGCGACACCGGCCCGATGCGCTCGCTCATGCCCCAGTGCGCGACCATCCTGCGAGCCAGCCGCGTGGCCTCGCGGAGGTCGTTTTCCGCGCCGTTGCTCACCTCGTTGAAGACAATCGACTCCGACAGCCGCCCGCCAAACATCACCGCGATCTTGTCGCGCAGGTAGGACTCGCTGAAGTTGTACCGGTCCTCCTCGGGCACCTGGGCCGTGACCCCGAGGGCGCGCCCGCGCGGAATCACCGTGACCTTTTCGAGCGCATCGGCCCGGGGCAGCAGGTACGCCAGCAGGGCGTGTCCCGACTCGTGGTACGCAACGATCTCGCGATCCCGGTCCGACAGCCCGTGCTCGCGGGTTTCACCGAGAAGGATGCGGTCGCGTGCATCGGAGAAGCAGGCCCAGTCCACCTGCTTGAGTCCCCGACGCCCGGCGAACAGCGCGGCCTCGTTGGCGAGGTTGCGCAGGTCCGCACCGGAGAAGCCGATGGTCCCGGCGGCAACACGATCGAGGTCGACGTCATCGGCGAGCGGGATCGACCTCGTGTGCACCTTCAGGATGTCCCGGCGCGCCTCCCGGTGCGGGTTCTCCAGCGTGATCTTGCGGTCGAAGCGGCCGGGGCGGAGCAGGGCCTTGTCCAGCACGTCCGGCCGGTTGGTGGCCGCGAGCACGACCACGGACTCCTCGCCCTCGAAGCCGTCCATCTCCGACAGGATCTGGTTCAGGGTCTGCTCCCGTTCATCGTGTCCGCCGCCCATGCCGGCGCCGCGGGAACGCCCGATGGCGTCGAGTTCGTCGATGAAGACCACCGACGGCGCCTCCTCCTTGGCCTGTTTGAACAGATCCCGGACCCGGGAGGCCCCCATGCCCACGAACATCTCGATGAACTCCGAGCCGGTGATGCTGAAGAACGGTACACCCGCCTCTCCCGCCACCGCCCGCGCGAGCAGTGTCTTGCCGGTGCCCGGCGGTCCCATCATCAGGATGCCGCGCGGGATCTGCGCGCCGAGCTCCTTGAAATGGGAGGGGTCCTTCAGGAATTCCACCACTTCGGTGATCTCCTGCTTCGCATTCTCGGATCCGGCGACGTCATCCATCCGGGTGTCGCTGTCCTCGCTCTTTACCCGTTTCGCGGTCGACTTCCCGAATCCGAAGGGACCACCGCCTCCGCTCATCGCCCGCTGCTGCATGCGGCTCCAGAACCACACCACCAGGGCCAGCAGCAGCAGAAAGGGCAAGGCCCGGATCAGCATCTGCTGCCACCACGGCGGCTCCGCGGGTTCCGCGGCGATCTCGATGTCGACTTCCTGCAACCTCTGCAGCAGGGCCTCGCCGGCCAGTTCCGGCCGAACCGTCTCGAAGGAGCCGGGTTCCTCGACCTCCAGCGCCTCGCGTCCGGACTCCGTCAGTTCGCCCCGCACGTTCTGGCCGCGCAGCGTCACCTGGCGCACGTGCCCCTGCTCGATCGCCTGCAGGAATTCGCTGTAGGTCAGTACGGTGTGCGCCGGCCGATCACGCTCGTCGACCCAGTTCAGCACCAGCAGGATCGCGAGGGAAAGCCAGACGAAGATCAGCCACTTCTCCCAGACGCCGTTGCGCGCGCCGTCCCGGTCTCCGCCATCCCGGTCTCGACCGCGTCCCGGACCGCCGTTCGAGTCCTCTTCCGAGTTCTGCTTGCGTCCCTGATTCATCTTCGTGAGTCTCCGCACTCGGCCCGTATCCGTTATTGTCCCTATACTCCTAGGTCAATCATCGCTCCATCATGTTCCATCCTCCGCCGCACCGGGGGCTCCTTGGTCCGGCTCCCGGGGACCCGCACCACCGGCCAGGCGCCGGCACACGCATGGGCGGAGGCTGCCGATACCCATCGTGGCCGGTACCCGGACCACGGCCACGAAGAACGCCCGAGCCGGCATTTCCCGGCTGGCCCCGCCATGGGAGAGATGCACCATGCCCCAACTGATCCTTCTGCGGCACGGCGAGAGCTCCTGGAATCGCTCCAACCTCTTCACCGGCTGGACCGACGTCGACCTGACCGAGACTGGCAGGCAGCAGGCGGCCGATGCCGCCGCGGCGCTGACGGCCGAGGCCCTGTTGCCGGACCTGTGCTTCACCTCGGTGCAGATCCGGGCGATCCGGACCCTGTGGATTACCCTGGACGAGATGGAACTCGCCTGGCTGCCGGTGGTGCGCGACTGGCGTCTCAACGAGCGTCACTACGGCGCGCTGCAGGGCTTCGACAAGGCCGAGATGGCCGACCTGGCAGGCGAGGAGCAGGTGCATGCATGGCGCCGCTCCTGGGACGTGCGGCCGCCGCAGCTCGATCCGGAGGATCCCCGGTTCCCCGGGCAGGACCCGCGGTATGCGGAGGTGCCGCGGAAGCGGCTGCCGCGCGGCGAGAGCCTGCAGGACACCGTGTCGCGCATGAAACCGGCGTGGGAGGGCCCCGTGATGCAGGCCCTGAAGAAGGGCCGCACGCCGCTGGTGTCGGCACATGGCAACTCGATCCGGGGCATGGTGAAGATGCTGGACGGGATCGCGGACGCGGTCATCCCCCACGTCGAGATCCCGGTTGGCGTGCCGCTCCTCTATGACCTCGACGAAGAACTCCGGCCGCGGTCGAGCCGCTACATCGGCCGGGTGCCGGGCGACGTGGAACTGCCCAGCGAGATCGCCCGCCGCATGAACGGGAGCGCTTGATCCGGCTCCGCGACCCGCGCCGACGGAACGCGAGAGGGATTCGGGATCCGGGACAGACTCTGTCGCCAGCATCATTGCTGCCACCATGCGGGCACCTCACGGCAGTTGCACTCGGGTCCCGGCGGCACACGCGCCTTCTGTTGCCTCGCAGGCACCGTGCCTCAGGCCGTGATCTCCTCCACCTCGGGTGCCTCGACCGACTCGTCGGGAACGGCGTCGAACTCGAAGTGCAGCGCCTGCAGGATACGATTGTACTTGTCCAGCAGGGCCTTCTGGTCGCGGGCGCCGGTATGGACGTGGGCGATGTCGTAGCTGTAGCTGTCCTGCTCCAGCATGTCCGACAGCCGATCCCCCTGCCGGACCTTGAGTTCGATCAGCGTCTCGGGAAACTCGCTCTCGATGCGCTCGATATCGGCGGCATCGGGGGCATGGGAGACGATGCCATCCTCGAATACGCGCACATGGAACTTCGCCGCGCATCCGTAACGGCCGCGCCGCAACGGGAAATCGGGCTCCCTCCCCAGCGCGAGTTCCAGCATGATCTGGAAATTGGTCGCACCGTCCACCTTCTCGAACATGTCGCTGTGTGACTGCGACAGGCGCGGATTGATCTCCAGCAACATCAGCTTCTCGGTCTTCGGCTGGTAAAAATACTCCACGTTGTAGGTCGCATCGTCGTATTCCAGATGCCGCAGAAGCCTGTCCGTCGCTTCACTGATCCGGCCCTTCACCCGCTTGGGCAGGATCGACGGATACTGATAGCGAAGAAAGGACGAGCGCTTGGAGTAGTTGATCGAATCGATGATCCCGTGATGCCGCGGCTCTCCGTCAAAGACATAACCCTCGATCGTGCACTGGCGACCCCCGATGACCTCCTCGATGATGCAGTGGTGGCCGCCGATGCCCGCGATTTCGTCGGGCAGCTCCGCATGCGAGAGGATCCTGTCGAAGGGCCTTCCGATCCGGTCGATCCGCTCCCGGATCCTGCCAATCGCATGATCCAGCTCGCGCCGGTTGCGCACCTTGAAGGCGAGGAGCGAGTCCGTGCCCTTGACCGGCTTGATCCAGAACGGGAACGGAACCTCGATGCCCTTGATCGATGCATCGTCGAAGGGATCCACCACATCGAAGCGCGGGGTCATTTCCGGGATCACCTTGCGCTGTTCGAGCCGGCTCCAGTACTTGTGTTCGCAACGCAGCACGCTCTCGAGCGACGGCGATGGAAGTTCATACTCGCGGCACAGGATCGGGACGAGCGTGGTCACAGGAAAGTCCCAGTAGCCGATGATCCCGTCGATTGAACCGTCGAAGTTCCGGAGACGCTCCCTCGCCTTCTCGAGGCATTCCTCGACCGGATAGAAGCCCTTGCCCTTTACCTCATCAAAGCTCAGCAGTTCGTGAAGTTCGAAGTCGTTATCGATCTCGACCTTCCTGAACTTCTGCATGTTGAACCAGTCAGCACCGACGATGAAAATATTCTTTGACACGGCGTCTCCTGCGTGGCTGATGCCGGATGGGGACGGATCGTCTCCCGGCACGACGCAAGAAACACCAGCCAGTCCGCGCTTCGCGTCGGCGGGGATCTGTTAGATCCAAGTATAGTATGGTTGAGCACCCACTGTAACGTCGTTCCGGGTCTCTGCTGGACAATATGCTATTTTTTCTTTTGTAAATAGGTAAGACTACGCCTCTGCCATGGCGCCGGTATGAAAGCACCCGCGAAAGAGAGATGTGATGAGTCTAACTCCCATGGCGCGCGGCCACCCCTGACGATGAAAAGGCACGCCCCGGAAGTTACGAAAACACACGGAAAAGAGCTTTGATGCCCTTCGTTTCCGTGCCTTCCGCATCCATCCGCGGCTAAATTTTCACGCTAACTTTCAAGGCCCAGCAGAAGCGTAGGGCGGAAGAGGGCGAAGCCCGTCATCCGCCATCCGGCGCTGGGCCGGTCTTCCAACGCCGGCGCGACGGGGGGCTCAGGGTCCGGGGATCTCGTCCACCGTCACGTCCATCCGCGTCGGGAGTACCGGCGGACCGAATTGCGTGAAGACCGGCACGTCGGCCGCGTCCCGGCCATGACCGAGGCAGACCCGGCCCCCGCTGAGCGTGGATCGCGTCGGGTCGAAGACGTACCACTTGCCACCCACGAAGGCCTCGAACCAGGCGTGCAGATCCATCGGCTCCAGGCGGTGGAGATAGCCGACCGTGATCCGCGCAGGGATGCTGAGGCTCCGACACAGCCCGATGCCGACATGGGCGAAGTCGCGGCACACGGCGTGGCCGCGCCTCAGCACCTCCTCCGCGGAAATCGGGACCGGGTCCGAGTCGGTCCGGTATTCCAGCTTCCGGTGAATCCACTCCGAGATCGCCTGCACCTGCTCGTAGCCCGGCCTGCAGTGGCCCGCAATCTGGGTGGCGAGTCCGCCAAGCCTGTCGGACTCGCAATAGCGGCTCGGAGCCAGGTACGTCAGGGTCTCGTCCGGGAGATCCTGCACCTCGACGAAGGAGGCACCCGGCCGCCGCTCGATTCCCGGAGCGACATGGACATCGGAGGACACCTCCACATGCAACCGACCCGCGGGGCTCAGCAGGCGCTGGCACTGGTTGCCGAACATATCCGTGAATTCGTAGATCGGCAGGGCCGGCCAGACCCCGTAGTGGTCACGCGCAACCCACTGTCTCGAGTCGCTCCGCGGACGCAGGAGGAGGATCATCGGGCTCGGGACCTCGAAGGCCATTTCAAGCTTGCAACTGACCCGTACCCACATGTGCCCTCCCCGGACAGGATTCGTTCACGAACCTGCCGGCACCAGGCCCGTGATGATCGACCGCTCAGGCGAGCGTTCGGGTTGAACTTCCGGTTCCCGCACAACGCCAGGAGGTCTCCGGCTGGCGATCACGGCTATGGACCAATGTAGGGTGGGCCAAGCGCAGCGGGCCCACCAGAACCCCGGCGCTGTCCGCCGATATCGTGCGCAGTGCCGCGCACATTCTGTCCCCTCAGCCTACCCCGCAGCGCAGAGCTTGTCGACGGAAAGCGCAGGCCTGTGGAGTGCGGTGGCTTGCCGCCGCTTTGCCCTGCAGGAGGCTTGCCTCCTGCCGCGGAAGCAGGCTCAAGCGATTGAAAGCGGGAGCAAGCTCCCGCACTCCATGGCGGCAGGTCCAACCATGGGTCATGCCCGCCGTGTCCCTTCACGCTAACTCCCATGGCCCTGCGCCACCCCCGACCATGAAAGAAGCGTAGGG
>RECA01000061.1 GCA_007692435.1 Thioalkalivibrio sp.
TACGCTCTTCCGCCCTACCGGTTCCCGAAGCGCACGCCGTGTTCTTTCACGCTAACAGCGGGAATCCGTGCCGGAACAGGACGCGCGGGATCAGCCCCGGCGGGCGGATGCAGGCCGGGTCCGGTTATCTCCCGGCCGCGGGTTCCACATTCTTGAGCCTGCGGTAGAGCGTCCGCTCGGAAACGCCCAGCCGGCCGGCCAGCTCCTTGCGGTCTCCGGCGAATTCCGCGAGCACGCGGCCGAGGTAACGCTGCTCCAGTTCCGCCAGCGTGATCACCTCGGTCCCCTGGGGGCAGATGTCCAGCGCCGGCTGCAGGTCCAGGTCCATCGCCAGCTCCCGCTCTCCGATCTCGGGGCCGTCCGCGAGCAGGCTGGCCCGTTCCAGCAGGTTTCGCAACTCCCTGATATTGCCGGGAAAGTCCATCCCCTGAAGCAGGGCCATTGCGGTCGGGGTCAGCCGCTTGCCCCGTGCCGACCGAATGCGACCGAGCAGCGCGGCCACAAGCAGCGGCAGATCCTCGCGACGCTCCCGCAGTGAAGGGAGGGGGATCGGGAAGACGCTGATCCGGAAGTACAGGTCCAGCCGGAATTCCCCGGCCGCGACCTGCGCCTTGAGGTCGCGGTGCGTCGCACAGACCAGCCGGAAGTCCGCCTCCTGCTCCACGGTACTGCCCACCCGACGGAACCGCCCGGTCTCGAGCAGGCGCAGCAGCTTGACCTGCATGGAGAGCGGGATGTCACCCACCTCGTCCAGAAACAGGGTCCCGCCGCGTGCGGCCTCGACCAGGCCGGTCTTCTGTGCGGTGGCCCCGGTGAACGCCCCCCGCTCGTGCCCGAAGAGCTCGCTCTCGAACAGGGATTCGGTGAGGCCGGCGCACTCCAGCGGCACGAAGGGTCCACCGCCACGGGTGCTCGCCTCGTGAATCGCGTGCGCCACCATCTCCTTTCCGGTGCCGGTCTCGCCGAGCAGCAGCACGGCCGCCTCGCTCGGTGCCGCCCGCTGCACCAGTTCCAGCATCCGCACGAAGGCCGGGGAACGCCCCACCATCCGGTCGGCGCTGGGGTCCGGGCTCGCGAGCCGTGTGTGCCGCATGATTTCCAGCACATACCGCACCCTTCCGTCTTCTCCCGGAATCGCCCGGGTCTCCACGTCCACGTGCTCCTCGCCCCGCGGCGTGTGATGCACGTGCATCACGCGGCTGACCTGCCCGGATTCCAGCGTCGAGCGCAGCGGACAGCTCTCCCCGACCTGGTCGCAGGGCCTGGTGTATCCGTGGGAGACCTCGAAACAGCGCCGGCGGCCGGTCACCGGCGTGTCACCGAAGATGCGCCGGTAGGCGGGGTTCGCGGCGAGGATGTTGTACTGGACATCCAGCAGTACCGCGGGCTCCGTGTAGACCTCGAGCATCGCCAGGGTTTCCGCCGGTATGCCCGCGGCGGCCGCGCCACTTCTCGTCATGTCACTCGACCTGTCATTTTTGGCAGTTGAAGCCTAACAGCACCCGCAGGATCCCGCATCCCCCGGCGCTGGCGCGGCACTGACACGGCGCTGTCGCACCGGAGCGCGGCCATGCACTCCCAACCCGCGTTTTCAGGCACTACACTGGGGCATGGACCGACAAACACTCACCGATGCGCTGGCACAGGACCGCGCAGAGCGTCACCACTTCGAGGGTCTCGAATACGTGCGCCTGACCGAGGCCGTCGGCGGCCACCCGCGCGGGAGCGTGGTACTCCCCGGGGGTGCGGTGATTCGCGGCTACCCCTCGATCGGGCGCATCCACTCGCTCGCCTCCGGGCTGCGCCAGCAGTTCCAGGAACCCTTCTGGGCCGAGGAAAAGATCGACGGGTACAACGTCCGCGTGGTCTTTCACGAAGGGCGGGCCTACGCCTTCAGTCGCGGCGGGTTCGTCTGCGCCTTCAGCACGGACCGTCTGCCGGACCTCCTGCCACCGGGGGTCTTCGAACGGGAGCCTGACCTGGTGCTCTGCACCGAGATCGCCGGGCCGGACAACCCGTACCTCGAGGGCTCGCCACCCTTCGTGACGGAGGATGTCCAGCTCTTCGTCTTCGACATGATGCGCAGGGGCCAGCCCGGCTTCCTGCCACAGAATGAAAAGATGCGCCTGATCGAGGAGCTGCATCTGCCCGCCACGCGGATCTTCGGGCGATTCCTGCCCACGGATGCGGCGGCCCTGCGCGACCTGATCCGGCAGCTCGACGGCGACGGCGCCGAGGGTCTGGTGCTGAAGGCCGAGTTCGGTGACACGCGCTCCAAGTACGTGACCGGGCGGTCCAACATCGTCGACATCGGCGTCTGCAGTGCCCAACTGCTGGACCTGCCCCCGGAGTACTTCACCAACCGCCTGATGCGCATGGCGATGTTCGTGCACGAGCACGGGCAGCAGGAAGACCCCGACCTGGAACGCAGCCTTGGCCGGGCGTTCCTGTCCGGTCTGGAGCGGGCGGTCGCCGGCAGCCGCACACACGGCCGGGTGGATCACCGTTACCGCTGCCGCTTCCGGGAACACCGCAATGCCCTGCACTTCATCGCGCACATGGCCGCGACCGGTGGTCAGCGCGTGCATATCCTGCCCGATATGCCGCGCGAGGAAGGTGGTTACTGGGTACTCGAATTCGAGCGTGTCTTCGACCGGATGACCGGCACCCTCGCCACCGCGTTTTCCGGCGCCACCCAGTTCGACTGATCGCTACCGGCCGGCGTGGCCCCGTCAGCTGCCCGATGCGCCCGGCTGCTCCTCCGCGAGGTTCTCCATCACCCGGCGCAGATAGTCGGCGGTGATCAGCTTGATCCCCATGCGGTTGCCCAGATTGCGCATGCCCTGGTCGGCGCTCGCGAGCTCCGCATCCAGCTCCAGCGCCAGCAACACCGCGTCCACGTCTTCCCGTGAGTCGACCAGCCCCTTGCGCATCGCCTCGCGAAAGCGTTCCCGAAGCTGGGTGATCAGTTCCGGCGGCATTCCGGTGGCAGCCCCGGCACGCTTGGTGTGTTCCTCCGCGATGCGCAGGCCGCGATCGATACGCCGTCGCACCTCGTCGATGAACTCGTACAGCACGTCGCTCGGAATCGTCAGCGAGAAGCGCCGGGGCGACCGCACCCAGACCACGGTCTCGAAATCGGCCGCCAGTTCCTCCAGGTCGCGCATGGTGCGGAACTCTTCATACACCGACAGCGGCATGTAGAACTCCGCGGGACAGCGGCGGGCCAGCCGCAGGAAGGTGCGCAGTCCCTCCCGGGGATCGTCGCCAAACTGACTGAAGACGTGGGGGTTGGTGAAGACACTGGTATCCAGTACAAAGCGGCGCATGGCGGGTTCCTGCCGTGACCTGCAGATCTGCCATCATGGTGGGACCCGTCCGGACCCGTCAACCGGCGCGCATGGCCGGGCATGGCAACCGCGGGGCGGGATCGTTGTCCATCAACACACAGGCAAAGACACGGAGACGGGCATGCGCGGGATTGAGCACGTCCCCTGGCTGTACGACGCACTGATGAGCGTGATGGACGCCACCGGTTTCCGTCGCTGGCGGCGAAGGCTCGTCAGCAAGGCGGGCAACCCCACGCTGGAGGTCGGCTGCGGAACCGGGCGCAACCTTGCGCTGTATCCCGACGGCACGGAGGTGGTCGCGCTCGACCCCGATCTCGGCGCCCTGCGCCGGGCACGGCGCCGTGCGCCACGCGCATTGCTCGTCGCGGCCCGGGCCGAGGCCCTGCCCTTCCGCGACCAGAGCTTTCCCGTGGTGGTGAGCGGCCTGGTCTTCTGCAGTGTGCAGGACCCCGATCAGGGCCTGGCCGAGATCCGAAGGGTCCTGCATCCCTCGGGGCAGTTGCGCATGATCGAGCATGTCCGCCACCACCACCCCGCGCTGGCCCGGATGCAGGACGGCGTGCAGCCTGCCTGGACCTGGTTCACCGGCGGCTGCCACCCCAATCGCGACACCGAGTCCGCGGTGGAGCGGGCGGGCTTCGCCTTCGACCCCGAGGATCGCGTGGCCAGGGGCGTGATGCGCCGCTTCTCGGCCCGCATCCGGCCGGAAGAGCCCTGAGGGCGGGGCCGCTCTGTGCCTCCGTTTATCGGCCGCCGCCCATCAGCAGCGGCGCGATGTCCGTGCCATTGACGAGCAATTCCCCGCGACTGCTCGCCTCGAGCAGCAGGTGGTGGATCACCTCGCCCTCAGGGCCGCTGCGTTCCTCCGCCACGAGTTTCAGGATCGTCGCAACGCCCAGGATCTGCTGGCGCATCGCCTCGGAGGTGCTGAAGGCAAGCGCATACTCGGTCAGGGTGTCGAGATCCCGGATCTCCAGTTCGCTGCGGCTGCGCAGTGCATCCGGATCATCGCCGTCACCCTCCTCCACATGCACGTGCCCGCTGAGGCGAAGCCCGGCGATCGGCAGATCGATCACGATCGCATTGACGTCCAGCCGGGTGCGGTTTTCAAGCATCGCAAGCAGGACGTCACCGGGTTCCACCTCCAGTTCAAGGCCGCCACCGTCCACGACAGCGCCGGCCGGCAGCCCGGAGGCCTCGAGATCCACCAGCACCTCGCGCGGAATGAATTCGGCGGGGATCGGCAGCAGACCCGTCGACAGGTCCGAGAGCCCGCGCTGGTGATAACTGAGCGCAAGCCCGGGCGCGGAGGTATCGAGTTCGAGCAGGCTCAGGCCGAAGTCCAGCAGCTCCAGGCCGTAGACCGCCCCTTCGGGACCCTCAGGACCCATGCGGCCGCGGATGCCGTTGACTGACATCCCGAGGACGATGCTGCCGAGGACTTCCTGCGACAGGCCGACGAGGTCTTCCTCCGGGAACTCGTCCGCCATCAGCGACAGCAGGCCCAGTTGAAGCAGGGCGTCCGGAGCGATGCGGTCGAGCCGCAGGTCGACGGCGAAGGCATCCAGGCCGTGGGCGCCGTCGCCATCACCGAAATGCCAGTCGCGACCCTGCACGCCGAGCCGGAGATCGCGTTCCCGGGCGCCGAGCGCGCTGGGCACGAACCCGGACTCCAGGCGCGCCGCGCCAAGGTTGAACCAGGCCGCGCCGCCCGGTTCTCCGCCGCCAAGCTCGATGATCTCCACCGTCGTCTCGAAACCGCCCAGCGCGGCCAGCGCCTCGCCGAGCAGCACTTCGGGATCACGCTCCATCAGGGCCTCCGGGTCCGCGGCCAGCTCCGCGAGCGCGGAGATCGCGGGGAGGTCGACGTCCAGATACTCCACCCCGATGCGGAGGTTGCCCAGCACCGCCATCTCCGCCCCGGTTGAATCCTCCAGCAGGGCGCCCTCCAGCGTCATCGCCAGCGGCCCCGACACCACCCCCGGTTCGGATTCCACCAGCTCCAGTCCGAGCCGCAGTTCTTCGGCCAGGATCCGGCCCGGGACTCCCCCGAGTGCGCCGACGTCCTCGCCGCTGCTCCATTCCGCGGCGAACGCATCCGCGTCCAGCGTCAGGGACAGGCCTGCGAGCCGCAGGTCCGCGGTGAGCATGGTCCCGAGGTCCTGGGCCCAAAGACCACGCAGGCTTCGCTCGTCGATCTCGAGGATTCCCAGCGTGTTCCCGCGGCCGTCGCGCAGTCTCATCCCGCCGGGAATCTCCCACTCCGTATCCCAGCGTCCCTCCGCCACCGGACGCAGGATCGCAGTGAGCGTGCCCAGCTCCAGCACCCCGACCTCCGGCGCACTCTCCTCCCGCGACGGATCCCGCAACAGCACCGAGTCCATCACCATGTGCAGCGATCCGTCGGGACGCTCCAGGATATCGAGCTCACCCTCCATCCGCAGCGGTGAATCCGGCGCCGACAGAACCTCCAGCCAGGCATCGCGCACCGACTCCGCCCGCTCGGAGAGCGCAGCCGCCGCCCCCGCATGCAGCACCCCCCAGGTGAACACGGCCACCAGCGCCGCCCTGCCCAGCATTCGCGTGATCGTCATTGGTTCTGTCTCCCCTCGCATGTTCACGGTTTGCGGCCGGTCGTCCGCCGAGACATCCATGAAGGATGACCGGTATCGATAGGACGCCCGGGGCGCCTTATTCCCGTCAATCTACCTCGAATCCCGTGCGCGGCGCGCTCCGGGACGCGGGGACGCGATTGCCCGCAAGAACCCTTTCGCCTACATTTGCGCGTCCTGCAGTATTCGTTGATATGCCGAAAAAGCCATGAGCGAACTCACCAGCACCCTGCGCCTGCGCCTGACCCATGTCGTCGAGGCACACCTCACCCAGCGCCTGATCATCGCGCTGATCCTGTTGAATGCCCTGACCCTCGGGCTCGAGACCTTCGACCCGGTGATGGCCTCCTTCGCAGGGCCGGTGATCGGCGTTGCCGACAAGCTCATCCTCGCGGTCTTCACCGTGGAGGTGCTGGCCAAGATGATCGCCTACGGGGCGCGGTTCTGGCGCAATCCGTGGCACGTCTTCGACTTCTTCGTGGTGGGCATCGCACTGATTCCCGGCACGGGCCCGTTCTCCGTGCTGCGGGTGCTCCGCCTGCTGCGCCTGGTCTCGATGGTTCCGAAGCTGCGCTTCATCGTCGAGGCGCTGCTGCGCGCCATTCCCGGCATCGCCTCGATCCTGGGCCTGCTGGCGCTGGTCTTCTACGTCTTCGCGATCATCGCCACCGGGCTGTTCCGGGAGAGCCACCCCGAGTGGTTCGGGACGCTGGGTGCGTCGATGTACACCCTGTTCCAGGTGATGACGCTGGAGAGCTGGTCCATGGGCATTTCGCGCCCGGTGATGGAAGAACACCCGTGGGCCTGGGCCTTCTTCGTTCCCTTCATCCTGGTCGCGACCTTTACCGTGCTGAACCTGTTCATCGCGATCATCGTCGACGCGATGCAGCGGATGCACGAACACCAGGTCGCGGTGGAGGAGAAGACCATCACCACGGCGGTGCACGAGGAAAACGCGAGCCTTCACGCGGAACTCGCCGCGCTGAGCGAGCAGACCCAGATGCTGCAGGAACGCCTGAGTCGCATGCAGACACTCCTGGAGGAACGCCAGAAGGGCTGAG
>RECA01000151.1 GCA_007692435.1 Thioalkalivibrio sp.
CGGTAGGGCGGAAGAGCGTAGCGTCATCCGCCATGCGGCGATCGCAATGTCCTGGGGCACGCGGCTACCCTGGCGCCGGATGGCGGATGACGGGCTGCGCCCTCTTCCGCCCTACGCTTCTTTCATGGTCGGGGGTGGCGCAGAGCCATGGGAGTTAGGCCGCTACAGCAGGGGCGTGTCCGCCGGCTGGCTGCCTCGATTGGCGACTTGCTGTTCCTCGTATCGTTTCAGGAAGTAGTCGATCGTCTCGGTGCGGATGCGGATCGAGCCGGTCGGGCGGTTTTCGTCGAGGTCCTTCATGCAGAAGTAGGGTGTGCCGGAAGACTCGACGATCTCCTGCACCACCGAGTAGAGCGGGGCGTCGTGGCCGCACTTGAAGCTCGAGAGTTCCAGCGCGACGAGGTTCGGGTGGCGCGCGACGAACTTCGCCGCCCACAGCTTGCGTGAGCTGTGCTCGGAGAAGCGGTTCTTCCACACATCCGTGATGCTCAGCGGGGAGTCGATCTGCCCGGCGCGGATCTCGTCGCCGAACAGGCGCTCGAGCAGGTCCCGGTCCACCGGGAGCGCGTCCTGCCAGAAGATCGGGTAGCCGGCCCGCTGCAGCTCCTCCAGGATGCCGTGGTTGATGCCGGGGTCGTTGTGGTAGGGGCGGCCCAGCACCACGATCCCGATCCGCCCGTCGCGTTCGAGCCGGTCCAGCTCCGCGCGCTGCTGTGCACGCATGCGCTCCAGAAACGCCGACAGGGCATCCAGACCGTCGCGCACCGCCTGTTGCGATTCCCGGAGTCCGATGCCCAGCTCCTCTCCCCAGTCCTGGTAGAGCTGCCGCGCGCAGAGGAGCGGCTCATCGAGATTCACGAAGGTCTTCTTGAAGCGGATCCCGCGTTCCGCGAAGAGGTCGTCCTCGCGGATGAAGGCCGCGTGCGTGGCCTCCGCGGTGGCGACCACGGTCGGGCAGGACTTCGAGGCCTGCACGTCTGCCTGGTGCGGTGGCAGCGCGTCGATCATCGGGAAGAAGACGTGGGTCAGCGGGCGCTTCGGGTGCACCCGCTCCAGCAGGTCGTGCACGTGGGCGATGCCCAGCTTGCTGGGGAAACAGGGGTCGATGCTGCCGCGCCGCGCCCCCCGCCGGTACAGGGCCTCGTCCGTCACCGCGGAGAAGACGATCTGCCGGGGCGAGAGACCGAGCGACTGGAAGTAGCCGAGGAAGAACGGGGCACTGGAATACAGGTTCAGCACCCTGGGGATGCCGATGCGGACCTGTTTGCGCAGGGCCAGCGCGTCGCGCCGGGCCCGGGATTCGCCGAGGGGAAGGCCCAGCCAGCGGCGCTGCGGGGCATCGGTCACGCGCGGTACCGCCGCAGGCTTGAACGCGGCCCGCGCCGCGATCTCCACGAAATTGGGGTTCTCCTTCGCCGTCTCGTCCATCTCGGCCTTGATCTCGCGCATGGACCCCTTGTCCTCGACCGCGCCCTTCTCGCAGTTGGCGACGATCACCCGGCGCTGTTCGCCCGCACCGGCGGGTTCGGGCTCGCGCTCTTCCGGGGCGTCGGCCGGATATACCTCTGCCGCGAAGGCGTCGTCGAAGCTCAGGTCGATAAAGGTGCGCAGGCAAAGGTTGCGGCAGAAGTTGCAGCGCGTCTCCTCGCCGCGCACGGTGTGGTGCCGTATCCCCCGCGCCGCCTCGATGCCGATGAAGGAGGTGGACTGTCCGCGGTCCCGATGCAGCCGCAGGGCCTCCAGCGCGCATCCGATCGCGCCGGACTCGCCGCAGTGCCGGTGCACCCGGATGTCGCATTCCCGTCCGGCCTTGCGGAAGCGGGCGCGCAGGTACTCCACCTGCGCCTGCACCGCGGCCAGGTTGTGCTGCGTGCCGCCCTGCAGCACGAAGCGGCTGCCCAGTTCGGCGGGGTTCGGGATCTGCGCGACGTAGAGCCAGATGTTCTTCGGCAGCACCGCCGCCAGGCCGGCCAGGATCTCGCTGTGGCGCCAGCCGCGACGCTGGAAGTCGACGATGTCCGACTGCAGGAAGACCGCGCAGCCGTGATTGAAGTCGGGCATCCGTTCCGCGCCCAGCGCGGTCTCCGCGTAATCCGTGAGATCCACCCCGAACGAGGCCGCGGTCGCCTGCAGGAAGTAGCCGTTGCCCGCCGAGCACTGTGTGTTCAGGCGGAAGTCACGCACGCGCCCGTTGTGCAGGAACATCAGCTTGATGTCCTGCCCGCCGACGTCGACGATCACGTCGGTGCCCGGGTAGAAGTGATCGCAGGCGTGCGCATGCGCGACCGTCTCCACCACTGCGGTATCTGCACGCAGCACCTCGCGGATCATGTCCTTCGCGTAACCGGTGGTGCCGACGCCCAGCACCTCAAGCTGGCCACCCTGGGCGAGGACGCCCTGTTCGAGCTCGTTCAGGATGGCCACCGCGTCGCGGATCGGGTTGTCCTGGGAGAGGCGGTAGGCCTTGGCCAGCACCTCGCCCTCGGGACTCAGCAGCACGCCCTTGGTGGAGGTCGAGCCGGCGTCGATGCCGACGAAGGCGCGGACCCGGTCCCCCGCCGCGATCGGAGGCGGCTCCCAGGGCTCGGTGCGGTACTCGCTCAGGAAGGCCTCCAGCGCCGCCGGTGCGCTGGCCGGGCCCGGCTGCGCCTGGTCATTGTGCCCCGAGCCCCCGCGGCGGTGCAGATGGTCGTCCAGCGCCGCGAGGCCCCGGTATTGCCCCTTCTCCGGGGTCTCGGCGAGTTCCCTGCGGCCGAATTCCACCGCGCCGATGGCGGCGAAGTACTGTGCATTCGGGGGGACCCGGACCGGCTCCGGCGCTCCGTCCACGGCGGGCTCGGGCTGAATGCCGCGTTCCTCCCACAGGGCCTCGAGGTTTCCGCGCCAGCACTCCTGCAGGCCCCGGATGAAGGTGTTGGGACCCCCGAGCAGCAGGACCGGCGGACGCAGGGTGTGGCCGCGGGTGAGCACGGAGAGGTTCTGCTGGACGATCGCGTCGAACAGGGAGGCCATCAGGTCCTCGACGTCCACGCCCTGTTTCTGCAGCGAGTTGATGTCCGTCTCGGCGAATACGCCGCACTTGCCGGCGACCGGGTGATGGGTGCGCCCGGCGTACTCGATCGTGCCGACCCGCTCCGGCTGGATACCGAGCTTGCCCGCGATCTTGTCGATCACCGCGCCGGTGCCACCGGCGCACTTGTCGTTCATGGAGGCGGTCCGCTTGCGCCCGAGTTCGCCGAGGTCCTGCAACAGGAGGACCTTGGCGTCCTGCCCCCCGAGTTCCACCACGCTTCTGACCTCGGGATGCAGCGTCTCCACCGCCAGCGCGACCGCGTGCACCTCCTGCACGAAGCGGCCGCCGAGCAGCGCGGCGAGCGGCCCGCCGCCGGAACCCGTGAGGAAGATCCGGAACCCCTCGGGCGGCGTATCCGGAAAGGCGGCCTGGATCCGGTCGAGGAAGTCCCGCACCGTCTCGGCCTGCCGGGTCTCGTGACGCCGGTAGTCCTGCCACAGCGGTCCGCCGCCGTCCCCCCGCGTGACCACGGCCTTCACGGTGGTGGAGCCCACGTCGAGCCCGATCACCAGCGGCACGGGCACTTCCTGGCGTGTTTCCGTCGAGGAGTTCGTGATCTCTGCGCTCATGGCGATCCTCCGTTGCGGATCCTGGCGAACCTCCCGGCCAGCCCTCGGCCGTGACGGTCGCGTAGCGAGGCCGCGTGATGGGCCAGATTCGCGGCGGTGCCGGCGATGCCCTCGCGGCCCCGGATGCGGTGGAGCGGCTGACTCAGCTCCGGGTGTTGCTGCACGAAGTCGGCCAGCGTCTCCCGGGTCCACCGGGTATCCTGAAGGGCCTGGTGGAACTCGCGGCGGCAATGCTCCTTGGCCTCGGTCAGGGCCATCTGCACGCGTGAATAGGCGTTGACCTTGCCGTCCCCGGAGGTCTCGACGGGCAGGAAGTTCATCTCCGGGTAGCGCCCGAGCACCGCCGCCTGTGCGCCATCGGACTGGGTCGAGGGCATGCACCCGAAGGGCTTCAGCGACAGCGTCATGTGGGCCTGGCCGTGGTGATAGGCGTGCAGGTTCTTCGCGATCTCGAGATAGCCCTCGCCGCCGGTGATGCGGGAGTGATAGAAGGGATGTCCGAGCCGCTGCAGCACGCCCTGCTGGGACAGGGCCGGCGTGGTCCCGCCGAGGGCTCGACGCATGCGGTCGTACTCGCGCCGCATCAGCACTCCGGTGAGCCGCAGCATGCCGTCCTGGAACAGGTACCGCGACCACGCTCCCGCCCATGGGAGGACCCATGCACCGCCGCGCGCGCGGGCGGCGTCGCAGGCGATCAGTCGGCGATCCTTCAGGAGCGAGTGCAGGTTGTGCCGCATGTAGTCGATCCAGGCCGCGAGCGGCTCGACGCGCACTTCGGCACCTTCTTCCTCCAGGAAGCGGAACATCCGGAAGTTTCCGTCGCCTTCGGTGGTCTGCGCCCAGAACTCGCCGGTGATCTTCACCAGCGGCTTCGGCATGCTGCGGTCGACCTGCAGGCGCTGCTCGATGATCCGGCGGCAGTGGGCGAGGGCTTCGACATAGTCGCGCTCGCGGGGCTGTGCGAGCACCTGTGCGATGTCCTCCGCGGAGCGGAAGGGCGTCAGCGGACGGAGCCAGCGGGCGAGTGGTCCCGGCGAGACGGCGTAGCTGCGCCGCCGCAGGGTCTCCTCGCAGTGACCGATGCAGGTGTCCATCACCTCGTCGACCTGTTCCGGATCACTGGCGTAGGGCCGGATCTGATGCGTGACCGCATTGAGGACGTCGGCCATGAACAGTGCGTTCAGGAGCGCGCGGTAGAGCCCCACGTCCATCTTGAAGCCATCGCCGATCGCGCCCGGATCGTGACCGTCGCCGCCGGCCTTCTTGTCGAAGGTGATCACCCGGAAGCCCTCGAAGCCCGCCTTGCGCAGCGCGAGGCGGTGCTCCGCCTCGTACATGCCGAAGCGGCAGGGTCCACAGGAACCGGCGGTCACGAAGATGTAGTCCGACACGATCTGGTCGGTGGAGAGGCCCTCCTCGTCGCGCAGCCGTTCCAGGTAGCGGATCAGCGCGCCGGTGACGAAGTAGACGGGATTGCACTGGCCGGGGTTGCAGTACTCGCGACCGCTCTGGAAGTCGCGCCGCCCCGGCATCGGCAGGTAGTCTGCGTTGTACCCAAGACCCTGCAACGTGGCCTTAACCAGCCGGTCGTGGGCCGAGGACAGGCTTCCGAAGAGCAGGGTGACGTGGCCGCGTTCGTCGCGGCGGAAGCCCCGTTCAGCGGGTCGCCGGTAGCCCCCCGCCGCGGGCGACGCGGTGTCCTCGCCGGCATCGCGCGCGGGCCGCGGCGAGTCGGCCGTCTGCAGGCAACTCCATGTTCCGGACAAGCAATGTGCATTCGACATGGCTCGATCCCTCCTCGGGCATTGACTCCCCCGCCGGGCAAGCCGCAACACCCGTCCGCATAACCGCGGAGAACAGCTCGTCAAGCGAACCACCACGCAGGGACCACCCCAATACCAACCGCAAACCACCCCCCGTGTCAAGCACCCACCCGGGGGTCGGACCAGGCCAACCTTTTGATCGCATGAGAAAAACCCTCGGATTACGGGCCCCTAAAGGCCTTAAACGGCCATTTTCGGGCCCCAAAACGGCCCGATAAGCGCCCTGCATGGCCGAATCCCCGTCGTCTGGATGGTCGGGCGTCTCCCGCGCCCCGTTCGCCATGGAGTGCGGGAGCTTGCTCCCGCTTTCAATCGCGGAAGCTTGCTTCCGCGGCAGGAGGCAAGCCTCCTGCAGGGCAAAGCGGCGGCAAGCCACCGCACTCCACAGGTTTGCGCCTTCATCCTTCGGGGGTGGCCGGGCGCCATGACGATCGACGCAACGTGAAAGTCCTCTCTACCCTACGGCGCGAGCCGCGCTTCGGCGTCGGGTGGGCCAAGCGCCGCGGGCCCACCATCCTGGCTTCGCGCCGACCGCGCGGCTTCACCCTGTTCGAGCTCCTGATCGTGCTGGTGCTCCTCGGCCTGCTGGCGGGCCTCGCGGTACTGTCCGTCAGCGGCAGCGCGTCGCGGCAGATGGAGCAGGAGGCCCAGCGGCTGGTGGAGCTGGCCGGGCTGGCGCGCGACGAGGCCCTGCTCACCGGGCAGGTCCGCGCCCTGGGCTTCTCCCGCGACGGCTATGCCTTCCTGCAGCAGGTCCTCCTGGACGAGGAGAGCCTGACCTGGGTGCCGCTGGAACGCGCGCCGCTGGAACCGCGCTCGGTGGCCGGCCGGGGCCTCGAACTGCGCCTGCGCCAGGAGGGACGCCGCGTCCCGCTGGACGAACGGGCCGACCGGCCGCACGTCCGGTTCAATGGCGCGGGTGAGCTTACGCCCTTCGAACTCGAGATCCGGCAGCCCGGCGGTGCGCAGGATGTGATGCGCGTGAGCGGCGAGCGCGACGGCCGGCTGCTGCAGGAGCGGCTGGAGTGACGCATCGGCGGCGCGCGAAGACGGCGGGCTTCACCCTGATCGAGGTGCTGGTTGCGCTGGCGATCCTGGGCGTGACCCTGGGCGCGCTGGTGAAGGCCAGCTCCGAGCACACGCGCAACACCCACTACCTGCAGGAGCGCACCCTCGCGCACTGGGTCGGGCAGAACCTCGTCGCCCGCTACGAGGCCGGCCTGAGCGTGCCGGAGCGTGGCACCGCGACCGGGACCGTGCGGCAGGCCGGCCAGGACTGGGAGTACCGGCTCGAGATCGGCGAGGAGCTGCCCGAGGCCCCGCTGGAGCTGCCGCCGGTACTGCGCATCGAGGTCACCGTGTGGCCGGCGTCCGGACCGGCCACCGACGTGCGGGCCCGCGTCGTCGGGTATCTGCTGCCGTGAGGGTTCGCCTCGCAACCAGGGTGCCCGCCCCGCCCC
>RECA01000119.1 GCA_007692435.1 Thioalkalivibrio sp.
CCGGTGACCACATGGGCATGCTGGCCACGGTGATCAACGCGCTGGCGCTGCAGGATGCAATCGAGCGCACGGGGCGTTTCTGCCGCGTGATGTCGGCGATCCGGATCAACCAGGTCTGCGAGGACTACATCCGTCGCAGGGCGGTGCGTCATCTCGAGAAGGGGCGTATCGTCGTGTTCGCGGCAGGTACCGGAAACCCGTTCTTCACCACCGATTCAGCTGCCAGCCTGCGTGCGATCGAGATCAATGCCGAACTGATGATCAAGGCGACGAAGGTGGACGGGGTCTACGACGCCGATCCGGTGCGGAATCGCGATGCCCGCCGCTTCGAGCACCTGAGCTTCGACGAGGCCCTGGAGCGGAGGCTCGGCGTGATGGATACGACCGCACTGGTGATGTGCCGCGACAACAGTCTGCCGCTGCGGGTAATGAACATGTTTGCCAGGGGAGACCTCCGGCGCCTGGTGATGGGCGAGGATGTGGGTACCCTGGTCGAGGGGACGGTAAAATGAGCGAAGCCACCTTCAAGGATGCGAGCCAGCGCATGGACAAGACGCTGGAATCGCTGCGTTCGGAATTCACGAAGATCCGCACGGGCCGCGCGCACACCAGTCTGCTCGACCACGTGATGGTCGAGTACTACGGCTCGGAGGTTCCGATCAACCAGGTCGCGAACGTGAACGTGGAGGATGCGCGCACGCTGACCGTGAGCCCCTGGGAACGGAGCATGGTGGGCAAGGTGGAAAAGGCGATCATGACCTCCGACCTCGGCCTGAATCCGGCGACGGCCGGCACCGTGATCCGGGTTCCGCTGCCGGCCCTGACCGAGGAGAGGCGCAAGGATCTGGTGAAGGTCGTGCGCGCCGAGGCGGAGAATGCGCGGGTGGCCATCCGAAACATCCGTCGGGACGCCAATCACACCCTGAAGCAGCAGGTCAAGGACAAGGAGATCTCGGAAGACGAGGAGCATCGGGGCGAGGAACGCGTGCAGAAGCTGACCGATGACCACATCGCCCGCATCGACCAGATGCTGGCGGAGAAGGAAGCGGAGTTGATGGAGGTTTGACCTCCGTTGTATCGATGGCCCCGGATTCGGTCGATACCGAGAGCATCCCGGCGCACGTCGCCGTGATCATGGACGGCAATGGCCGCTGGGCCGAGGCGCGCGACCTCCTCCGCAGCGAGGGCCACCGGGTGGGTCTGAAGGCAACCCGCCGGGCGGTGGAGTTCTTCGCGAACCGCGGGGTGCGTGCGCTGACCCTGTTCGCGTTCAGCAGCGAAAACTGGCAGCGGCCGCGGGCCGAAGTGGAGGCGCTGCTGGAACTCTTCGTCACCGCGATCGAGGAGGAGCTGCCGGAACTGCTCGAAAAGGGGATCCGGCTGCGCTTCATCGGCGCGCGCGAGGAATTTCCGCCCGAGTTGCAGTCGCGCATGAGGGAGGCCGAGGCGCTGACCGCCGCCAATGACACGATGACGCTGGTGGTGGCGCTCGGTTACGGCGGACGCTGGGATATCCTGCAGGCCGCATTGCGCTGGGCCCGCGAGAAGGACGGCTCGGGACTGGATCCCGAGGCCTTCGACGGCTTCCTGAGCACGGCCGGGCTACCCGAGCTGGATCTGCTGATCCGGACCGGCGGCGAGCAACGGATCAGCAACTTCCTGCTCTGGCAGGCGGCCTATGCCGAGCTCTGTTTCCTGGATGTGCTGTGGCCCGATGTGGGGGAGGCCGAACTTCAGGACGCGCTGGACACCTATGCCCGCCGCCAGCGCCGGTTCGGCCGGACCGGGGAACGAAGGGATGCCGCCCATGCTTAGGCAGCGGGTACTCACCGCGCTGGCCATCGCGGTGCCGGTGGTCGCGCTGACCCTGCTTGCTCCATCATGGCTCTTCGGACTGTTCATCCTGCTGGTCGTCGGCATCGGTGCCCGGGAATGGGCGCAGCTGGCGGGCTTTGCCTCGGCCGGCGCCCGGGCGGCCTTTGCCGCGTCGATCCCGGCGCTGCTGGCCCTGATGCTGCTGCTGTGGTGGACCGCCGGCTGGTCGATCTGGCACCTCGGCGTGCTGGCCGTCGCGCTGATCTGGTGGGTCTTCGTGTTCCTCGGGATCGCCTGGTACAGCCCGGGGCTGTCCACGCGGCCATCGGGCCGGTTCCTGCTCCGCGCGGGCGGCCTGCTGACCCTCGTCCCGGCAGGCGTCGCCCTGCTGTGGCTGCACGATTACGCACCCGGCCTCGTGCTCTACCTGATCGCGCTGGTCGCGGCCGCCGACAGCGGCGCCTATTTCGTGGGACGCCGGTTCGGCCGCAGCAAGCTGGCCCCGGAGATCAGTCCCGGAAAGACCCGCGAGGGCCTGTTCGGCGCGTTGCTTGGCGCGATCGTGGTGGCACTGGTGGGCGCGTGGCTGTTCGGTCTGTCCGAGATGGATGCGCTGGTCTTCGGCCTTCTCGGCTTGGTGGTGGCGCTGGTGTCCGTGGTCGGCGATCTGCAGGAGAGCGTGCTCAAGCGCGAGGCCGGCGCCAAGGACAGCGGCGACCTGCTGCCAGGCCACGGCGGGATCCTGGACCGCATCGACAGCCTGACCGCGGCGGCACCGCTGTTCCTGCTGGGGTTGCTCTGGACCGCGCTACTGGCACCCGGGAGCCACTGAAATGGGCGCGGAACGCGTGACCATCCTGGGGTCCACCGGCAGCATCGGGGTCAGCACCCTGGACGTGCTGGCGCGGGATCCGGAGCGCTTCGAGGTCCACGCCCTGACCGCGCAGGGCAACGTTGAAAAGCTCGCCGAGCAATGCCTGGCGCACCGTCCGGCGGTGGCGGTGATGGTGGACCCGGAGGCGGGCGCGGCGCTGCGTGACCTGCTGCAGCGTGCGGGCGTCAGCACGCAGGTGCGCGTCGGTGTGGAGGCACTGGTCGAGGTCGCTTCCGAGCCCGAGGTCGACGTGGTGATGGCCGCCATCGTCGGTGCCGCCGGTCTGCTGCCGACCCTGGCGGCCGCCGAGGCCGGCAAGCGTCTGCTGCTCGCGAACAAGGAGTCGCTGGTGATGTCCGGGGCGCTGCTGATCGACGCGGTGGCGCGAAGCGGGGCGAAGCTGCTGCCGGTGGACAGCGAGCACAACGCGATCTTCCAGTGCCTGCCCGAGGGTTACACCTGCGGTGACTCGGTGCAGTCCTGTGGCGCGGAACGGATCTGGCTGACGGCCTCCGGGGGACCGTTCCGCGAGCGCCCGCTGGACCGCTTCGGCGAGATCACGCCGGAGGAGGCCTGCGCCCATCCGAACTGGGACATGGGGCGCAAGATCTCGGTGGATTCCGCGACGATGATGAACAAGGGGCTCGAGGTGATCGAGGCGCGCTGGCTGTTCGCGCTGCAGCCCGAGGCGATCCAGGTCGTGCTCCATCCGCAGAGTGTCGTGCACTCCATGGTCGCCTATGCGGACGGATCGGTGCTCGCGCAGCTGGGCAACCCGGACATGCGCACGCCGATCGCCCACACCCTGGCCTGGCCACGGCGCATGGCTTCGGGAGTGAATCCGCTGGACCTGTTCGCGGTCGGTCGCCTGGACTTCACACCGCCCTCTCCCGAGCGGTTTCCCTGCCTCGATCTGGCGTATGATGCGCTTGCAGCGGGCGGAACGGCCACCACGATTCTCAATGCGGCCAACGAGGTGGCGGTGCAGGCATTTCTGGACCGCCGGATCGGCTTTCCGACCATCGCGCAGGGCATCGCCGCGACCCTGGATGCCGTGACCTCGTGTCCCGCGGATTCGCTTGAAGGGATTCTTGCGGCCGACGCCGAGGCGCGGGACTATGCAACCCAATGGGTGAACCGACATGGCTACAGGCCGTGACTTGATGACCGAATGACCATTCTGACCAGCCTTGCCGCCTTCATCGTGGCCATCGGCGTGCTCGTGACCATCCATGAGTACGGCCACTACCTGGCCGCCCGCCTGATGGGCGTGAAGGTGCTGCGCTTCTCCATCGGCTTCGGCAAGCCGATCTATCGCCGCCTGTTCGGTCGCGACCGCACCGAGTTCGTGATTGCCGCGATCCCGCTGGGCGGCTACGTGAAGATGCTGGACGAGCGCGAGGCGCCGGTGGCGGACGCCGAGGCGCATCGCGCCTTCAACCGCAAACGTCTGAGTGCGCGCAACTTCGTGATCGCTGCGGGCCCCGTGGCCAATTTCCTGTTTGCCCTCGTCGCCTACGCGGCGATGTTCATGATCGGGGTGCCGGGGCTCAAGCCGATCGTCGGCGAGGTGGACCCTTCGAGTGCGGCCGCGGCAGGGGGGCTGCAGCACGGCGACGAGATCGTGATGGTGGGTGACCGCCGGGTCCAGGACTGGGATCAGGCCAACCTGCGGCTGCTCGATCACGCGGTGCGGGCCGACGAAGTGGCGATCACGGTCCTCGACCGCGATGGGCGCGAGGTCCGGCGGACCATTCCCCTCGAGAACCGCCGGGACCTGCTGGCCGAGGGTCAGTTCCTCGAACGACTGGGCATACGGCCCTACC
Organism: Thioalkalivibrio sp.; assembly: GCA_007692435.1. GTDB lineage: Bacteria > Pseudomonadota > Gammaproteobacteria > Ectothiorhodospirales > Ectothiorhodospiraceae > Thioalkalivibrio. Next base: position 4,516 of record RECA01000119.1, read on the forward strand.
GGCCGGAACTGCAGCCCCTGATCGGCACCGTGGAACGAGGCAGCCCCGCGGCCGAGGCCGGCCTGCAGGCGGGAGATCGCGTGGTTGCAGTCGATGGGGAACGGGTCGATTCCTGGGCGGGCTGGGTGGAACAGATCCAGGCGGCCCCCGGCGAGGCGCTTCAACTCCGGGTGGAGCGCAACGACCGCCAGCTCGACCTGCGCGTGGTGCCTGCAGAGGTGGAGATCGACGGTGAACGGCGGGGACGGATCGGGGCCGGCGTCGATGCGGATCAGCCGCAGATGCAGGAGATCGCGACGCTGGTGCGTCTGGGCCCGGTGGAGGGCTTCGTCAATGGTGCGGCCCGGACGTGGGAGGTCAGCACCCTGACCCTGCGCGTCCTGGGGCGCATGATTACCGGTGAGGCCTCGGTCAAAAACATCGCCGGACCGGTTACAATTGCCGAGTACGCGGGCATGACTGCGATCCTCGGCATCACGGCCTTTCTCGGCTTCCTCGCCCTGGTCAGTGTGTCGCTGGGTATCATCAACCTGCTGCCGATCCCCGTGCTCGATGGCGGCCACCTGATGTACAACCTGGCGGAGTGGGTCAAGGGCAGCGCCGTCTCCGAGCGAACCCAGCTGATCGGTCAGCAGGTGGGCCTGCTCGCGATTGCGGCCCTGATGCTGCTCGCGTTCTACAACGACTTCGCGCGCCTGCTCGGCTGAGCCGGGCGGCCGCGGACCCACCGACCTGGCGAAGGACATGATGCGAGACCTTGTGCGCGCTTTGATGCTTGCCGGACTGTTGCTGGCCTCCGGTGCGATCTGGGCGCAGTCCTACGTGATCGAGGACATCGAGATCGAGGGTCTGGAACGCATCACCGCCGGTACTGCGCTCACCTACATGCCGGTGCAGGTCGGGGACACCTTCGACGATGCCCGCAGTGCCGAGGTCATCCGGGCGCTGTACCAGACCGGCTTCTTCTCCGACGTGGAACTCGCGCGCCGCAACGACGTGCTGGTGGTGATCGTCGAGGAACGGCCGGCGATCAACGAGATCAGCTTTACGGGAAACCGCGACATTCCGTCCGAGGGACTGACCGAGGCGCTGCGGGGCGTGGGTCTGCAGCCCGGGCGCGTGTTCAATCGCACCGTCCTCGACCAGATCGAGACCGAGCTGCGCCAGCAGTACCTCGCGCGCGGCCGGTACAACGTGGAGATCGACATCGAGATCACCGAACTGCCCCGCAACCGCGTCGACGTCGACATCACGATCGCGGAGGGCCGGGTTGCGAAGATCCGCAAGGTCAATGTCGTGGGCAACGAGGCCTTCGAAGACCGGGCGATCACGCGCAGGTTCGAGTCCGGCGTGCCGCCGTGGTGGGCCTTCCTGAGCCGGCGGGACAACTATTCGCGGGAGAAGCTCGCGGGCGATCTGGAGCGGCTGCGTTCGCGCTACCTGGATGCCGGGTTCCTCAATTTCGACGTGGACTCCACCCAGGTCACGCTGACGCCGGACCGCAGCGACATCTACATCACCATCAACGTCGACGAGGGGGAACAGTTCCGGATCGGGGAGGTGAATCTCGCAGGAGACCTGGTGGTCCCGGCGGAGGAGTTGCGCGAGCTGATCGAGATCGAACCCGGCGAGATCTTTTCGCGCAGGCAGGTGGTGAACTCTGCCGAGCGGATCACCCGTCGCCTGGGGGTGGAGGGCTTCGCCTTCGCCAACGTGAATCCGATTCCGGAGGTGGACGAGCAGGACCAGCAGGTGGCGATGACCTTCTTCGTCGATCCGGGCCCGCGCGTCTACGTGCGGCGCATCACGATCACCGGGAATACGGGGACCCAGGAGTCCGTGTACCGGCGGGAACTGCGGCAGATGGAGGGCGCGTGGTTCAACGGCGATCTGGTCGACCGTTCGCGTACCCGCCTGCAGCGCCTGCCCTTCGTCGAGAACGCGAGCCTCGAGACGCGCCGCGTGCCGGGGACCGAGGACCAGGTGGACCTCGAAGTCACGGTACGGGAACGCCTGTCCGGGGCCCTCTCGCTGGGGGCCGGCTTCTCCCAGAGCCAGGGGGTCCTGCTGACGGCCAGCCTGAGCCAGGACAACTTCATGGGGACCGGCAACCGGGTGACGATATCGCTCAGCAACAGCCAGGTCCAGCAGCTGTTCAACGTCAGCGTGCTGAACCCGCACTACTCGATTCACGGGGCGACGCGCGGGTTCTCGGTCTTCTACCAGAAGATCGACGCCGAGGAGGCGAACATCTCGCGCTTCACGTCGAACCGCTTTGGCGCCAACGTGACCTACGGCATCCCGTTCTCGGAGTTCGACACCCTGAACATCAGGCCGGGCTACGAGAACATCGAGATCCTGACCGTTGACACCACCCCGGTGGAGATCACCGATTTCCTGGACCGCGAGGGTGACCGCTACGACATCTTCTCGACCGAGATCTCCTACACCCATGACACCCGTGACCGGACGATCTTTGCCTCCTCCGGCCGGCGGCACCGGCTCGGTGCGGACGTTGCGTTGCCCGGGAGCGACCTGAAGTACTACCGCCTCACCTATAATGGTCAGGAGATCTTCAAGCTGTCGGATGCCTATTCGCTGAGCCTGTCGCTGGGCCTGGGCTACGGCGAGGGCTACGATGGAACCGACACGCTGCCATTCTTCGAGCACTTCTTCGCCGGTGGCATCCGGTCGGTGCGTGGCTTTGAAGACAACAGTCTCGGTCCCCGGGACAGCAATGACGATCCCTTCGGCGGTGCCTTCCGCACCACGGCATCGGCCGAGCTCTTCTTCCCGATGCCGCTGGCGGCGGAAAACGAATCCGTCCGCATGAGCGCCTTCGTGGATGCCGGACAGGTCTACGAGAGCTTCGGCGATTTCGAGACGGATGAGCTGCGGGTTTCGGCGGGTCTGGCGCTGACCTGGATGTCACCGGTGGGTCCGCTCAGCTTCAGCTACGGGGAACCCCTGCGCGACAAGCCGGGAGACGAGATTCAGAATCTGCAGTTCCTTCTCGGCGCCAGCTTCTGACCCTGGAAGCGCGCCCGAAATCGCAACGGCCCCGCAAGCAGGAGGGGGTATGAACAGAGCAACCGGAATCCTTATTGGCGCGCTGGCACTGGGCGCGCTGCTGTTGCCGGGGCCGCTGGCCGCGCAGAGTGTCGCGTTCGTGAACATGAACAACATCCTCGAGGACTCCCCTCAGGCGGAGGAGGCGATGCGCGAACTCGAAAAGGAGTTTTCGCCCCGCGATTCGCAGCTGGTCTCGGAGCGTGAGGAGCTTCAGCGGCTGCGCGACCGGCTCGAACGCGAGGGGGACCTGATGACTGCGAACCAGCGCGCGGACCTCGAGCGCGAGTTCACCGCGCGCTCGCGGGAATTCCGGCGGGCCCAGGAGAGCTTCACCGAGGACCTGAACGTGCGCCGGAACGAGGAACTCGCGAAGCTCCAGCGCCTGATCAACGACGCGATCATCGATCTCGCCCGGGAACGGAACGTCGACCTGATCGTGACCGAGCGGAACGTGCTCTACGCCAGCGACCGGATCGACATCACGGATGACATCATCACCGCCATGCAGCAACTTCGCTGAGCAGGGGCTTTCGGCGGCAGAGATCGCCGAGCGCTTCGCGGGCGAGGTCGCGGGAGATCCTCACCGCAGGGGATACGGGCTTGCCCCGCTGAAGCGGGCGGGCGCACGGGAAATCGCCTTCGCGGTGAGCGGGCGTCACATCGACGCGGTTTCGTCCTCGGGCGCCGGCATCGTGCTGCTGCAGCGGGACCTGGCTCCGGCCGGAGGACTCGACTGCGGGTCCCGCAGCTACGTGCTGGTTGCGAACCCGCACGCGGTCTTCGCGCACCTGAGCACCCTGTTTCATTCGCGGCGCGCCTTCCGTCCGGGAATCGAGCCCGGTGCGCAGGTGGATCCCGATGCGCGTGTGGAGGCGTCCGCGCGCATCTGTGCCGGGGCCGTCATCAGGGCCGGTGCCCGCATCGGATCCGGCGTGCACGTCGGTGCCGGGGTCTTCGTGGGCGTCGGGGTCGAGATCGGTGCAGGTGGCTACCTGTATCCCGGGTGTGTGGTTCTGGACCACACCGTGATCGGCCGCGGGGTGATCATTCATCCCGGTGCGGTCATCGGTGCCGACGGCTTCGGTCTGGCGCAGGAGGACGGCCGCTGGATCAAGGTGGAGCAGCTGGGCTGCGTGCATATCGGTGACGATGTGGAGATCGGCGCCAACAGCACCGTTGACCGCGGCGCCCTCGACGACACGGTCATCGGCGACGGGGTGAAGATCGACAACCTGGTGCACATTGCCCACAACGTGCAGATCGGCGCCCACACCGCGATTGCCGGCTGCGTGGGGATCGCGGGCAGCGCGCGCATCGGCAGCCACTGCGCAATCGGCGGAGGAGCCGGTATACTCGGTCACCTCGAGATCGCGGACCACGTGACCATCCACGCGATGACCCTGGTGACGCGTTCGATCGGGGCGTCCGGGCACTACGCCTCCGGTGTGCCGCACCAGGAGGCCCGCGCCTGGAATCGTAACCTGGCCGCGCTGCGGCGGCTCGGGCGGTCAGGGCGCTAGCAGCCTGTGGGACTTGCGCCCCGGCCCCGTGCCGACTGATGGCAGGACGTCCGGTTCCGCACCGGACGCTATTCGACTGACGGTAACAAAGGATCACCACGTGGAAGGTTTCAACGTAATGGAGGTGATGCGATACCTGCCGCATCGGTTCCCCTTTCTCCTCGTCGACCGCGTGGTCGATTACGAGCCGGGACGCTACCTCGAGGCCGTGAAGAATGTCAGCATCAACGAGCCCTTCTTTCAGGGGCACTTTCCGGTCAAGCCCGTGATGCCCGGCGTGCTGATCCTGGAGGCCCTGGCGCAGGCGACCGGGTTGCTTGCGTTCAAGACCGAGGAACACCGTGGCGTGAACCAGGACAAGGAGCAGCTCTACCTGTTCGTGGGTATCGACCAGGCGCGTTTCCGACGCCAGGTCGAACCGGGGGACCAGCTCCACCTGCGCGTGGAGCACATCAGGACCGTCCGCGGCATCTGGCGCTTTACCGCCGTGGCACGTGTCGGCGAATCCGTATGCTGCACGGCCGACCTGATGTGCGCGGGCAAGGAGATCGATCCGTGATCGACCCGCGCGCCGACGTTCATCCCAGTGCGGAGATCGATGCCTCGGCCCAGATCGGCCCGTTCTCGGTGATCGGCCCCAATGTACGCATCGGCGCGGGCACCCGGGTTGCCTCGCACGTGGTGATTCAGGGTCCCACGGAGATCGGACGCGAGAACCAGATCTACCAGTTCGCCTCCATCGGCGAGGCGCCCCAGGACCGCGACTATCGCGGTGAACCGACGCGGCTGGTGATCGGCGACCGGAACATGATTCGCGAATCGGTCACCCTGAGCCGCGGCACCGAAAAGGGTGGCGGCGAGACCGTGATCGGCCACGACAACATGATCATGGCCTACGTGCACATCGCCCACGACTGCGTGATCGGCAACAACATCACCCTTGCCAACGCCGCGTCCCTCGCGGGGCACGTGGAGGTGCAGGACCACTGCACCCTCGGTGGATTCACCCTGGTGCACCAGTTCTGCCGGATCGGTACGCACGCCTTCACCAGCATGGGCTCCGCGCTGAACCGGGACATGCCGCCGTATTGCCTGGCCAGCGGCAACTACGCGCGCCTGATCGGGATCAACAAGGTGGGGTTGCGGCGCAAGGGTTTCAGCGATGCCAGCATCTACGCCCTGCGCCGGGCCTTCGCCGAGGTGCTGCGCGGGCGCAGCGACCGCAAGGCGCGGGTGGAACGCCTGCTGGCGGAGACCGCGATCCCCGAGGTCCGGGTGCTGCTCGAATTCATCAAGACCAGTCAGCGCGGGGTGTTGCGCGCGGGGCGCGCCTGACGCCCGGCGCTCGGGCGGGATCCACGGGAGCGCATCCGCTCCGGCCCCGAAACGACCTGGCCCCTGTCCCGAACCGCGAGGCCGCGATGCCGCGAATGCGCCGCAAGTCCGATCTGCCAACGCGGATCTGCGCCCATTGTGGTCGCCCCTTCAGCTGGCGGCGCAAGTGGCGTGACCAATGGGAAGAGGTGCGGTACTGCTCCGAGCGCTGCCGCAGGACCCGCCGCTCGAGTCCGAGCGCCCGGCCATGAAGAACCTCCGCCTGGTGCTCGGCGATCAGCTGTGCCGCGACCTCAGTGCACTGGCGGGGCTTGACGCTACCCACGATGTCGTCCTGATGCTGGAGGTGCGCGAGGAGACGACCTACGTGCGCCACCACCGGCAGAAGATCGTGCTGATCCTGTCGGCGATGCGGCATTTCGCCGCGAGGCTCAGCGACGAGGGTATCACCGTGGATTACGTGCGCCTGGACGCCGAGCACAACACCGGTTCCTTCGGCGGCGAACTGCAGCGTGCCCTCGCGCGGCACTCGGTGGACCGGGTGATCGCCACCGAGCCGGGCGAATGGCGGGTGCTGGCAATGATGCAGGGCTGGGAGAACGACCTCGGTGTTCCGGTCGAGATCCGGGAGGATACCCGCTTCCTGTGCTCCCACGAGCGCTTTCAACGCTGGGCACAGGGGCGCAAGGGCCTGCGCATGGAGTTCTTCTATCGCGAGATGCGCCGCGAGACGGGCTGGCTGATGCACGGAGCAGAACCGGAGGGCGGGCGCTGGAACTACGACAGTGAAAACCGCAAGGCCCTGCCGGCGGGTCTCGAATCCCCGCGACGCCGGCGGTTTCCGCCCGACGAGCTCACCAGGGAGGTCGTGGACCTGGTGCGGGAGCACTGTGGGGAACACTTCGGTGACCTGGACGGCTTCGGCTGGGCGGTCACGCGGGACGATGCACTCGCGGCCCTCGGGGAATTCGTGGCCGAGTTCCTGCCGCGTTTTGGCGACTACCAGGACGCGATGCGCGACGGCGACGACTTCCTGTTCCACGCGGTGCTCTCGCCCTATCTGAACATCGGGCTGCTGGTGCCGCGGGAGGTCTGCGAGGCCGCGCTGCACGCCTGGCAGGAGGGGCGGGTCCCGCTGGCGGCCGTGGAGGGCTTCGTGCGCCAGATACTCGGCTGGCGCGAGTACGTTCGCGGGCTGTACTGGCTGCGGATGCCGGATTACGCGGCCAGCAATTTTCTCGATGCACGGCGACCCCTGCCCGCGTTCTACTGGACCGGCGAGACCCGGATGCGCTGCGTGCGCGCAACGGTGGAGGCGACGCGTCGCAACGCCTATGCGCACCACATCCAGCGGCTGATGATCACCGGCAACTTCGCCCTGCTCGCCGGCATCGCGCCGGCGGAGGTGGAGGACTGGTATCTGGCGGTGTATGCCGATGCCTTCGAGTGGGTGGAGTTGCCGAACACGCACGGGATGGCCCTGCATGCCGACGGCGGGATCCTCGGCTCGAAGCCCTATGCCGCCTCCGGCGCCTACATCGACCGCATGTCCGATTACTGCGCCGGCTGCGCCTACAGCCCGAAGGTGAAGCTTGGAGAGAAGGCCTGCCCCTTCAATTTCCTGTACTGGGACTTCCTGATCAACAACCGGGAGCACCTTGCGGGGAACCCCCGGATGGCGATGCCATACCGCACGCTGGACCGCATGTCCGGCGAGCGCCGCGACGCGATCCGGCGCGATGCCGCCGCCTTTCTGGAGGCGCTGGACGCCGGTGGGATGGTCTGATCCGTCCTCGGGCATCGCCGCGCTCGCGGCGGGCCAGGCCAGCGGAATCGGGAGGCGGGGTGGATTCGCCGGACGGAATTCTCTAAGCTCCCCCACAAGTCATCGGGGTGGCGTGCGCGATGACAGCCAGCGTGGTTCGGTTCGGGGGCGTTCCCGGGCTACGCCCAGCAGAGATCAGCAAACAGGGGGCCGCTTTCTTCCGTGAATCCTTACGCCATCTTTCTGCTCTATCTCATGGCGATCCTCGGGTTCGTTGCGGTGACGTTGCTGATCAACCGCGCGCTGGGTCCGAAGCCGGTGGCCAGCGCCACGAAGCTCGAGGCCTTCGAGTGCGGCGCGGAGCCGGTGGACCGCCTGAACGTGAAGGCGGTACCCGTGAAGTACTACGGCATCGCGGTGGTCTTCATCCTCTTCGAACTGGAGACCGTCTTCCTGTTCATGTGGGCACTGGGGGCGCAGCCACTCACCGGCACGCTGCTGCTGGTCTTCGGGTTCTTCCTGCTGCTGCTGGTCCTGCTGGTGCTCTACGTGTGGAAATCCGGGCTGCTGGAGGACGTGCGCACATGACCCGGTTCAACGTGAAAGGCGCGAGCGGCGGGCCCCCACCCCGACCGTTACTCCGGGCATCCTGCCCTCCGCCCTTCGGACCCGCCTGCGGCGGTTCGAAATCCGCTCCGGGCGGATGTGTCCCCGCAAGCGGGGGAGGGGGCTTTTCAACTCTTGGGAGGGTGGCGGCATGAATGCCGGCGATCAGAAGGATGGTGCCTTCGAGTACCTGACCACCCGCAAGGACGAGCTGGTCGGCTGGGCGCGCAAGTTCTCGCTGTTTCCGTATCCGTTCGTCACCGCCTGCTGTGCGATGGAGTTCATGTCGGTGAGCTCCACGATGTACGACACCGACCGCTTCGGCGCGGCGCTGCCGCGTTTCTCGCCGCGGCAGTCCGATCTCCTGATGGTGGTGGGCACGATCACGCACAAGCAGGCGCCGGTCCTGCGCAGGGTCTACGAGCAGATGTGCGAGCCGAAGTGGGTGATGGCCTTCGGGGTCTGCGCAACCAGTGGCGGCTTCTACCAGAACTACGCGGCCCTGCAGGGCATCGACAAGATCATACCGGTGGACGTGTACATCCCCGGCTGTCCGCCGCGGCCGGAGTCGGTGATCGACGGGATCATGCAGTTGCAGGAGAAGATCGCCGGATCCAGCCACCCCATCGTCAGCGACCGGTTCTAGGAATGTCGGCCGATCTGCTCGAGCGCCTGCGCGCGCGGCTTGTGGACGAAGGGCGCGAAGCCGCCTTCGCCCACGGCCTGCTTGCGGTGCAGATTCCGCGCGAGGCCCTGCTGGATACCGCGAAACTGCTGAAGGAAGGGTTCGGCTTCGATCTCTTCCTGGACGTGACCGCGGTGGACTGGCCGGACCGCGACCCGCGCTTCGACGTGGTGTACCACTTCTATTCCACGCGCGACCACGTGCGGGTGCGGCTGAAGACCGCCGTGACCGGGACCGATCCGGTGGTGGACACGCTGGTGCCGCTGTTCGGCGCCGCGGCGTACATGGAGCGGGAGTGCCACGAGATGCTCGGCATCGGCTTCCGCGGCAACGACGACCTGCGCCCGATCCTGCTCTACGAGGGCTTCGAGGGCCACCCGCTGCGCAAGGATTACCCGAAGGAACGCGAGCAGCCGCTGGTGAGGTACCGCGAATGATGCCCTCTCATCCGATTGCACGGATACTCGCACCTGCGTTCGAGCAGCCCAAACACGGCCCCTATGGAGTGCGGTGGCTTGCCGCCGCTGTGGTGCAGGGGGCTTGCCCCCTGCCACGGGAGCGAGCTCCCGTGGCGGAAAGCGGGAGCGAGCTCCCGCACTCCAGAGGTGCCGGACGGTGACGGTGCGGAATACCAGCGACAACCTGCCGAACCCGGTACGGCCGGCGTTCGACACACCGTCCACCGAGGACGGCGTGATCGTGAACATCGGCCCCTCGCACCCGGCGACCCACGGCACGCTGCAGATCATCGCCGAGCTGAACGGCGAGAGGGTCGTGCGGGCCGACGTGCACTGCGGCTACCTGCATCGGGGCTTCGAGAAGGAGTGCGAGGCGCATACCTGGCACACGCTGATCCCCTTCGTGGATCGCCTGAACTACTGCTCGGCGCTGATCAACAACTTCGCCTATTGCGACGCCGTCGAGACCCTGATGGACGTCGAGATCACCCCGCGCACCCGCTACCTGCGCACGCTGCTCTCCGAGTACTCGCGCATCGCCGATCACATGACCTGCATCGCCGCCTCGGTGATGGAACTGGGCGCGATGACGGCCTTCCTGTACCTGATGACCATCCGTGACTGGATCTACGAGCACCTCGCGGACCTGACCGGTGCGCGGGTCACCTACAGCTACGGGCGCATCGGCGGTCTCGCCCACGACCTGCCGGAGGGGTGGCTGGAGCGGCTGGAGGAGATCCTCGACGAATACGAGGAATACATCGGCCGCATCCACGGGCTGATGGACCGCAACCGCATCTTCATCGACCGCACCCGCGACGTCGGCGTGATCTCGACCGAGCAGGCGGTCCACTGGGGCTTCACCGGCCCGATCCTGCGCTCCACCGGGGCCGCGCGGGACCTGCGCCGGGACACGCCGTACCTCGCGTATTCCGAGCTCGATTTCGAAGTGCCGGTGGGCATAAACGGCGACAACTACGACCGCTATTACGTGCGCATGCGCGAGATGGACGAGTCCGTGCACATGATCCGGCAGCTGATGCATATGCTGCCGAAGGGGCCGATCAACGTCGATGACCGCCGCTGCACCTTCCCGGAGAAGCACCGCGTGTACACGGAGATCGAGTCGCTGATCAACCACTTCAAGCTGGTGATCGACGGTCCGCAGGTGCCCGCGGGCGAGGTCTACCGGGCACACGAGGCGGCGAACGGCGAACTGGGCTTCTATCTCGTCAGCGATGGCACCGGCACCCCGCACCGGGTACACGTGCGCGCCCCGAGCTTCGTGCACATGGGCGGGCTGCACAAGCTGCTGGAGGGCTACCAGCTCGCGGACGTCGTCTCCACCTTCGGTACCATGAACATGATCGGCGGGGAGTGCGACCGGTGAAGCACCTGATCCCCGAGTTCGAGCGCATGAAGAGGCGGCTGCCGCCCGGCCACGACGCGACCCTGCTGCTGCCCTGTCTGAGGCGCATTCAGGAGGACCGGGGCTACATCGCGGGTGACGACATCGACGGCCTGGTCGCGTATCTCGGTGTGCCGCGCATCCAGGTCGAGGAGGTGCTCTCCTTCTACGGCATGCTGCGCCGCGAGCCGATCGGCCGCTGGCACCTGCAGGTCTGCCACAACGTGTCCTGCTCCATGCGCGGCGCCGAGCGTCTCCTGGATCACCTGAGCGGGAGGCTCGGGATCCAGCCCGGCGAGACCACGCCGGACCGGCGCTTCACGCTGTCGACCGTGGAGTGCCTGGGTTCCTGCGGCACCGCGCCGGTGGTGATGGTGAACGAGGCCTATCACGAGAACCTGGACGCCGCGGATCTGGACGCGCTGCTCGAGAGGCTGGACTGAGATGACCGGCCGCAAGGTACTGACGGGCTTCGAGATCACCGCGGACTCGCACACGCTGGCCGCCTACCGCGCGCGCGGCGGCTACGAGGCGCTGGCAAGGGCGCTGGAGACGATGCAGCCCGAGGACGTGACCCAGGAGATCGTCGACTCGGGCATCCAGGGGCGGGGCGGCGCGGCCTTTCCGGCCGGGCGCAAGTGGCAGGGGATCGATCCGCACGACGGCCAGCCACACTACCTGATCGCGAACGCGGACGAGGGCGAGCCGGGCACGTTCAAGGATCGCTGGGTCCTCGAGCACGACCCGCACGCGTTGCTGGAGTCCATGCTGCTGGGCAGCTACGCGCTCGGTGTGCGCCACGCCTTCGTGTATATCCGCGGCGAGTACGACCGGCCGTGGCGGCGGCTCGACGCGGCGGTGGAGGAGGCCTACGCGGAGGGTCTGTTCGGCGAGAACATCCTCGGCAGCGGGTTCTCCTGCGATCTCTTCGTCTTTCGCGGGGCCGGCGCCTACGTGTGCGGCGAGGCCTCGTCGCTGCTGGGATCCATCGAGGGGACCCGGGCCTGGCCGCGCAACCGGCCGCCGCGCATGACGGTGCGCGGGCTCTACCAGGCACCGACCGTCGTGAACAACGTGGAGACCATCGCCAGCGTGGCCTGGATCATCCGCAACGGGGCGCAGGCCTTCCGGGAGATCGGCACCGAGAAGAGCCCGGGCACGCGCCTGATCTCGATCTCGGGGCACATCCGGTATCCCGGGGTGTACGAGGTGGAGCTGGGGTATTCCTGGACGAAGTTCCTGCACGAGGACTGCGGGGGGCTGCTCTGCAACAAGGCGCTGAAGGCGGTGATCCCCGGCGGCATCTCCTCGCAGGTGCTGACCGGCATGGACGCGAAGGTGCTGACTCCCGGCGAGGTCGAGGGCATGACGCTCGATCACGAGGTGCTGCGCGCGGCCGGCTCGTCCCTCGGGTCCGGCGGCATGATCGTGATCGCGGCGGGGACCTGCATGGTGCGCCTGCTGCAGATCATGCTGCGCTTCTATCGCCACGAGTCCTGCGGGCAGTGCACGCCCTGCCGCGAGGGCACCGGCTGGATGCACCGGATCATCGATCGCATCGTGGCCGGGGACGGCCGTCCCGAGGACATCGGCACCCTCTATCACATCGCCCGCTTCAACGACGGCACCACCATCTGCGGTCTCGGCGACGCCGCCGGCTACGCGGCGATCGCGATGCTCGACAACTTCCGCGACGAATTCGATCACTACATCGAACACGGGCATTCGAAGTTCGGAGGAAACCTCGAGTGCCAGTGATCTTCATCAATGGCGAGGCGGTGGACACCGGGGAGCACCGCACCGTGCTGCAGGCGGCGCTGGCAAACGGGTTCTACGTGCCCCACTTCTGCTGGCACCCGGAGCTTTCGGTCGTCGGCAACTGCCGCGTGTGCCTGGTGGAACAGGAGGGGCGCGGGGTCAACATCGCCTGCAACATGCCGGTGGTGGACGGCATGCGGATCGAGACCGACTCCGAGACGGTGCGCGCCCAGCGCAAGGCGATGCTGCAGTTCATCCTGCTGAACCACCCGGTGGACTGCGGGATCTGCGACAAGGCGGGCGAGTGCGCGCTGCAGGACTACCACTACGCCTACAACGGCGAGCCTGCACTCTCGCGCGAACCGAAGCAGAAGGGCACCAAGTTCTACCCCCTGTCCAGCCGCATCCTCCTGGACAACGAACGCTGCATCCTCTGCTCGCGCTGCGTGCGCTTCACCCGCGAGGTGTCCAAGTCCAACGTGCTGGGCATCGAGTACCGCGGGGATTCCGCGCTGGTCCGCCCGGCGGAGGACCGCACCCTGGATGACGATCCGTATTCGGACAACGTGATTGACATCTGCCCGGTGGGGGCGCTGCTCTCGCGCTCGTTCCTTCACCAGGCCCGAGTCTGGTATCTCGAACCCACACCCTCCGTCTGCCCCCGCTGCGCGCGGGGATGCAACGTGCAGCTCTGGCACCGCAAGCCCGAATGGCGTCTGAAGGGGCTGGACCCCGCGCAGAACACGCGGATCCTGCGCGTGACGCCGCTCGAGAATCCGCGCGTGAACGGGCCTTGGATCTGCAACAGGGGCCGGGACCTCGGCGAGGTGCTGGAACGCCCGCGGGCGGAACAGGCGCTGCAGAAGGGGGCCGGGGTCACGATGATGGAGGCGATCGAGGCGACGCGTGCGCTGATGGCGGAGTCCACCCGGAGCATCGCGCTGGTGTCGAGCTGGGCCTCGAACGAGGAACTCCGCGCCTTCCGCAATGCGCTGGGGGACAACTTCACCAGCTTCGTCAAGCCCGACCGCCTGCCGGAGGAGGGGGAGGTGGTCGAGGACGAACTGCTGATCCGCGCCGACAAGAACCCGAACACCCGTGGGGCGCAGGCCCTGTTCGGCAGCGACCCGCCCGAGATCCCCGAGGATGCGGACCTCATCCTGGTGTGGGGTGAGGGGGTGGACTTCGGCCGGCTTCCGCGCGGCGCGAAGACCGTGTTCCTCGGTTCCTGGCTGCTCCCGGAGGTCGGTCACGCCGATGTCTTCATCCCGCTCAGCATCCAGACGGAACGGCGCGGGCATTACACGAACTTCGAGGGCGTGGTCAGCGCCTTCGAGTCATGCCAGCCCCGCCCGGAAGGCGTGATCGATGCCGAGACCCTCTTCCCGCTGCTCGCCGCGCCCGGCGCCTGGGGTCGCGGATGATTCAGGACCTCGTCGTGCACGGCACCTTCATCGTCTACGCGGTGCTGATGCTGATGACGGTCGGGCTGATCCTGACCTGGGTCGAGCGCAAGCAGAGCGCGGTGATGTCCGACCGCATCGGGGCCAACCGGGCCTACCTGCGCATCCCCTTCACCCAGGTGAAGCTGGTGTGGTGGGGCCTGTTTCACGGCCTCGCCGACGGCCTGAAGATGCTGCTGAAGGAGGACTGGAAGCCGAATTCCTACGACCGGGTCGCCTATGCGCTCGCGCCCTGGTTCGCCTTCGTGCCGGTACTGGCGGTCTTCGCGGTGATCCCCTTCGGCGGCGAATTCGTGCCGGGCACCTTCTTCGGCTGGTTCGAGGGCCCGTCGGAGTTCTTCGGCGACCGCAGCTACTCGATGCAGGTGGCGCCGCTGGACGCCGGACTGCTGGTGGTGTTCGCGCTCGGGGGCATCGCGGTGATCGGCGCGATGCTGGCCGGCTGGTCCTCGAACAACAAGTTCTCGCTGCTCGGCGCGGTGCGCGCGGGCTCGCAGATGATCTCCTACGAGCTCGTGGTCGGGCTGACGGTGATCGGGCTGATCCTGATCTACGGCACGGTGAATCTGGTCAGCATCGTCGATCAGCAGTCGGAGCTGCTGTTCGGCTTCCTGCCGGCCTGGGGGATCTTCCTTCAGCCCTTCGCGGCGATCCTGTTCCTGGTCGCGGCGCAGGCGGAGAACCAGCGCATTCCCTTCGACCTGCCGGAGGCGGAGTCGGAGCTGATCGCGGGCTACTTCACCGAGTACAGCGCGATGAAGATGGGCCTGTTCATGTTCGCGGAGTTCATCCACATCGCGATCATCGCGGCGCTGTTCACCACATTGTTCCTCGGCGGCTACAACCTGCCGTACATGAACGACGCAGGCCTGCTGCTGCCCGGCAACATCGAGGTCGCGCTGCCCCACGTGGTGGTGGTGCTGCTGCAGGTCACCACCTTCTGGGTGAAGGTCTTCCTGATGTGCGGCTTCCTGATCCTGGTGCGCTGGTCCCTGCCGCGCTTCCGCTACGATCAGCTGCTGCGCTTTGCCTGGCGCTTCCTGCTGCCGCTGGCGCTGATCAACCTGCTGGTCACCGCGATCGCCGTGTGGGCGCTTCGGGGAGTGGGGTCGTGATGGGCCGGGCCGGGCTTGCGGTAGTGCCTGGGGCCGCGGCAGGGGCAGGACCGGGCTGGGCACAACCGGACCCGCTCAAGCCGTCCATGGGCGCTCGAAGTCGGCCATCCATGGCCTCCTACGGTCCGGTTGTCCCCACCCCGGTCCCGCCCTCGAGCGTTCGGAAAGGACCACAAGACCGGAGGCCCGATCGGGTGAGCGGATGCGTAGGGCGGAAAAGGCCGAAGGCCGTCATCCGCCGTTCCGGCGCCTGGGCCTGCACCGAGGTATGCGGTTTCACCCGCAGCGGTGTGGCGGATGACGCTGCGCTCTTCCGCCCTACGCAGTGGCGTGGGGTGCGCGTATGAACGCACCGCAAAACGGAAAGCCGGGTGGCCGAAAGACACGGCCTATGGTCATCGACCGCCGGCGCAAGTACTGGAACGAGCCGAAGCTCGGGTGGTGGGAGAGCTTCTACCTGTTCGAGGTGCTGCGCGGGCTGTCGATCACCGGTGGGGTGTTCCTGCGCAACATGAAGCGGTGGATGACCGGGAAGAAGGGCGCGTTGACCGCGTATTACCCCGAGGAGATCCGCGCCGACTACGCGCGCCACAACCGCGGCAAGCACGTGCTCACCCAGCGCCCGGACGGGCGCCCGCAGTGCATCGCCTGCAACCTCTGCGCGACGATCTGCCCCGCGAAGGTGATCGAGATCGAGGCCGGTTTCGACCCGGAGGATCCGGCACACCCGAAATACCCGGAACGCTTCGAGATCGACTATGCGCGCTGCATCTTCTGCGGCTTCTGCGTGGAGGTCTGCCCCGAAGACGCGATCCGGATGGTGCCGACGGTGCCCGGGCTGCCGGTACCCGACCGTCGCGGGGGGATGTGGCTGGGTCGGGAGGAACTGCTGACCTGGCAGCCTGCGCGCGACCCGGCGAAGCCCTACCCGCCGAAGCCCGTGTCCGGGAATGGGGGTGGCGGTGACGATTGAGACCGTATTCTTCGGCATCTTCTCGCTCGGCGCGTTGGCCGGCGCGGTGGCGATGTTCTTCCTGCGCCACCCGATGCGGGTCGCGCTGGCGCTGATCGGAACGATGCTGTCGCTGGCCGCGATCTATGCCCAGCTCGGCCTGCACGTGATCGCCGTATTCCAGGTGCTGATCTACGTGGGCGCGGTGATGGTGTTCATGATCTACGCGATCATGCTGCTGGACGTTCGGGACCGGTCGTTCACCGAACGCTTCTCTCCGTTGCTCGTGGCCGGGCTCGCGGGCCTGCTGCTGCTCGTCGGCGTGCTCGTCGATGGCCTGCTGCGTGGCGAGCCGGTGGTGACCCCCGTGATCCGGGAGGACGTCTTCAGCGTCGGCACCTTCGCCGCCGTGTTCATGGACGAGTTCTGGGTCTATTTCGCGCTGGCGGCGGTGCTGCTGCTGGTCGCTGAGATCGCCGCGAGCGCGGTGATCGACATCCGCCGCCGGGGCGAGGACCTGGCCGCGGCCCGCAGGGAGAAGCTGGATGAGTGACGCCAATCTCCTGCTCGCGGTCTCCGGGATGCTGTTCGCACTCGGCCTGGTCGGGGTGGTGGTGCGCCGCAACCTGCTGGTGATGCTGATGTTCCTGGAACTGATGCTGAACGGCGTGCTGCTGAGCCTCGCGGTGTTCACCCAGCTGCTGGGTGCGGAGGCGGGCGCGGTGCTGATGTTCCTGGTCTTCGTGGTGGCGGCCGCCGAGATCGCGATCGCGGTGCCCATCGTGCTGCTGCTGGTGCGCGCCGGGCGCACGCTGGATCCCGGCAGCTACGCCGGGCTGAAGGGCTGAGCGGCGATGGACGGCATGCTCACGCTGCTGGTCCTGCTGCCGCTCGCGGGCTTCCTGCTGAACGGCCTGCTCGGCCGGCGGCTGGGAACGGGATTCGTGAACGTGGTCGGGGTCGGCCTGCCGTTCCTGGCCTTCGGGGTCGCGCTCTGGGCCTGGCGCACCCTGGAGGCAGGCGACGGCGCCCCCATCGTCGAGACCGTGTTCACCTGGGCGGTCGTCGGCGAATACAGCTTCGAGGTCGCGTTCTACCTCGACCGCCTGAGCGCGGTGATGGCCCTGATCGTGACCGGGGTCGGCGCGCTGATCCACCTCTATTCCATCGGCTACATGAAGGGCGACGAGGGTTACGCGCGCTACTTCGCCTACCTGAACCTGTTCCTGTTCTTCATGCTGCTGCTGGTGCTCGGGCGCTCGCTGCTGGTGCTGTTCGTCGGCTGGGAGGGGGTGGGGCTTGCGTCCTACCTGCTGATCGGCTTCTGGTTCCAGGACGCGGCCAAGGCGCGCGCGGGACGCAAGGCCTTCATCACCAACCGGGTCGGCGACGCCGGCTTCCTGCTCGGCATGTTCCTGGTCTTCACCTTCGCGGGCACCCTGGAGATGGACCGGATCAACGAGGCCTTCGCCGCCGGACTGATCCCGGTGGGGGTCGCGACGGCCGCCGGGATCCTGCTGTTCATCGGCGCGACCGGAAAATCGGCGCAGATCCCGCTGCACGTCTGGCTGCCGGACGCGATGGCCGGCCCGACCCCGGTCTCCGCACTGATCCACGCGGCGACGATGGTGACCGCGGGGGTGTATCTGGTCGCGCGGCTCTCCGGGGTGTACCTGGAGGCCCCCGCCGCGTCCACGCTGATCGCGGTGATCGGGGTGCTGACCGCCTTCCTGGCCGCGACCATCGCGCTGGTACAGACCGACATCAAGAAGGTGCTCGCCTATTCGACGATCTCGCAGCTCGGTTTCATGTTCCTGGCGCTGGGTGTCGGCGCCTACGGGGTTGCGGTCTTCCACCTGTTCACCCACGCCTTCTTCAAGGCCGCGCTGTTCCTCGGCGCCGGCAGCGTGATCCACGCGCTGAACGGCGAGCAGGATATCCGCCGGATGGGCGGGCTGGCGCGGCGCATCCCGTGGACCTTCGGCACCTTCGCGATCGCGACCGCCGCGATCGCGGGTCTGCCGCCACTGGCCGGGTTCTTCTCCAAGGACGAGATCCTCTGGTTCGCGATCGCGAGCGGGGAGGGCGGCGCGCTGTGGCTCTGGGCGCTCGGCTCGCTGACGGCCCTGCTGACGGCCCTGTACATGTTCCGGCTGCTCTGGCTCGTCTTCCTCGGACACTCGCGGATGGAACCGGAGACCGAGCGCCACGTGCACGAGTCTCCGGTCACGATGACCAGCGTGCTGGTGGTGCTCGCGGCCTTCTCGGTGATCGCCGGGTGGTTCGCACTGCCGCAGTACCTCGAGCCCCTGCTCGCGCTGCCGGAGGTGCGGTTCGCCTGGGGCGGCTGGCATCTGCTGCAGGTGATCTTCGCGGTGCTGCTCGCCCTGCTGGGCCTTGCCGGCGCGGCGTGGCTGTACCGGGACGGCGGCAGGCCGGCCGATGAACTCTGGCAGCGGTTCCGTCGGCTGCACCGGGTGCTCGCCGGAAAGTATTTCGTCGACGAGTTCTACGACCGCGCGCTGCAGCGGCCCTGGCGCTGGGTCTCGGACCGGGTCTTCCTGCGCCTGGGCGACCGCCTGCTGATCGACGGCTCCCTGCACGGTCTGGCCGCGCTCGCACGCTGGAGCGCGGCGGCCTTCGCCCGCGTGCAGAGCGGCAGCCTGCACTGGTACGCCTGGATGACCCTGTTCGGGCTGGTCGCGGTGCTGATCTGGGTGTGGCGTTATGTCTGAAGCCAGCGCCCTCAATCTCCTGCTGTTTCTGCCGGTGATCGGTGGTGCCCTGCTGCTGCTGTTGCCGGAGCGGCGCCCGGATCTCGTGCGCGGCCTGTCGATGCTGGTGCTGAGCGCGCAGCTGGTGATCGCGGCGTGGTTGTACCTTCAGTTCGAGGCTGGCGTGTCCGGGCTGCAGTTCGAGACCCGGATTCCGTGGATCGCCGCGTGGGGGGTGCACTACCACATCGGGCTGGACGGCCTGAACCTGCTGCTGGTCCTGCTGACCGCGTTCCTCGGGCCGCTGGTGGTGGCCGGGGCGTTCACTTCCATCACCAAGGACGTGAAGCTCTTCCACGGCATGGTGCTGTTCCTGCAGTTCACGATGCTCGGCACCTTCCTCGCGCAGGACCTGTTCCTGTTCTACGTGTTCTGGGAGGCCATGCTGATCCCGATGTTCCTGATCATCGGGATCTGGGGCGGCGAGCGGCGCATCTACGCGACACTGAAGTTCTTCCTGTACACCGCCTTCGGCAGCATCCTGATGCTGGCCGCGGTCGTGTATCTCGCATTCACGGTACTGAGCCAGGACGGCACCCCGTCGTTCGCGATCGCCGATCTCTACCTGCTGGAGCTGTCGGTGCCCGTGCAGGTGCTGCTGCTCACCGGCTTTGCGCTGTCCTTCGCGATCAAGGTGCCGATGGTGCCGCTGCACACCTGGCTGCCGGACGCCCACGTCGAGGCGCCGACCGCCGGCTCGGTGATCCTTGCGGGGGTGCTGCTGAAGATGGGGACCTACGGCTTCCTGAAACTGGGCTTCCCGCTCTTCCCGGACGCCGCCCAGCTGGCGACCCCGCTGATCATGACGCTGGCCGTGGTCAGCATCCTCTACGGCGCGGGGCTTGCGCTGGTGCAGGACGACATCAAGAAGATCATCGCCTATTCGTCGGTCAGCCATCTCGGCTACGTGATGCTCGGGCTGGTCAGCTACAACCTGCTCGGGGTGCAGGGGGCGATCATCCAGATGGTCAGCCACGGGCTCGTGGCCGGAGGGCTGTTCCTGATGGTCGGGATGATCTACGAACGCTGCCACAGTCGCGACCTGGGCGCCTATGGCGGGCTCGCGAAGGTGCTGCCGGTCTACTCGGTCTTCTTCATGCTGCTGACCCTGGCGGCGATCGGGCTGCCGACGACCAGCGGCTTCACCGGCGAGTTCCTCGTGCTGCTCGGGGCCTTCCACGCAGCCTGGCCGCTGTACGAGCAGGGCCTGACCTACCCGCTGGCGCTGGCGTCCGCGGCGGTGCTCGGGATCGTGCTCGGCGCGCTGTACATGCTGCGGCTCGTGCGTCGGCTGCTGTTCGGGGGCCTTCAGGCCCCGGAGGCCCAGGGGGGCACGCTGCGGGATCTGAGCCTGCGGGAGATGGGCATCCTGGCCGCGCTGGTCGCCGCGATCTTCTACATCGGACTGTTCCCGAACGACTTTCTGCAGAAGACCGAACAGGCGGTGATCGAGTACCAGGAGCGCGTGCTGCCTGAACGTGCCGCGGAGGGCGTCCGATGACACCGGAGGGCCTGCTGCTCGCCGCGCTGCCGGAGCACCTGCTGCTGCTCGGCATCCTCGCGATCCTGGTCACCGACCTCGTCTCGAGCCGGCCGCGGGATGCATTCCTGCCGGCGCTGCTGACCGTGCTCGCGGCCGCCCTCGCCGCGTTCTGGCTGCACGGAACCGGGCATTCGGCGGCGCCGTTCCCGGGGCACTTCTCGGTAGACGCCGATGCCTTCGCGGCGAAGGCATTGCTCTTCGGCCTCGCGGTGCCGGCGCTCTTCCTAGCCCGGGACGAGCGTCACGAGAGCCGCTTCGCGATGCTGCTGCTGGCGTCGCTCTACGGGGCGGGGCTGCTGCTGTCGGCGGACAGCCTGCTGATGCTGTTCTTCGGCCTGGAACTGCTGTCGCTGCCGCTGTACGCGCTGGTGGTGCTGGGCTTCCGGCGCCCGGAGAGTGCCGAGGCGGCATTGAAGTACCTGGTGCTGGGGGGCGTTGGCACCGCTGTGCTGCTGATGGGACTCTCGCTGACGCTGGGCGCGACCGGTGGCCTGATGGCCGCGGACTTCCGCACGGCACTGGAGGGGGAGGACTTCCTCTCCCGCGGTGCGGTGGTGCTGGTGGTCGCAGCCTTCATGCTGAAGGCCGCGGTCGTGCCCTTTCACGCCTGGGCGCCGGATGCCTACGAGGGCGCGAGCGTGCCGGCAACGGCGTACATGGCAACCGTCGTGAAGGGTGCGGTATTGCTGGCCCTGGTGCGGCTGTTCGGGGAGGCGGGCGCCGCAACGGAACTGCTGGCGGTGGTGGTCGCGCTATCGCTGCTGTCGATCGTCTGGGGCAACCTGGCGGCGATGCGCCAGGAGGGGTTCCGGCGGTTGATCGCCTATTCGTCGATTGCCCATGCCGGATATCTCTTCCTGGCGCTGCTGGGGCCGGCCGAGGCGCGGTTCGAGGCGGTGGCCTTCTACGTGATCGTCTACGGGTTGACCAACCTGCTGGCCCTCGCGTGCCTGCCGAGAGGGGAGGACTGGCTGCGCGACCGGCTGGACAGCCTGAAGGGCCTGTATCACCGGGATCCGCGCTCCGCGATCCTGATCGCGGTGGCCATGCTGTCACTGGCCGGGATCCCCCCGTTTCCGGGATTCGTCGCGAAGTTCCTGGTCTTCCGCACGGTGATGGAATCCGGCCTGGTGGCCGTCGCGGTAGTCGGTCTGGTCGCGAGCTATCTCGGGATCTACCTGTATCTCAGGGTGATCCGGTACATGTTCATGAGTCCTGCGGAGGCCCATCCGAAGACCCGGCCGGCCGCAGGCTTCGCCACCGCCGCCGCGCTGATGACCCTGGCCGCGGTGCTGCTGGTCGGGATCTTCCCCGGCGTGGTGCTCGGCTGGCTGTAGGAGGCCAGCCCCCTGGGCGACCCATTCTCCAGGCGCCCGATCGCCGAGAGGGCTCGCCTCCTACAGGGGGCCGGGGCGAGCACCGTAGGAGGCCAGCCCTCTGGGCGACCTGCCCCGGCGTTGGAATCGCCGAGAGGGCTCGCCTCCTACAGGGGCCGGGGCGGGCGCTGCAGAGGATCG
>RECA01000190.1 GCA_007692435.1 Thioalkalivibrio sp.
ATCTACAAAGATATGGCCTATCTATACGACTGGGATTGAAAATTTCACCCTCGAAAGGCCCCCCAGCCTTGCGGCTGGGGGGCTAAGGGGTATGGCGATCAGGCGGCTTCGCAGGCAGGCTCGAACTGGGACCTTTCGGCGCCGATCCGCGCCTGGTAGGCGACGGCACCCAGGCGCCGGGCCATCACGCTGAGCAGCCCGAGCGTCTCGTCGCGGATACCCTCGAGCCGCAGGGTGCGCTCCTCGGACTCATCGTGCGACCGGGCACGGCGGGGGTTCTTAGGGTGGTCGACCAGCAGCAAGTCCGAGAAGACGTACGGATAGCGATTGGCCAGGGACCAGAACACCGAGGCGGCCGGCTGGCGGTCGAAGCTCTGCCACGCGCTGTTCGCAGCAGCGCAGGCGGTCAGGGTTTCATCGATCGTGTGCAGGTAGTTCGTGTTGGTGATTTGCGTGGTCATGGAGTCACATCTCCGCGTATTAGAAGTAGGTGTCGTAGAGGTCTTGCAGCTCCGGGTCGCCGGGCGTGCGTTCCAGCTCGTGCAGCAGGTCGATCAGGTCGACCTCGAGCACCGGCGCAGGCAGCAGCAGCCCCTGGATCCGCTCGAGGTCGGCGGAGGGGGGGAGGTGTGGGGTACATGGCAGTCTCCGACCGGCCCGCCGATCGTTACGCGCAGACCCCCAGCACCGCGTAGCGGAACAAGCCTACCCACCAATGCGAATGATTATTATTGGTGATGGGCCACTAGGCCTCTTCGCGCGCGCGACCCCCTGTCCGCATCGCTTCGTTAGCAGCCCCGAGTGCGTGATGCGGTGCGTTCGGCGACTGCGGGTGAGGGCGAGCCACCACCGCGTCGGGCTTGAGCGCCGTGCGGCCAGTTGTGGCCGACGCGCATAAGCCGTTCAGGCGGGACGCGCCACGACGAACGAAGGGCTGCGGGTGCCGCGGCCTTGCATCGGCCAAAATGGAAAAGGGCCCCATCCGCGGGTTACGTATTTCGGACTCGGCACGGCGAGGCGATCCGGTCGAGGGGCGGGGGTGCTTCGGTACTACGGGATGAGGATCGATGTCGAAGCGCAAGGCCCCGTTGGCCGGTCGGTGCTGTTTTTCTGGTTTTGCTGGTTTTTTTCGCGCAATAGAACTTTAGTCTGGAGAATTTCCTCAATGAAAATCCATGTCGGGAAAAAAACCAGAATAACCAGGAAACCAGCTGCACCCCGAGACCGGTGGTCAGTCCGCAGTAGCCAGTACAGGGTGGATCGCGAAAAGCCCCGCAAGAACTTAGACGCGAGTCATTGGCATTGGCTGTGCTCCTGATCGGTCGCCTCGCGCGCGATTCCGGCCGGAGGAGGCGCGCCGGGCTGGGCACTGCGGGCTGCGCAGTTCGGTGGCAAGCACTGACGGCTGCGCTGCCCAAGCCGGGCTTAGCGCCGGGCGTAGCCAATGCCCCGCGGTGGCTGCGACCTCCGACCGGGAGTCTGCGCGTTCAGCGCTTGGGGCTTCGCGCGAAGTGCTTCGTTTCGTGCGGGACGCCTTGACATCAGCCCTACCATAGGCCTAGTCTGAAAAAAAGTTTTAGATCGTTAGGTCTGGTGCCATCCGATGGTCATCACGGGGTGTACCCACTAATAATGCGGCGCGTGGCCCGGATCCTGTGAAGGATAACCGATCCAACCGGGATAACTTTGACTAGACGGTGCTCAGATTTCTCTGGGTATTAGAAGCAATTTTCGAGGCATGACCGTGCCCTCAGTAGGAGAAAAACATGAATTACAAGAACCTCGGAACCATCTCTGCCGTGGTGCTCAGCGCCGCATTCCTCAGTGCCTGCAACAGCAGCAGCGATGGCTCCACCGGCTCACTGACGCTCAGCGTGACCGACGCTCCGGTCGACCGCGCCACCTCCGTGGTCGTGGTCTTCACCGGAGTTGAACTGCTGCGTGAGGATGCCGAACCCGTTGCCTTCCCCTTCGACGAACCAAAGGCAATCGACCTGCTTTCCCTGCAAGGGGGTCTAAGTGAGACGCTTCTGGATGATGAGGAGGTCCCGGCCGGGGAGTACAGCCAGATCCGGCTGATGGTGAAGGCCAATCAGAACGAATCCGACTCCTTCATTACCTTCGAGGTTACCGGGGACGAACAATACGATCTTTTCATCCCCAGCGGCGAACAGACCGGATTTAAGCTCACGGGCGGCATCACTGTAGCCGCGGGCAGCAGCGCGGACTACACCATAGACTTCGATCTGCGCAAATCCGTCACGTATGCCCCAGGTCTGGATAGGCATATCCTCAAGCCCACGGTACGGATCCTGCAAACCGACGTGGTGGGCGAGATAGCCGGCACCATCGGCAATGAACTGGTAACGGAAGGATGCAGCCCGGCTGTGTATGTCTATGAGGGCGAGGGTGTCACGCCTGATGACGAGGGCAGCGACATGCCCCCTCTGGCATCCGCGCTGGTACCCATTGTGAACGGCGCCACTGAGTTCAATTACACAGTCGCCTTCCTGGAACCGGGAGATTACACAGTGGCCTTCACCTGTGATGCCGCGCTCGATAATCCCGAAGAAGATGACGACATTTCCTTTTTTGATCCGGCCCAGAATGCAAAGGTAGAAACGGGCGAAACCACCACGGTGAATTTCGCCGCGGTACCGTAGATCTGGTGGCGGTTATTGCCGAACCGCAATCATCACCGTTAGTAAGCGGGTAGCGGTTTCGCAAGAAAACGGCAGGACTGATGCGTCAAGGGGCGTCCACCATGGGCCGCCCCTTTTTTTTCGGGGTTAAGGGTATATCAACTGCTGCACACGCCCCGACGGCTTCGGCGTGCTCCGCGTCGACCCGATCTCTCCCCGCGGCAACCGCCCTGCGCCCGTGGTACCGGGCCCTGCGTCGCAGGCACTGCAACAGGCACCGCATCTCTCGTGCGCGACGAGCCCGGGGCTGTTAGCTTGGCCCTTCGAGCGTTTTTCTGTGGCCTGGTGACGGACGGGCGGTAGGGGGTAGTGCATCGGATCAGGCGCATTCATGCGCACGTCTCGCCTCACGCGTAGCGCTTAGGCGGCGTCGTGACCGTCAGTTGTACGCCTGTCTGAGCGCTTCGAGCTTGGCCCGTAGTGTTGGGCGTTTGGGGCGCGGGCCGAGGAGCTCGGCGCCCCGTTCGTAGCCTCCATGCTCGCGTGGGCGCCGGTTTTTTTGCTTTGCTGGTTTCATTCCCCCTGGTGGACTTGCGTCTGGAGAATCTTCTAAACGAGATTCTATGGCTGGAAAAAACCACAGAAACCGGAAAACCAGTCGGCGACAACGTCCGATCGGCGCTTAGAGCATAGCGCTTAGCCCTTCGAACGAAGGGCGTGGCGCTCGGCGCGTGGATCTTGGTGGTCAGCACTCAGCATGTCGCGTTTTGGGCGTAGCGCTTAGTGCGAAGACGAGGCCGCGTAGTGGGGATCACGACTGGCTGGACGCAGAAACCCATCCGGAGCGATCTCTTTGGGGACGGCAAATCGGAGTTCCGAGAACGACCAGAAAGCCCTCGTTGACGACCAATGGCCTCCGAGGCACCGACACCCGGCCCCAAATCAACGTTAAGAAACGGTGTGGTCTGCCGACCCTTATTCAGAGCGGTCTGGTACCGCGGGAATCGTCGGGGCCGGAATATGCCGGTGCGACTGGCTTGAACATCTGCTATCGGCCGAAAGATTTAACTGTGCCTATTCAGGACGTGCAATGAACATGTGGATGGGAAGGGTTGCACTGCTTTTCATCTTTGCCCTGACGGGTTGCGGGGGTGGAGGGGGCGGCGAAAGCAACCCTCCCAGCGTGACGTCCACCGCGGGAACGGGCGGCTCGATCAGTCCGGAAAGCCAGACGGTGCCTCACGGTGCTACGGCGACGTTCACTTTGACGCCGGACACTGGCTACAGCATCAACGAGGTCACAGGTTGCGGCGGCAGCCTGGACGGCAGCACGTACACCACCGGTGCGATCACCCGGGCTTGTACGGTGGAAGCCAGCTTCGCTTTGAAGAGCCACGTCGCCGGGAATGGCTACGTCGCCGGCATCATTGCGCCCGGTGCTCTCAACAGGGTGGACAGGGATACCAACGACCCTGCGGCGCCGATGATCCGCAATAACTTTCCGGAAGAGGCGCAATCGGTCCTCGCACCGGCGCTGATTGGCGGTTTCGTTGCGGCACCGGGGACGCATAGCCGTTTTGGTGCCGATGGGGACGAATACGACGTCTATCGGTTGGATCTGCACGCCGGCCAGCAGATCGTGCTGGAATTTCCGGATTCCTCGGAGGCGGCTCTGGGCCTGTACCTGCTTGACGAAGATGGCATGGCCGTTGACGCAGCGGTTGGGCCCGCAGCTTCGCTGAGCCTTGCACCTGATTCTGTCGGCACCTACTTCGTGGCAGTGCGCGCCTATTCTGGGGTGTCGAATTACTCCTTGCGCCTGGACACCACCCATTCCCTGGCTCTGGATTCCCGCCGCGCGACTCGTGTTTCTGACGACTTCGTTCCCGGCGAAATGATCGTGCGGACGCGTCCCGAGGGCAAAGGTCTTCCGGAAGCTGCGGCACGGCGCATCGGGTTGTTGACCGTGGCAGGGCATCCGGCGCGTGAGCAGCTGTGGCGAATCCCCGAAGGACGGGCCGGGGAGGTGATCGAGGCATTTTACGGTTGGTCTCCGCCAACCGGCATCAGGCTTCGCTGGGTCGACCCTTCGCTCCAGGTCCGCTATGAGACCCTTCGGGCTATCAAGGTGCTGGGCAAGATGCCGGACATGGAGGTGGTATCACCCAACCATATCGTCCGGCCTTCGCGCCTGCCCAACGACCCCTTCCAGGGGTTGCAGTGGTTCCACGGAAACATTGATCTGCCTGCAGCCTGGGATCTCAGCACCGGACGCTCCCCGGATGAAGAAGTGATCATCGCGGTGGTCGATACCGGGGTCTTCCGGGACCACGAGGATCTGCAAGGTAAGCTCCTGACGGGGTACGACTTCATACGGATGCAACACGGCGGCGATGACCCCGGCGATTCGCCGCAGCTGGGTCAAAGTACCTGGCATGGGACGCATGTGGCCGGGATTGCAGCGGCCGCGACTGATAACGAAACCGGCGTGGCCGGGGTTTCCTGGGGTGCGAAGATCCTGCCAGTCCGTACCCTGGGGGAAGGCGGCGGCAGGCTGTACGACACCTTGCAGGGGATCCGCTACGCGGCCGGGCTCGCCAACGATTCGGGGACGGTGCCAGAGCGCCGGGCCGACGTGATCAACCTCAGCCTGGGTGGCGGTACCTTCGTGCAGGCCCAGGCCGATCTCTACCGGGAGATCCGCGACCTCGGCATCTTCGTGGTCGCAGCCTCCGGAAACAGCGGCGGAGCGGTCGGTTTTCCCGCCGCCTACGACGCCGTCTTCGCGGTCGGGGCGACCGATGCGATCAACAGGCGCGCGCCCTACAGCAGCTTTGGCCCCGAACTCGACTTCGTCGCGCCCGGGGGCGACATGCGCGTCGACAGGACGGGTGACGGCTACCCCGACGGAATCCTGAGTACCCTGGTCGATGACGCCAGCGGCACCCCCAGGTCGGCCTATGCCTTCTACCAGGGCACCTCGATGGCGACGGCCGTCGCCTCGGGAGTGGCGGCGCTGGCCCGTTCGGTCGTTCCGGATCTGACCCCGGATGACTTTGCGCGGCTGCTGGACCAGGGCCTCCTGACCGATGACATCGAACCCGCGGGAAAGGATCCGAAGACGGGCTGGGGCCAGATCAACGCGCTGAGCACACTGCGCGCCGTTCGGGAACTGGAAGACTTCCCCCCGCTGTTGTCCGCCGTGCCCGCACGGCTGGACTTCGGGTTCACGGAAACCGCGTTGGAATTCACCCTGCGGAACGCCGGGGGTGGATTACTAGAGGTCACGAATGTGACTGCGAATACGTCTGATGGGGTCGAGTGGATGCGCGTTACTCCGAAGTCAGTGGGTGTTGACGGGCTGGGATCCTACAGCGTGATGGCCGATCGCGACGGGTTGTCGGACGGCACTTACGAGGGGAGTATCCGGGTCCGGGCCGAGTCACACGACGATCTGGTCATAGCTGTACTGCTTCGTGTGGGCGCTCCGGATCTCGCGGTGGACACGGTCGGGCGCATCTACGTCTTACTCCTGGATGCCGATGGTGGAACGGTCGCCGCACAGGGGGTCGATCTGGATGAGGGCGTTTACAGCTACCGCTTCGATGACGTGCCCCCTGGCGAGTACCGCATCGTTGCAGGCACAGACATGAACAACGATGGCTTCATCTGCGCCGCCGGGGAGGCCTGTGGCGCCTTCCCGACGCTGTCGCTGTTCGAGCGCGTCTCGATCGACGGGGACCGGAGCGGCCTGGACTTTTCCGTCGGTTTTCGGGCGCGATTGGGCGAGGCGATTCTGGGCTCCGATCTGGGTGCATTCCTCGACGGGAAGGACGGTTTCGCGCGCCCGTAAGGACCGCGGCCCCGTGTGCACCCGGCGGCGAGCAGCGTTCGCCGCCGTTTTCCTGGGACAATACACCTATTTCCCGGTGGTCGGTCTTGGCGGCATGGCCGCGGAATCCTGAGGAGGCGAGCGATGATCCGGGCAGCTCGTGTTCCGTCCCGGTTAGCCGCATTTTGCGAAGCAGCGCGGCAATCGGCTACAGGAATCGCGGCAATCGGCTATAGGAATGGATATCGGTGTCCCCCTCTGGCGATGTTCGGGGCCAGACCAGTGCAATCCGCTCAGCGGCCGAACATCCGGATGATCAGATCGGCCAACCGCCCGAACGGCGGCCCCATGCGTTCGAACGCGTTGAGGCGGCCCGGCTTGTAGACGGCGCGCGCGTGACTGAGCCGGC
>RECA01000172.1 GCA_007692435.1 Thioalkalivibrio sp.
GCGAGTCGTTCCTCGACCTCTTCGGACCTGACCTGTGGGAGCCGGCGCCCGGAGCATTGACCGGGATGATCCTTACGCCCGGAGGAGGCCCGGTCTACATCACGAGCCTCGGCAACGCGCTGATCCGCCTCGCTCGGTAAACGTCGCCGCCGACTGCCCGGAAGCGCGGCCGGCCGCTCGTATTCCGGGTTTTCGCCTGTGTCCTCGTGGCCGGCTGCGCATCGGAGGCCGATCTCGCGGAGCCGGGCACCACCCAGGTTGTCCGTGACGTGACCTGGGCGGATCGGAGTGACGGGGCGGCGGAGTGACGGGGCGGCGGGGCGAAAATCGCACAACCGTCCTCCGCCCGGCCGATCGATCGTGCGATTTATGACCTTAGAGGTAGCAAATCGCACGACGGCTCCCGATTCCCCTCGCCATTGTGCGATTTGCACCCCTCCGCAGCCAGTCGACTCCTTCGGGCCGCGGCAGATCAGCATGCACCCCTGACCGCCAGGCAGGACGGCCGCGGCCGCACCGCTTTGCTGCCTTCATGGCACGCGACATTGCCCCTACGGAATGCGAATGAAGGATTTGGGCCAGCCCGTCGGCCGCGCCACAAGCCCTGAGATCGAATGAATGGCGCTCGTTGAGCGCCACCCTTTTTCTTGAATGGGGAAGCGAGGAGGCGAAGGAAGCGCGGAGCCCGCGGAGCTGCTCACGGAGCCGCTGCGCTGGGGGCTGCCGGTGCGGCGGTGACGCCGAGAGCGCCCGCTGGTGCGGCGCTGGTGCCAGGAGCGTCCGCTGGCGCCTCCCGTGGGGTCCTGTCCCGCTTCCGGGTCGCCCGGATCCAGAGCTCGGCGATCCCCACCGTGATGGGGAAGGAGATCGAGGCGGTGATGTTCCACCGGATATCGAAGTTCGCGATCCCCATCAGGGGTAGCACGTCCGACAGCATCACCCGGAAAAAGGCGACGCTCATCCCTGCGGCGAAGCCCCGGATCATCCACTCCCGGTGCTGGGCGAACCGCCTCGCCTTCACGTGCCGGAAAGCGGTGACGAAGGCGAAGACCATGAAGAGGGCGAAGGCCGATGAAGTCACCAGGTTCGCCGTCATTCCCCAGATGGGGAAGCGGAGGGTCATGATGAAGGCTGCGATACCGCAGGTGATGCCGATCACCACGAAGATCCTCCCGGAGATCCGGTGGAGAACCGGGAAGCGGCGGCGAACCGGGCCCATGAACTGGATCGGCCCCAGGATCGCGAAAAGGAGCCCCGGAATGGTGTGGAAGAGTGTAAGGAGCGGGCGCGTGCGGTAGCGCTCGCTGAAGGGATCGAGCTCAGGGAGAGCGCCAGCCATGGCGCGCAGGCTGAACTGTGTCCGGTCCCACGAGTCCCCTCCCACCACCCATGCCAGGTAGAGAAGCGAGATCCACCCTGCGGCCGACAGCGCCAGGAGGACGTTCCGTGGGAGCCGGCGGTTGCCGTCGATCACGCGCATGGAGGCTGCTCCCGGGAAGAGGTTTGCGGGCCTGTATGGGCGAGCATGTCGATCAAATCAGCCTCACTGGACAAGAGTACGATCGCTACGGAACGCGGGTGCGTCGCCGCTACGGCATGGGCAGGCGGCCGAGCCGCTCCCAGAGATAGGCGTACGTCAGCGCCTGCATGCGGGCGCGCTGCTCGCTGGTCACGCCGGCGCCGTGGCCGCCTTCGGTATTCTCGAAGTAGTAAAAGTCATGTCCCAGCGCCTCCATGCGCGCGGCCATCCTGCGCGCGTGGCCGGGGTGCACGCGGTCGTCACGCGTGGTCGTCGTGAACATGACCTTCGGGTAGTCGGCGTCCGCGCGCAGGTTCTGGTACGGCGAGTACCGGCTGATGAACTCCCACTCCGCCGGATCGTCGGGATCGCCATATTCCGCCATCCAGCTCGCACCGGCCAGCAGCGTGTGGTAGCGCTGCATGTCGAGCAGCGGCACCTGGACCACCACCGCGTTGAACAGGTCGGGGCGCTGCGTGAACGCCACCCCGACGAGCAGGCCGCCATTGCTGCCACCCATCATGCCGTGCTGTTCGGGCGTGGTGATGCCGCGCGCGATCAGGTCCTCGGCGACGGCGAGGAAGTCGTCGTAGGCGCGCTGCCGGTTCTCCTTCAGCGCGGCACGGTGCCAGGCGGGCCCGAACTCGCCACCGCCCCGGATGTTGGCCACCACGTAGACGCCGCCGCGCTCGAGCCACGCCGCGCCGTTCACCGCGCCGTACCCCGGCGTCATGGAGATCTCGAAGCCGCCGTAGCCGTAGAGCAGCGTGGGGTTCCGCCCGTCGCGCGTCATGTCCCGCGGGTGCACGATGAAGTACGGCACGCGCGTGCCATCGGCGGACAGCGCCTCGTGCTGCTCGACGGCCAGGTTGTCGGCGTCGAACATGGCCGGCAGGCGACGCACTTCCCTCACCTCGCCGCCGTCCGCCAGATACAGCGTGGTCGGCTGCGTGTATCCGCTGTAGCTGAAGAAGTAGCGGTTGTCGTGCGGCGTGGTGGCGTCGATGCCGATGCTGCCGAGCTCCGGCGACGGCACGGTCTCGTGGCTCCAGCTCCCGTCTTCGCCCCGCGTGTAGCGGCGCAGCTCGCCGCGCACGTTGTCCAGCATGCTGACCAGCAGGTGATCCCGCGTGGTGGCCACCTGCGCGATCGACTGCCGCTCGGTGGGGGCGAGGACACGGTGGAAATCGCGGCGGCCGGCAAGGAAATCGGCAAACGCGATGTCGAGCAGCGCCCCGGTCGGGTGGGTGCTGCCGCCGATCGTCCATGGGGAACGCACGTAGACGATCAGGCGATCCTGCAACAGGTACGGATCCGCATCGAGGGGCAGGTCTATGCGGGTGAGCCGCTCCCCGTCGAGCACGTGGACGGAGCCTTCGTAGAAGGTCGGCCGGTGGTAGACCACGTTGTAGATGCGCTCGGCGGTCTCGAGCTGGGCAACCCAGACACCCACGTCGGTGGCGCTGGCCTCGAAGAGGGTGGCGGCCTCGGCGAGCGGCGTGCCGCGCAGCCAGAGGCGGGCCTGTCGCGCGTAGCCGGAGGTGGTCATGCTGCCCGGGCCGAAGTCGGAAGCGACGAGCAGCGCATCGACACCGGCCCACGCCACGCTCTGCTTGGCCTCGGGGAGCCGGAACCCATCGGCCATGAAGGTGCGGGCCTGCATGTCGAACTCGCGGACCTCGACGGCGTCCGCGCCGCCGCGGGAGAGCTGGACCAGGCAGCGGCGGTATTCGGGGGCCAGGCACGTCGAGCCGGCGTATGCCCAGGGCACGTCCTCGGCCGCCGCCAGCGCGTCGATGTCGAGCACCGTCTTCCACGCGGGCGTGCCGCCGAGGTACGATTCCCACGTGGTGCGGCGCAGTATGCCGCGCGGGTTGTCGGCGTCCTGCCAGAAGTTGTAGAGGCGGTCCCCCATGATCGAGGGGAAGGCGATGCGCGTGTCCGAATCCAGGATCTCCATCGTGCGGCGGAAGATCGGGTCGTAGGACGGATGCGCGGTGAGTGCCGCGATGGTGGCCGCGTTACGGGCCTCCACCCAGGCGAGCGCGCGGCGGCCCTCGACCTCCTCCAGCCAGAGGAACGGATCCGGCTGCTGCTGCTGCTGCGCAGCGACCCAGCGCGCGACCTTTTCCTGGAGCATCGGCAGCGTCACGCCGCCGTCACCCAGCACCTCGTCGTGGAACGCGCGGATGTCGAAGCGTTCGCCCAGCACCTGCTCGGCCCCGGCGCGCAGGCGGGTGATTTCGCGATGCCCGATCATGTATGCCAGCGCCTGGCCGGGCATGATGATGTAGCGGTCCACTTCCGTCTGGATCGCGTTCCCTCCGAGTGCCGTGTTGTGCCGCATGTAATCGACCGCCTGCTGCCGATCCCATCCCTTCGCGTGCAGACCGGTATCGACCACGAGGCGCGCGGCTCGCCACGCGGCGGCAGAGAGCATCCCGAGCCGCTCGAGATCCCCGGAATAGAGGTTCATCTCATCCGCCAGGCGCTCGGAGTAGAGACCCCATCCCTCGACGAAAGCCGTCGCTTCGAAGAGCTGCGTGATCGGGTGGGCTTCGGGCTGTTCGAGCGAGAGGGCGATCTGCAGGTGGTGCCCCGGAATCGCTTCGTGGAATGCGACCGCCTCGACATCAGCGCGCGGTAGCTGCTCCGGCTCGTGAAGGTTTATCAGGTAGACCCCGGGGCGACTCCCGTCCATCGCCGGCGGTAAGTACGCTGCGGGTGGGGCCGAGGATGCCTCAAAATCAGTAAAGGGCTCGATCACCACATCGGCCTGGGGCAGGCGGCCGAAGAAGTCGCCCATCACCAGCCGGGACCGATCCACTGCCGCCTGGGCCATGGCGACGATCTCCTCTGCTGAGTTGAAGCGCAGGTCAGGGTCGGTCCTGAGCCGCTCCAATAGTGCGGGGACGTCCGCTGTGCCGAAGCTTCGCTCCCCCATGATCCGCATCTCATCGTGTATGCTGGCCATGGTTTCGAGGCCGATGGCGTGCACGTCATCTACGGTGAGCGTTAGGGTGGTGTTGTCCAGAACCAGGGCCCGGTAGCATGCGTCGCCAAAGGGGATCGCGTCGATGC
The DNA here is from genome assembly GCA_007692435.1 of Thioalkalivibrio sp. Classification (GTDB taxonomy): domain Bacteria; phylum Pseudomonadota; class Gammaproteobacteria; order Ectothiorhodospirales; family Ectothiorhodospiraceae; genus Thioalkalivibrio. Next base: position 4,601 of record RECA01000172.1, read on the forward strand.
CGTAGGTGGTGCGGGCTGCCGGCAGGTACTCCTCGCGAAGGAAATTTCGGTATCGTTCGAGAGCGGGATTGATGCCGGTCTCCGTGAGTTCGCGAAACGCCTCACTGAAGGCGGCATCATCGTCGCGGCGTGCGGGATCCGACAGCGGGGATTGCTCGGGCGAGAGGGCGAGTAGTCCGTTCAGCTGGCCGATGACCCGCTCCACACTTACGCGCGGTGCGGAGTATCCCTCTGCCAGGCCCTGCCGCAGCGTTTCTATCTCCTGGTCGAATACCGCGGGATAGTGCGCGAACCGGGTCAGAGCGGCGTGGCGGAATTCTTCAGAACCCACTGGCTGGACCGACGCTACGATGGGCAGGATCACCTGGAGTCCCATCATCTGGTCCACGGCCCACAGTTCGGCCCGGCACACGCGCCGGCCGATCTCCACGTCGAGGGCCTGCCGGAGAAAGCCGTGCGCCACCCAGACCGGGCCCTCCAGTTCACTGGCGTCGATCCTCGAGAATGCCGCGTGCAACTCGTCGATGCGTGCATCCCAGGCACGGCGGCTTTCAGGCGAGTTGTCCAGCGCCCGGTCATGCCGGGCCATCGGCAGCCCGTAAAAGGTTCCGATCTCCGGCATGCGCTCGAGGTAGGCGCCGACGAAGGCATTCGCCAGCTCGATGGTCCCGGCATCTGAGGGAGGCGTATCTGCTGGTTGCGAAAACCCGGCGGTGCCGAGCAGGAGGCCGAGCGTGAGCGCAACGGAGGTACGCACTGGAAGATTCATAACCTGAGAAATGGATTAGGGAGGAGAACAGGCCACCCAAAGAGGAGCTGACGACCCTGCCATCTCCCTTACGTAAAGCGAGCCGGGATGGGGCCACGTCGGGTCGACTTCGCCGGAACTGCTGTGAAAGTACAGGCGCGATCAGCCAGGGAGCGCTCCCGCTCGGGCACCGACATCGTCCAATCGGCGCCGATGATGGCCCCATTGCGCGGGATTTCCCGTAAGGAAGAGGCACGGGCAGGGTGAGCCCAGGGATGGTACTCGCAGAGGGAACAGCATGGCCGAGCCATGTCGATGTACACGTTTACGCCTGCCGGGCCTGCACGAGTGGCGGAATGGGCGGGAAAGCCGATAGAATCGATTCATGAGACTCCTTGCCGAAATGAAGCGCCGGAACGTGGTCCGCGTGGCCGCCGCCTACGCAGTCGTGGCCTGGGTGCTGATCCAGGCCGCCGACATTCTGTTCGGCAACTTCGGGGCGCCGGATTGGGTGTTCCGCTCCCTTGTGGTGGTGATCGCCCTCGGCTTCCCCCTCGCGCTCCTCCTGTCGTGGGCGTATGAGCTGACGCCCGAGGGGGTGAAGCGCACCGAGGAGGTCCCGGTGGAGCATCCGGTCACCGGCTTCACCGGCCGACGGCTCGACTTTGCCATCATCGGGATCCTGGTCCTGGCGCTGGGCTGGTTCGCCTGGGACCGCTTCGGCCCGGAGGGTGTCTCGGCACCGGACGGGATCCGCGAGGCCTCCATCGCCGTGCTTCCCTTTGTCGACATGAGCCCCGGAGGCGACCAGGCCTACTTCGGGGACGGCCTTTCGGAAGAGATCCTGAACCTCCTGGCCGGGATCCGCGAGCTCAAGGTTTCCGGGAGGACGTCGTCGTTCGCCTTCCGGGGGACCAGCGTCTCGATCCCCGAGATCGGTCGGAGCCTGGGGGTGGCGCACGTGCTGGAAGGAAGCGTGCGCCGCTCGGATGACCGGCTTCGCATCACCGCCCAGCTCATCGAGACCGCGACCGGCTTCCACCTCTGGTCCGAGACCTACGACCGCCGGCTCGCGGACGTGTTCGCGATCCAGGACGAGATCGCGGGCAGCATCGCCAATGCGCTCCGCCTGACGCTGGCCGGCTCGACCGGGGATGCCACCTCCGATCTCGAGGCGTACGACCTCTACCTGAGGGCCCGCACCCTCATCTATGGGCGGGCGCCGACGGGGCTGGCGGAAGCCCGGCTCCTGATCGACGAAGCGCTGGCACTGGACCCCGACTACGCACCCGCACTGGCGGCCTCGGGGGAGCTCTCGATGCTCCTGTCCGCCTACCAAGGAGGCTACGGTTACATCCCCGAAAGAGAGGCGAATGCGGCGGCGCGAATCGCGCTGGAACGCGCCCTCGAACTGGACCCGAAGCTGGCCGATGCGCACGCGGCGATGGGGCTTCTCTTCATCAACCTGAAGGACTACACCGCCGCAGAGGCCCACCTGGAGC
>RECA01000138.1 GCA_007692435.1 Thioalkalivibrio sp.
ACAGGGGGCCGGGGCGAGCACCGTAGGAGGCCAGCCCCCTGGGCGACATGCCCCGGCGCCCGATCGCCGAGAGGGCTCGCCTCCTACAGGGGCGGGCGGCGGCGTTTGGGCGCCACGCTGCGTCCGAGGATCAGCAGCCAGTCGCCGGTGCGCAGCCGTGGTCTCGAGAAGACGTCCTCCTGCTGGCGCAGGCGCCAGAGGACCCGGGCGCCACCCTGGATGATGGCCCGGATCTCCAGGCCCAGACGCCCGGGCAGTGCACGCCCGAGCGGCGCACCGGCGCGCAGCAGGCGGTCCGCGCGGCGGTACTGATACTGCATCAGCGAGCGCATGCGGAAGTCGCTGACACGATCGCGGAAGTGCTGTTCGGTCACGCCGTGGGCCGCCATCTCGTCTGCCGGGATGTAGATGCGGCCGTGTTCGGCGAAGTCCTGATGCAGGTCCTGGTGGAAGTTGATCAGCTGCAGCGCGGAACAGACCGCATCGGAGCAGGCCAGGTTCTCCGGCGTGGCGTGGTCGGCGAGGTGCAGCAGCAGGCGGCCCACCGGATTGGCGGAGCGCCGGCAGTAGGCCATCACCTCGCCGAAGTCCTGATAACGCGTCTTGTCGAGGTCCTGGATGAAGGCATCGGCGAGATCGGTGAACAGGGCGAGCGGCAGGTCGAAGCGCCGCAGGGTGTCCGCCAGGGCACGCCACTCGGGCTCGGCCTCTGCGGACGGGTCGTCAAGGGCGCGCACCCGCGCCTGCATGCGCTGCAGAGCCCGACGCCTCTCTTCGACCGGGCGCGGATCCTCGTCCGCGAGGTCGTCCGCGTCCCGGGCGTAGCAGTAGATGGCCGCCACCGGATCCCGAAGCCCCCGCGGCAGCAGGCGCGACGCCACCGGGAAGTTCTCGTAGTGGCTCGCGGCCCGTTGCCGGCAGTGGGCGTAGGCCGCCGCGATGTCGCGGTCAGCTTCCATTGTTGACGGGTGGCTCGGGAGGGCCGGCTGGTCCGGGCGGTTCACCTGACGGGTCGTCGGTAGCCGGCCGCCGCAAGGTGGCATCGACCGTGTCCGGGACTGTCGGCTGCTTGCGCGCGCGGATGCCCAGCTCCGCGAAGCGTCGCGCGCTTGGCATCACCTGTCGTTCCAGGTTGCCGACGGTCGCGTTGAAGGCCTCGGCACCCTGTTCCAGCGATCGCCCCAGGCGCCCGAGGTGTTCCGTGAGGCCGCCCAGGCGCGTGGTCAGTTCCGCACCCAGGTCGCGGATCTCCAGCGCATGCGCGGTCAGGCGCGCCTGCTGCCAGCCATACTCCACCGCGCGCAGCAGCGCGATCAGCGTGCTCGGGGTCGCGAGCAGGATCTGTCGTTCCAGCGCCTGTTCCAGCAGCGAGGGGTCGTGCTCCAGCGCGCTGGCCAGGAACTGGTCCCCGGGCAGGAACAGCACGCTGAACTCGGGGGTGTGTTTCAGGCCGGCCCAGTAGCGCTTGCCCGACAGCTCCACCACGCGTGCCCGCAGCTGCTGGGCGTGACGCTTCAGCGCCGCCGCACGCGCCTCGGGTTCGGCGGCATCCACGGCGGCCAGGTAGGCGTCGAGCGGGGTCTTTGCATCCACCACCAGCGCGCGGTCCCCCGGCATATGCACGATCATGTCGGGACGCTGGCGGCCCTGCTCCCCGGTCAGTGCCGCCTGCTCGGTGAAGTCACAGTGCGCGCTCATGCCGGCGAGCTCCACCGCCCGGCGCAGGGTCAGTTCGCCCCAGCGCCCGCGCACGCCGGGGCGGGACAGCGCCTGCACCAGATTGCGGGTCTCCTTCTGCAGTTCCCCGTGATCGGAGCTCATGCGGCGCAGTTGCTCGTTCAGGGAGGCGAAGGCGGTCTCGCGCGAGTTCTCCATGGACCGGATCTCGGCCTCGGTCCGGGCCAGGGTCTCCCGGATCGGCTTCACCATGTCCTCGAACCGGCTCTCGCTGCGGCTGAGTTCGTGCTGGCCGCGCAGCAGCTGCTGGTTCAGTACCGACTGGGCGAGTCGGAGGAACTGCGCGTTGTTCGCGCGCAGGGCGTTGTTGGCCAGCGCCGAGAAGGCGTTGCCCAGTTGCTCGCGGGCCTCCTCGAAGCTCGCCTGCAGGTCCTCGCGCCGCAGTTCCGCGTAGTCGCGCTCGGCCTCGAGGCGGGCGTTGTCGGTCATCAGTACCTGCAGGCGGGCGTTCAGGCGGCTGCTGGCCCACGCATGGCCGATGCCGACACCGAGGACGAACAGGGCGGCCGCAAAGGCCCAGACGATCGCGGGGATCCCGGTCAGCTCGCCAGGCATCGCGACCCGCCGGGCAGACCCTCGAGCCAGGTCCAGAAGTCTCCCGGCTCCCCCAGGTGCGCGTCCGCCGCCCACGATTGCGTATCCTCGCCGGCTTCGATATAGCCCCAGCCGGCGATCAGCGTGTGCATGCCCGCCGCGCGCCCGGCGGCAATGTCGCGCTCGGCGTCACCGATGTAGACGAATCCGTCGGGTTCGCCCCGGGCCTGGCGCGCCGCGTGGCGCATCGGCTCCGGGGACGGCTTGCGCTGGGGCAGGGTGTCGCCGCTGACGATCGTTGCGAACCGGGAGGTCAGGCCCAGCGCCTCCAGCAGGGGCATGGTGAGCCAGCCGGGCTTGTTGGTGACGACGCCCAGACAAAGCCCGCGGGCCTCCATTTCCACCAGTGCCTCCGGCATGCCGGGGAAGAGCCGTGTCGCGTGGCACAGGTGCTCTGCGTAGATGTCGAGAAAGCGCTGCTTCAGCGGTTCCCGCGCGAGCTCGTCGAGGTCAGGGAACCCCAGCTGCACCAGTGCACGCGAGCCGTGGGATACGTGCCCGCGCACCGCCTCGTAGGCCAGGGGCGCAAGCCCGTGTTCGTTCATCAGGCGTCCGAGCGCCCCGTGCATGTCCGGTGCGGTGTCGAGCAGCGTACCGTCCAGGTCGAACAGCACCCCGGTCAGCGGGCGTCTCATGTTCCGGTTTCCGCCCCGGCCTCCGGACGCCGTGCGTGGAGGAGGTAGTTCACCGCCACGGACCGGGTGAGCCGGTAACGCCGGGTCAGGGGCGAATAGGTCAGGCCGCGCAGCTCGCCCACGTCGATGCCCTCGGCACGCAGGGCCTCGCCCAGCTCCGACGGTTTGAGGAACCGGGCGTATTCATGGGTCCCGGCGGGCAGCAGGCGCAACAGGTACTCGGCCCCGATGATGGCCTCGGCGAAGGCCCGTGGCGTGCGGTTGATCGTGGACAGGAACAGGTGCCCGCCCGGTGCGACCAGCCGGCACAGTGCCTTGACCGTCAGCCCCGGATCCGGGACGTGCTCGAGCATCTCCATGCAGGTGACCACATCGAAGGCGCCGGCGTGCTGGTCGGCGTATTCCTCCGCGGTGGACTGGTGGTAGGTCACCGCCACGCCACTCTCTTCGGCGTGGCCCCGGGCGGCCTGCAGGTGCTCCGCGCCGGCATCGATGCCGGTCACCTCGGCGCCGCGCAGGGCCATCGCCTCGGCAAGGATGCCCGCACCGCAGCCGACGTCGAGCACCCGCCTGTCGCGCAGGCGGGCGTGCCCGTCGATCCAGTTCAGGCGCAGCGGGTTGATCGCGTGCAGGGTTGCAAAGGGTCCGGTTGCATCCCACCAGTCCTCGGCGCGGGAGGTGAACTTCGCGACCTCGGCGGCATCGACGTTGGCCGGACGGGCCGCGGGATCCGTTGTGGTCATCGCGTTTCGGCTCCGTTCAGTGCGCCCCATGGACGCGTTCCTGCCAGGTTTCCACCAGGCGCTTGAGTTCGTCGAGATCGAGCGTAAGCAGTTCCCGGTCCCGGAGCAACGCACGGCCGCCGACAAAGACGTCGGTGACCGCGTGCCGGGTCGCGGCGTAGACGATCTGGGTGTGGGGATCGTGCGCGGGCTGGTACTCGAGATCTCCGAGGTCGATTGCAATCAGATCGGCCACCTTGCCCGCCTCGAGCGAGCCGATCCGCTCCTCGAGACCGAGCGCGCGCGCCCCGTTCAGGGTGGCCATTTCCAGTGCCTGCGGCGCAGCGACCGCGGCCGCGTCACCGGAAACACCCTTGGCCAGCAACGCCGCCGTGCGCATCTCGCCGAGCATGTCGAGGTCGTTGTTTGACGCGACGCCATCGGTGCCCAGTGCCACGTTCACGCCGCTCGAGAGCAGCTGCTGAACCGGGCAGAAGCCCGATGCCAGCTTCAGGTTCGACTCCGGGCAGTGAACCACGGACACCGGGGTCGCCGGGAGCCGTGCCAGCTCCGCCTCGTCGAGCTGGGTCATGTGCACGGCGGCAAGGGGCTGTTCGAGCAGGCCCAGCCGCCCCAGTCGCTCCAGTGGGCGTTCGCCATGCTCGGTGACGGCGGAGGCGACCTCGTGCGCGGTCTCGTGCACGTGCATGTGCACCGGGACATCCAGCGATTCCGCCCGGCGGCGGATCTCCACCAGGCTCTCGTCGCCCACCGTGTAGGGGGCGTGCGGGGCGACCGTGAAGCCGATGCGTTCGTGACCCTGCCACGCGGCGACGAGATCGGCCCCCTTGCTGAAGTATTCGCGGGTCGTGGCGGCCCAGGGGGTTGGGAAATCGATCACGGTCAGGCCGAGCACGCCGCGCATCCCGGTCTCGTCGACCACGCGGGCGGTGTCCTCGGGGAAGAGGTACATGTCGCTGAAACAGGTGGTCCCCCCGCGGATCATCTCCGCGACCGCCAGCAGACTCCCGGCGTGCACGAACTCGGGCGACAGCAGCCGGGCCTCCGCGGGCCAGACGTGGTTGTGCAGCCAGTCCATCAGGGGCAGGTCGCTGCCGACACCCCGCAGCAGGGTCATTGCCGCATGGGTGTGTGCGTTCACGAAGCCGGGCAGCAGCGCATGGGCCGGCAGGTGCCGCTGTGCGGCGCCGGGGTAACGGGCAAGGGCCGCCTCCCGGGGAAGCACCGCCGCGATCCGTTCGCCCTGCATGACCACCGCGTGGTCCCCCAGGGCGGTGCCTCGCGGCACCATCGGCAGCACCCACCGCGCGCTCAGAATGAGGGTCTCGGGCATGGTTCAGGTCTCTGGGTGGCGTGTCACCGGTGTCCGGGTGGAGCGGGATGGCCCCGGATTGTACTGGCCTGGCGGCCACGGAAAAACCGGCGCCCGGTTCTGAACCGGACGCCGGCTGCGTGGATGCCCGCCGTGCCGCGTGCCCGTGACGGGCCGCCGGGATCGGTCAACGGCCGTTGAGGCTGATCCGGCCGGGGCCGCTCAGGGCGATCGCGATGCTGGCGAGCAGGAACATGCCCTGCAGCTCCAGCTGCCAGCCGCCGTGGGCGGTCAGTTCGAAGAACTCGTGGGAGTGCGCGAGGTGGAAGGCGAAGGCCATCGTGATCGCGGTCAGGAGCGCTCCGATGCGGGCATGCCAGCCGATGATGATCAGGATCGGGGCGAGCACCTCGCCGATATAGACGCCGTAGGCCACTTCGGCCGGGAGCCCCGCGCTGACCACCAGGGCCTCGATGCCATCGATCCCGTGCACCACCTTGTTGATCCCGTGCATCAGGAACAGCACGCCGAAACCCAGCCTCAGGATGAGTTTGCCTACGTCGTCCAGTATCTCCGAGTTCATTGAAAGCCCCCTGGTTGAACACAGCAATGCCGCCCTGCGCGGCTCCGGCGCCAGTCTGAACGCATGTTGCGCGTTTGACCAGCCAGTGGCGCTCGAAAACCGGGCGCAGTGGTTCCGGGGACCCCCCGTTCCCGCCCGCAGTGGCCGCGCGTGGAAATCAGCGCCTTCTCAGTCCCGCTGGAAGGCACCCACCAGCCGGTTCATGCCGAGCAGTGACGGTTCGATGCGCCTCAGCAGATCCCACAGGGACAGTCCCGGCGGCAGTTGCGGAGCATGCCGGAGCGCGATCACCCAGAAGTAATAGTTGTGCGGGCCGTGTCCGGTGGGTGGCATCGGTCCGCCGTACCCGGCGCGACCAAAGTCGTTTTTCCCCTCAGTGAACTCCCGGACACCTTCCGGTAGCTCGGTTACCGACCCCGGAATGTTGTAAAGCACCCAGTGCACGAAGCCGTAGGTCCCCCGGGGGGCGACCAGGGGCGCGTCGGGGTCGTGACAGATCACCGCGAAGCTGCGGGTCCCGTCCGGTACCCCGGTCCACGCGAGCGGCGGCGAGATGTCCTCGCCGTCACCGGTGTGGCGTACCGGGATGGACATGCCCGGGATAAAGGCCGGGCTGGTGACCTGCATGTCGGACAGCGCAAATGCCATGGCCGTCTCCCCCATGTTGTCCGTGTGTAAGGGAGTGTAGTGGAGGAAATGCATTCCGTGGCCGCGGGCCAGGCAGTGACGCCGGGTGGCCGCGCGCCCCAACCGCCAGCGCTATGGAGTGCGGGAGCTTGCTCCCGCTTTCGTACGCTTGAGCCTGCTTCCACTGCAGGAGGCGAGCACTGCAGGAGGCGAGCACTGCAGGAGGCGAGCACTGCAGGAGGCGAGCACTACAGGAGGCGAGCACTACAGGAGGCGAGCACTACAGGAGGCGAGCACTACAGGAGGCGAGCACTACAGGAGGCGAGCACTACAGGAGGCGAGCACTACAGGAGGCGAGCACTACAGGAGGCGAGCACTACAGGAGGCGAGCACTACAGGAGGCGAGCACTACAGGAGGCGAGCACTACAGGAGGCGAGCACTACAGGAGGCGAGCCTCCTGCAGGGCAAAGCGGCGGCAAGCCGCCGCACTCCATGGG
>RECA01000195.1 GCA_007692435.1 Thioalkalivibrio sp.
CTCCTACGGGGGCGCGGCGCGCGCCAGCGTCGCTGCACGCTCAATCCTCGCGGGTCACGCGCACGACCTCTTCGACCGAGGTCGAGCCATCGAGGATGCGGCGCACGCCGTCGGCGCGGATGCTGGGTGCGCTCATGCGCACATGCTCGGTCATCGCCCGTTCGCCCGCTCCGTCGTGGATCATCTGGCGCAGGGTATCATCGACCTCCACCAGTTCGTAGATGCCGGTACGGCCGCGGTAGCCCGAGCCGTTGCATTGGGGGCAGCCGGCCGCGCGATGCACCAGCGGCGGGTCGGACAGGTCCAGACCCAGCTGGATGCACTCGCTGTGGGTGGCCTGCGCCGGGTTGCGGCACTGCGGGCACAGCAGCCGGACCAGGCGCTGCGCGAGGATCCCGTTCAGCGTCGAGGCCAGCAGGAAGGGCTCCACGCCCATGTCGCGCAGCCGGGTGATCGCACCGATCGCGGAGTTGGTGTGCAGGGTGGAGAAGACGAGATGCCCGGTCAGACTGGCCTGGACCGCGATCTGCACCGTCTCCAGGTCGCGGATCTCGCCGACCATCACCACGTCCGGGTCCTGGCGCAGGATCGCGCGCAGTCCGCGTGCGAAGGTCATGTCGACCCGGGTGTTGATCTGCGTCTGGCCGATGCCGTCGAGGTAGTACTCGATCGGATCCTCGACCGTCAGGATGTTCCGGCTGCGGTCGTTCAGGCGCATCAGCGCCGCGTACAGCGTGGTGGTCTTGCCGGAACCGGTCGGCCCGGTGACCATCACGATCCCGTGCGGGCGGCCGATCACCCGTTCCATCGACACGTACTGGGGCTCGGACATGCCCAGGTGGCGCAGCTCCAGGCGCCCGGCCTGCTTGTCGAGGAGTCGCAGCACCACCCGCTCGCCGTGCCCGGAGGGGAGGGTGGAGACGCGCACGTCCACCGGCCGGCCCGCGACGCGCAGGGAGATGCGTCCGTCCTGGGGCAGGCGCTTCTCGGCGATGTCGAGCCGCGCCATCACCTTCACCCGCGACACGATCAGCGGCGCGAGCGCGACCGGGGGGTTCAGCACCTCGCGCAGCACGCCGTCCACCCGCAGGCGCACCGACAGGCGCGATTCGAAGGGCTCGATGTGGATATCCGACGCGTTCTCGCGCACCGCCTCGGTCAGCAACGCGTTGATCAGCCGGATGATCGGGGCATCGTCCTCGGCCTCCAGCAGGTCCTCCGGCTCGGCGAGCGCCTCGGCCACGCTGAGCAGGTCGCTCTCCTCGCTCAGACCCTCCACCAGGTTCATCGCCTCGTCACTGCTGCGCTCGTGGCTCTCGCGCAGGCGGCGCTCGAACTCCTCCTGGGGCAGGGTCTCCAGCTTCAGGGGTTCCGCGCTGCGTCGCCGGATCTCCAGCACCGCCATCGGGTCCGCGTCGGTGCGCAGGTACAGCGTGCGGCGGCCTCCCAGCACCGGCCCGGGGAGCACGCCGGAGCGGCGCGAGAAGCCGTAGCCCGGGCTCAGCGGATCGCCGGGAGTCTGGTCGGTGGCGAGTGTCTCGGGATCGGGAAAGGCGCTCATCGATACCGTGACGGGGCCGCCAGCGGGGTGATGTCATTGAAGGGCGGCGGCAGCTGGGTGAGGGTCTCGATCCGGGGCCCGTTCGGGTTGGTCTCGGCGAAGGGTGGCGGCAGGTAGGTCAGTTCACGCCACTCGGGCACCAGCGGGGTCTCGCCGCGATGGCCGATCCGCTCCGCTTCCTGCAGTTGCTGCCGGCGGATGAAGCTGTACTTCTCGCTGGTCAGTTCCGCGCCCTGCGCGCTGGTGCGAACGATCCGGGGGTACAGAAAGACCATCAGGTTGCGTTTCTCCATGCTCTGGCCGTCATAGCGGAACAGTCGCCCGAGACCGGGGATATCGCCGAGACCGGGGACCTGGTCGCGGGTGTCCACGCGATTCTCCGAGATCAGGCCGCCGAGTACCAGCATCTCCCCGTCGTCCACCATCACGTGGGTGCGCAGGGACCGCGTGTTGGTCACCAGGTCCCGCGCGTCACCGGTGGGCGCGATCTGCGACACCTCCTGCTCGATCTCCAGGCGGATCGCATCGCCCTCGTTGATCTGCGGGCGCACCCGCAGCTTCACGCCGATGTCTTCGCGACGGATGGTGTCGAAGGCCTGGCCGGAGTCCTCCACTGCGCGACCGACCACGAAGGGCACGTTCTGGCCGACCACGATCTCGGCCTCCTCGTTGTCCAGCGTGAGCAGGCTGGGCGTGGACAGGATGTTGCTGGCGCTGTCTCCCTGCAGCGCACTGATCAGCAGCGCGATCTGCGTGCTGCCCCGGGTGCCGACGCCGCCCAGGGTCAGGCCGTCTCCGGGGCTCGGCGGGGCTGCAACATCGCCGGCGAGGAAGCCGTCCACGCCGGCCGCGAGCCCCAGCAGGCCGCGCCCGTCCCGGTCGAAGTTGATCAGGCCGAGCCCCGAGCCCGGATCGCCGACCGCCCACTGGACGCCGAGCTGGCGAACCTGATCCGATGAGACCTCGGCAATCACCGCCTCGACCAGCACCTGCGCGCGTCGGATGTCCAGCTGCCCGATGATGTCGGCATAATCGCGGATCTCCTCGGGCGGGCCGAAGATCACCACCGCGTTGGTGCTCTGGTGAGGCTGGATGCGGACCCCGCCGTTTGCCCGCCGCCCGTCGGTCGCCTCTGCCGCCTCGCGGCTCTCGGCGATACCGCGCAGCACCTCAACCACGTCCTCGGCCTGGGCGTAGCGCAGGTAGTGAACCTGCGTGTTGCCCACGGCGACGGGCGTGTCCAGCCGGGTGATCAGCGCGCGCAACCGGACCCGGCGGTCCGGGTCCCCGGACAGGATGATCGCGTTGGCGCGTTCATCGGCCAGCACGCGGACCTGGGTGCGCGGTGGTGCCTCCCCGGGGCCGGTCTCCAGTTCCCGCAGCTGATTCGCCAGCGTCGTGGCACGGCCATGACGCAGCTCGATCACCTCGAAGCCCTCCGGCACCGGCTGGTCGATGCGCGCCACCAGATCGCGGATGCGGCGCACGTTGGCCACGCTATCCGAAATCAGCAGCGAGTTGCTTTCGGTGGCGGCCGCCAGATGGCCGCCCTGCGGCACCAGCGGGCGCAGGATCGGCACCAGCTGCGCCGCGCTCACGTGTTCGGCGTGGATCACGTGGGTCACGATCTCGTCGTCGCGCAGCGGGTCCTGCGCGAACAGGTTCGGCACCTCGGCCTGCTTGGCCTGAACGTCGGGCACGATCTTGGTCGCCGCGTCGCCGGGGACCGCCGCGAAGCCGTACACCTTCAGCACGCCGAGGAAGAGGTCGAGCAGCTCGTCGCGCGCGACCGGGCGCCCGGAGACCACGCTCACGCGCCCGCGCACCCGCGGATCCACGATGAAGTTGGTGCCGGTCTCCTCCGCCACCAGGTCGATCAGCGTCTGGATCTCGGCGTCGCGCAGGTTCAGGGTCAGCGTCTCGGAGGACGCTGCCACCGGGTACAGCCCGGAAACCGCGAGAATCAGCAGCATCTTCAGCAGTCTTTTCGCCATGGGCACACTCAATCAGTCAATCAGCTGGATGCTCAGGGGCAAGGCTTGACCCTCGCGTTCGACGACGATGCTGACCTGGCTCTGCCCGGCCAGATCCGCGAACAGCCGGTCGGTGTCCTCGATCGCGGAGAGGGGCATGCCGTTCACCGAGGTGATCACGTCCCCCGGGCGCAGGCCCGCCTGCTGGAACTGGCGCGCGTTGCGGGTGGGGCGCACTTCAAGGCCGTGCAGTGCGCCGCCCTGGATCACCGGGCGTGCGCGCACCGACTCCAGCAGGCGTTCCGGGTCCTCCAGCCACTCGGAGCGCTGGATGCGCGGCTCGTCGGCGCTGGCGGATGGGGCGGCCTCCGGTGCCGGGCGGGTGGGTGCCGTGCCGTTGCGGCTTTGTCCGCTCGTGGTGCCGTCTGCTCGTGGCAGCCACAGCGTCTCGTAGGCGCCGTCCCGCTCCAGGATCACCCGGTCGCGGTGGATCCGGTGCAGCCGGGCCTGGCCGCCGGCAACCGGGTCGCCCACGCCGTACAGCTGCTCCGGGCTGTCGCGCTCGGCGATGATCGCCTTGCCCTGTTCCGGCGCGTCGCCCGCGACCAGGCCGATCAGCCGCAGGCGCAGGCGGGTGTCCGGTGCGACCACCGGCTCCGGGGTCGCGCGCTCGCCCAGTGCGCCGAAGAGCGGCACCTCCGCGACCCCAGCCAGCGGGGACTCCCGGGACACGGGCTCGGCCGGGGCCACCTCCGCAGCCGGAATGTCTGCCGTGACCGGCGGCCGCACGTCCGGATCGAGCACCTGCCAGGTCAGCTGCGCCGCCATCACGCCCGCCGCCACGAGCAGCAGCAGGCTCAGTGCGCGCGGCAGTGTCGATGACGGGTTGCCTGCGATCGCCAGCATGTCCGTTCAGGGCCTCCGGCCAAACGTCGGGGGTCCCGAAGGTCTCCGGTAAGGCGGCTTGCCGGGACGCATCGGGCGGGTGAGATCGATGGGGTTCACAGCCCCAATGTAGCAGAGGCGGGCCCGAAAAAAACGCAGGTTTTCAGGCCGTTTTCGGGGGCTCGCGACCGGCTTTCCGCGGAGTCAGTGCCTTACGGGAACAACCTGTCATGGATTCGCAGGGTGGGGTGAGGGCCTCCCCTCGCAGGCCCCCGGAAGCGAGCTTCCGGGACTGAAAGCGGGAGCAAGCTCCCGCACTCCATGGCGCTCACGGAGACCCGTAGGGTGGGCCAAGCGCAGCGGGCCCACCAGGGCGGCCGCGGCGGCGTCTGGTGGGCACACTTCGTTTTGCCCACCCTACTGAAAGCGGGGGCAAGCTCCCGCACTCCATGGCGCTCACGGAGACCCGTAGGGTGGGCCAAGCGCAGCGGGCCCACCAGGGCGGTCGCGGCGGTGTCTGGTGGGCACACTTCGTTTTGCCCACCCTACAGCAGCGCCTGCCGCCGATTAGGCGCGCTCCGGCACCTTCTCCAGCAGCAGGCTGTGCCCGCTCATCGACTTCGGCTGCGGTACGCCCATCAGCGCCAGCACCGTGGGGGCCACGTCGGAGAGCCCGCCGCCGGTGGTCAGGCGCCAGCGCTCGCCGTCCATCAGCATGCACATCACCGGGTAGTTGGTGTGCTGGGTGTGCGGATCGCCGGTGACCGGGTCCACGTATTCGTCGCAGTTGCCGTGGTCGGCGGTCAGGATCACCGAGTAGTTTCGCTCCCGGGCGGTATCCAGCACGCGTCCCACCTCGGCGTCCAGCGTCTCCACGGCCTGGATCAGCGGTTCGCGCATCGCGGTGTGGCCCACCATGTCGCCGTTCGCGAAGTTCACCAGCACGAACCCGTAGCGTCCGCTCTCGATCGCCTTGATGGTCTCGTCGGCGACCTCGCGCGCGCTCATCTCGGGCTTCTCGTCGTAGGTGTCCACATCCGGGGAGGGCACCATCACGCGGTCCTCGCCGGCCACCGCATCCTCGCGGCCGCCGTTGAAGAAGAAGGTCACGTGGGCGTACTTCTCCGTCTCCGCGCAGTGGAACTGCGGGATGCCGGCGGCCGAGATCACGCCGCCCAGCGTGGTGGACGGACGCTCCGGCGGAAAGGCGATCGGCGCCAGGAAGCGCGGCTCGTACTCGGTGAGGCAGGTGACCCCCACCGGGTGGAAGTCACCGCGGTCGAAGCCCACGCACTTCTCCATCGCCAGCGCCGCGGTGAGCTGGCGCGGACGGTCGTTGCGGAAGTTGAACAGCACGCAGACGGCATCCGGGCCGAGCGGCATCGGTTCCCCGACGATGCGGGGCTTGATGAACTCGTCCGCCTCGTCGGCTGCGTAGGCGCCCTCGATCGCGGCCTTCGCGCTGTCCGCCTGCTCGCCCTCGGCGAAGGCGATCGCCCGGAAGGCGCGCTCGGTCCGGGCCCAGCGCTTGTCGCGGTCCATCGCGTAATAGCGCCCGCAGACGGTGGCGATGCGCCCGCCCGCCGCTTCCAGGTGCTGCTCCAGCTCCGGGAGGTAGTTCAGTGCCGAGCGCGGCGGCGTGTCGCGGCCGTCCGTGATCATGTGCACCACAGGTTGCACCTCCTGCTCGCGGCAGATCTCGATCAGCGCGAGCAGGTGCCGGATGTGGCTGTGCACGCCGCCGTCCGAGACCAGCCCGATCAGGTGCAGCGGCTCGTTGCGCGAGCGCGCCGCGGTGGCTGCGCTGACCAGCGCGTCGTTGTGCAGGAAGCTGCCGTCCTCGATCGAGTCGTCGATGCGCACCAGGTCCTGGCGCACGATCGCGCCGGCGCCAAGCGTCAGGTGCCCCACCTCGGAGTTGCCCATCTGCCCGGCCGGCAGGCCGACCGCGCGGCCGGACGCGTCGATGGTGGTGTGCGAGTGCGTGGACAGGTACTCGTCGAGGCGCGGGGTGTCCGCCTCGGCGAAGGCATTGTTCCGCTTGCTCGGATTCACGCCGACGCCATCCATGATGATCAGTACCACCGGGCGCCGCGGAGCGGGTCGTGGTTCAGGCATGTCGTATCCTGTGCGTTGGCTATAAGACCCTATATGTTACCAACCACGCGCGACCCGATGCGGGCAATCCCCAGACTTTGTCGCTATGGAGCCGATAGCCCCCCTGTAGGAGGCGAGCCCTCTCGGCGATTCGGCGCCGGGGACGGTCGCCCAGGGGGCTGGCCTCCTACGGTGC
>RECA01000082.1 GCA_007692435.1 Thioalkalivibrio sp.
CCAGAGGGCTGGCCTCCTACGGTGCTCGCCCCGGCCCCCTGTAGGAGGCGAGCCCTCTCGGCGATCCGGCGCCGGGGACGGTCGGCCAGGGGGCTGGCCTCCTACGGTGCTCGCCCTGGTCCCTGTGGGAGCGAGCCTGCTCGCGAATGCGCCGCTGGAGCGCCAAACGCCGGGGTGTCTCCCGGGCGCTCCCACACGGCCACCTGACCACGGGGCCTATCCCGCGGTCAGGCGGCCTTCAGCAGCAGGCGATTGAGCCGGGAAACGAAGCCTGACGGATCGTCGAGCTGGCCGCCTTCGGTCAGCAGGGCCTGTTCGAAGAGCAGCGTGGCGAGGTCGTCGAACTCGGCGCCTTCCGCGGCCTTCAGGCGCTGGACCAGCGGGTGTGTCGGGTTCACCTCCAGCACCGGCTTGCTGCCCAATGCCTGCTGGCCCGCCTGCTTCATCAGCTCCTGCAGGTACAGCGCCATCTCGTGCTCGCCGAGCACGATGCAGGCCGGGGACTCCACCAGGCGCTGCGAGGCCCGTACGGTCTCCACGCGGTCGCCGAGGGTCTTGCCGATGCGCTCGGGGAGGTCGCCGAGCTCCTCCTTCGCCTTGTCCTCATCCGCCGCGTCCTTGCCCTCGGCGTCCTTGTCCATCAGGTCGCCGAGGTCGAGGTCGCCCTTCGCCACCGACTTGATCGGCGTGTCGTCGAAGCGGTCGAGATGGGACAGCAGCCACTCGTCGACGCGGTCGGAGAGCAGCAGCACCTCGATGCCGTGCTTGCGGAAGATCTCGAGGTGCGGGCTGTTGCGCGCAGCGGAGGGGTTGTCGGCGGTGACCACGTAGATCGCCTTCTGGCCCTCCTTCATGCGCGCCGTGTAGTCGGCGAGCGACACGTTCTGGATGTCGTCGCTGTTGTGCGTGCTGGCGAAACGGAGCAGCTTTGCGATCTGCTCACGGTTGCGGTAGTCCTCGCCCGGCCCTTCCTTGAGCACCCGGCCGAACTGGGTCCAGAGCTCGGCGTACTTCTCGGGCTCCTTTTCCGCGATCGACTCCAGCAGGCCGAGGATCTTCTTCACCGAGCCCGAACGGATACCGTCGACCAGGCGGTTGCTCTGCAGGATCTCGCGCGACACGTTCAGCGGCAGGTCGGAGGAGTCGACCACGCCGCGCACGAAGCGCAGGTAGCTCGGCAGCATCTTCTCCGCATCGTCCATGATGAACACGCGCTTCACGTACAGCTTCACGCCGTGGCGCTGGTCGCGGTCCCAGAGGTCGAAGGGCGCGCGCTTCGGGATGTAGAACAGCGTGGTGTACTGCTGCTTGCCCTCCACATGGCTGTGCACCCAGGCGGCCGGGTCCTCGAAGTCGTGGGC
Source organism: Thioalkalivibrio sp. (assembly GCA_007692435.1). Classification (GTDB taxonomy): domain Bacteria; phylum Pseudomonadota; class Gammaproteobacteria; order Ectothiorhodospirales; family Ectothiorhodospiraceae; genus Thioalkalivibrio. The sequence goes on from RECA01000082.1 coordinate 1,362, forward strand.
GACGTGCTTGTAGAACTCGCGGTACTCCTCGTCGGTGATGTCGCTCTTCGAGCGCGTCCACAGGGCGCTCGCACGGTTCACGGTCTCCCATTCGTCGGTGGGCTTGCCCTCGTCGTCGAGCTGCGGCATCCGGATCGGGAAGGAGACGTGGTCGGAATAGCGGGTGATGATGTGACGCAGCCGGTAGGCCTCCAGGAACTCGTCGGCATCCTCCTTCAGGTGCAGGATCACCTCGGTGCCCGGCTCGGCCCTCGCGGTGTTCTCGAGCGTGTAGCTGCCGGTACCGTCCGACTCCCAGCGGACGGCGGCGTCCTCCGGGGCGTCGGCGCGGCGTGTCTCCAGGGTCACGCGGTCGGCCACGGTGAACGAGGAATAGAAACCCACCCCGAACTGGCCGATCAGCAGCGCGTCCTTCTGCTGGTCGCCGGTCAGCCGGTTCAGGAACTCCTTCGTCCCTGAGCGCGCGATGGTGCCGATGTTCTCGATCACCTCGTCCCGGGACATCCCCACGCCGTTGTCGCTCACGCGGATCTCGCGCCTTTCCCGGTCGAAGCTCACATCGATGTGCAGCTCACCCGGCTGGACGATGGTCCCGGGGTTCGCGAGGGCCTCGAAGCGGAGCTTGTCGCAGGCGTCGGCCGCGTTCGAGATCAGCTCGCGCAGGAAGATCTCGCGGTTGGAGTACAGGGCGTGCACCATCAGGTGCAGCAGCTGGCTGACCTCGGTCTCGAAACGGCGTTCTTCACGTTGGGCTTCAGTCATGGTCCTTTGTATCCCTATCAATATGGGCTATGGCAGTGGAATCTCGTGTGTCGCACCGCGGGAGTTGGGGACGACCTGAGGCATTTTCAAGGGCTGCCGACGGGAACCGTCCGCCACATATCCATCCCCCCGCCTCCGCCAAGGGGGCAGGCCGTGGTGCGGGAGGCGCGCCCGCGCGGGGCCGACAGGCGAAAAAAAGCCGCCGGCGTTGCCGCCGGCGGCTTCGTCACGGTCCCGGAGGACCGCCGATCGTCAGAAACCCGACCTCACTTGTTGACTCTTACTCGTTGACCCTTACTCGTTGACGGGGGACTCCGGGTCGAACATGTAGGCCATGATGTCGGCAATCGACTCGTCGTCCAGGAACCCGCTGGCGCCAAACCGCGGCATGTGGGTGCAGGGGAAGTACACGTGCGGGTTGTAGATCATGTCGTAGGCGTACTTCAGCACTGCCTCGCTGGTGCCGCGGGTCTTGCCGTAGCCGGTCAGGTTCGGGCCCACATTGCCGCCGGTACGGTCCGTCGCCATCTGGTGGCAGTTGTAGCAGGTGCCGCCAACAGGCCGGGCGTCGTGGTCGTCATAGTTATGTCCGACACGGTAGCCAAAGCCGGACCAGGCCAGCTCGCGACCGCGCTCCCAGTCACCGAGCTGGATGCCGCCTTCCGGGTAGACGATGCTCTCGCCCGCGGCCTCACGAATGGCTGCCGCAGTCTCGGGGTCGGGATCGGCGTTATCGATCAGCGAGCAGGCGATCTGCAGCTCGTCCTGCTGCATGCGGTCACGAGCGGTGCCGCCTTCCTGCATCTCCTGGGAGAGGTTGAAGCCACCGCCATCGTTCGCCTCGAAGATCAGGTATTCGGCGAGTTCGTGCGGCGTCATTGCGGTGTAATCGACCGCGTACCCGTTGCCCGTGTCTGCGACAGCAGAGCCACCGGCAAAGAGAAGGGTTGCGAAGGCAGCGACTCCGGCCGCCATAGGGGTCTTCTTGAACATATCTCGAATCTCCTTGTGCGTCCGGAATCAGCGCTTCATGTCGGGCAGGACGGCGGGCTGGCCTCGGGCCAGATCGGTCCAGTACGAGATCAGCGCAATGGAGGCATCCGAACCCGCAAGCATCCCTGGCTGACGCATCTGGTAGTAGCAACCGCGAACGCGGTGCTGGCTGCTGCGCACGTTGTCGTGACCGACGCGGTGGGCGGGCCAGGAGATCGCCTTGGTCCACTCTTCCGGAACATCGACGGCCGGCAGCTGCGATGCACGGACCCGCTTGCCGGTCTCGCCGTGGCAGGCGTAGCAGTTGAAGTCGGACATACCGGCACGACGTGCGAAGAGCACCTCACCGGCATCACGCATCGCCTGCTCCAGCGGATGCTCGAGCGGGTTGTTCCACTCCATCCCGTTCGACTGCATCGCAATGTAGGTCTGGATCTTCATGTGGTCGGAACCCGAACCGTGGCGCCGGGTTACCGCCGGGTCATCCGGATCGAATCCCTGGACCTCCGTCATGCAATGCACGATGCGGGTCTCGAGGTCCATCACCTTGCCGGTGTCCTCGAAGTAGCGCGGCATCTCGACATACGCACCTTCCAGGACGCCGGGGCCCTTGCCAAAGTCGCAGGCCTCCATCGAGACATTGTTCGGTCCGCGGGGCGTGTGGAACAGGTCTTCCCCGTCCATCCCCACCCACAGCGCCGGGTTGTCCGGCATCATCATGATGTTCATCTCACTCTGGGTGAGATACGTGGAATCGATCGCATCAATCAGTCCCTGAAGGACTTCTTCCGGCGGCTTTTCCGCATGGGCCGTTGCCCCCAGAGCCATCGCCACTGGCAGCGCCAGCAAGGCTTTTTTAAGCATGGAAACCTCCATCACCAGGTTGTCTTCTTTATTGGCGGCCCGGACCGGAGCGATCGCGAACCTCCCTTCATCGTGCTAATGCGAGCAGCCCCCTGTCAACAGAAACGGAACATCAGCCTATGCCAACGTTCTATATGTTCCTTTGGGGGTCGCAGCGACATCGAGTTTGAAGACGACGCTGGCAGAAGGATTATTCCAGCAGCGGGCGGGCGGCCTCCGGTCGGCCCGGTCCAGTAACGGGCTGCGGGCACCTATGACGACCGCATGGCGGTCTCGTGCGCGAGCAGCCAGGCCTTCACATCCGCGAGGGGGCCGTGGAGGCTGCCCGCGTAGCCGCCGGCCGGAACCGTGTCCCTTCCGCCCGCAGGCACCACGCGGTGACAGGGAATGAACAGCGGCCACGGGTTGGCCCGGCAGGCCTGCCCGACCGCACGCGCCGCCGACCCGATCTCGCGGGCGATCTGGCCATAGCTGCGGGTCTCGCCGACGGGGATCGCGCACAGCGCGCGCCACACCCTGCGCGCATGGGCAGACCCCGCCGGCACGTCACGAGGCGGACGCCAGCAACGGGGATCCCGAAAGAATTCGGCGGGTTCGAAGGGAACGGGAATCGGGCTACCGGTCCCCGCGGGGGCGGGCTGCGCGGCGTGCAGCCGACCGCGTTCGCCCGCAAGCGCCTCGTCGTTGCCAGCATCCGCATCGGTCCACCCGGCCGCGAGCAGGCCCCCGCCCGGCGCAAGGGCCCAGACGAAGGAAAGCGCCACACCCCCAGGGGTGCAGCGCTGGGAATTCGCGATCATGCCGCGGACGCCAACGCGACCGGGAGGCCGCGGGCCCGGGGCCCGGCGGAACCCCGATTCAGGCCGTGATCCCCTGGCACGCGGACGTCAGCCGTCGGCGCCGCGTCGCGGGCGCTGGCAAGGCGCGACGCCCGGACGCCGGTGCCGGGGGTGGAGCTGCCACGCCAGGCGCGCCGACGGTCGGGATCAGCGCGACTTGCCCTGGCGGACAGCCTTCACGTCTTCCTTGATTCGGGCCGCCTTGCCGGTCCGGTCACGCAGGTAGTAGAGCTTCGCCCGGCGAACCCGGCCGCGCCGCTTCACCTTGATCTCGGCCACCAGCGGGCTGTGGGTCTGGAAGGCCCGTTCGACGCCGTTTCCCGAGGAGATCTTGCGCACCGTGAAGGCGGAGTTCAGGCCGCGGTTGCGCTTGGCGATCACCACGCCCTCGAAGGCCTGCAGGCGCTCGCGGTCTCCCTCGCGGACCTTGACCTGGACCACGACCGTGTCGCCGGGACCAAAATCCGGTATGGAGGGCTTCATCTGCTCGGCTTCAAGCTGCTGAATAATGCTGTTCATCGTCACAACCTCAGTCATCGCCATTGCGGCCACCCGCGGAATCTCTCCGCAGGCAGCGATATTCGTCCAGCAGGGCCGCGTCCTCGGGCCCGGGGGCAAGCCGCGCCAGCAGGTCCGGCCTGCGTTCCCACGTTCGTCCCAGCGCCTCCCGGCGGCGCCAGCGCTCGATCTGCGCGTGGTGCCCGGTCAACAGCTCCGGGGGCACCGCGCGGCCGGCCACGACCTCCGGCCGCGTGTAGTGCGGGCAGTCCAGCAGGCCCTCGGTGAACGAGTCCTGCACGGCCGAATCGTCGTGTCCCAGCGCGCCCGGCAGCAGCCGCACACAGGCATCGATCACCGCCATCGCCGCCAGTTCACCGCCGGAGAGCACATAGTCCCCCAGCGACCATTCCTCGTCCACTTCCGCCTCGAGCAGGCGCTCGTCGATCCCTTCGTAGCGGCCGCAGACCAGTGCGAGCCGCGGCAGGCCGGAAAACCGGCGCAAGGCGGCCTGGTCGAGCGGCCGGCCCTGCGGCGTCAGTGCGATCACCCGCACCGGGTCCGGCTCCGCCTCCCGGATCGCGGCCAGGGCCGCGGCCAGGGGTTCGTACTGCATCACCATGCCCGGCCCACCCCCGTAGGGACGATCGTCCACCGCCTGGTGAACCCCGCTGCCCCAGCGCCGCGGATTCCAGCAATGCAGCGCGAACAGGCCCTGCTCGGCCGCGCGCCGCGTTACCCCGAACGAGCCAACCGACTCGACCAGTTCCGGAAACAGCGTGACGACGTCGAAGCGCATCACGGTCTTCAGAACTCCGGATCCCAGTCGACGCGTATGCGGCCCGCCTCGAGGTCCACGTCCGTCACGTAGCGCCCCCGCACCCAGGGGATCAGGCGCTCGCGTTCTCCCTGCACCACCATCACGTCATTCGCACCCGTCTCGATGAAGCCCTGCACCCGGCCCAGGGGCTGACCTTCCACCGTCTCCACCCGCAGACCCTGCAGGTCGGCCCAGTAGAACTCGCCCTCGTCGGGCGCTGGCAGCCAGTCACGCTCGATCGCGAGCGTGCAGCCGATCAGGGCCTGCGCCGCCTCCCGGTCCGCGGTCCCCCGGAACTTCAGCACAACCCCGCGACCGTGGGCCCGGCCGGCCTCCACGTCGAGGCGTTCCCAGCTGCCGGCGCGCTCGACCCAGAGTTGCGGAAACCCGGCGATCGCGGCCCGCGGGTCGGTCTCGGAGAAGACACGGACGAAGCCCTTCACGCCATAGACGCCGGAGACCCGCCCCGCGATCAGGCGCTTCGGCCCGGGCGCTTCCACGGGCGTGGCCGTCGCTGCCGCGTCAGGCGGCGGCAGCGGCCTGCTTGCGGTGTTCCTTGATCAGCTGGCCGACGCGCTCGGAGGTCGAGGCGCCGCGCTCGAGCCAGTGGTCGACGCGGGCGAGGTCGAGCTGCAGCGGGACCTCCTGGCCCCGGGCGACGGGGTTGAAGAACCCGATACGCTCGATGTAGCCGCTGTCGCGACGGGCTCGCGAGTCGGTGACCACGATCTGGTAAAAGGGCGCGCGCTTTGCTCCGCGACGGGACAAACGAATGGTGACCATGCCTGTTCTGGACCTCGGAAGCTTCGGGGTGCTTGAGAAAACGGGGAAGTATAACGCATCGGGAGCACGACACAAGCGGCGCGCCCGCTCCTGCAGCGCGCCTACCGGAAGGGGAAGCCGCCGGGGCCGCCACCGCCCGGGCCACCGGGCCCGCCCATGCCCCCCATCCGCCCGCCGAGGGAGCGCATCATCTTGGCGGCGCCGCCCTTGGAGAACTTCTTCATCGCCTTGCTCATCTGGGTGTGCTGCTTCAGCAGGCGGTTCACGTCCTGGATCTGGCAGCCGGAACCGGTGGCGATGCGGCGCTTGCGCGAGCCCTTGATGAGTTCCGGACGCCGCCGCTCCTGCTCCGTCATCGAGCCGATCACGGCCATCATGCGACGGATCTCGCGGTCGTTGGCCTGCGTCTTGACCGCATCCGGCAGCTGGCCGGCACCGGGCAGCTTTTCCAGCAGGCTGCCGATGCCCCCCATGCGCTGCATCTGCGACAGCTGGTCGCGCAGATCGTTGAAGTTGAAGCCGCGCCCCTTCTTGAGCTTGCGCGCAAGCCGTTCCGCCTTGTCCTGATCGACCTCCCGCGTGGCCTCCTCGACCAGCGTCAGCACGTCGCCCATCCCGAGGATCCGCGAGGCCACGCGCTCCGGATGGAAGGGTTCGAGCGCGTCCGGGCGCTCCCCCATGCCCATGAACTTGATCGGCACGCCGGTGATCCTGCGCACCGACAGCGCGGCCCCGCCGCGGGCATCGCCATCGGCCTTGGTCAGCACCACACCGGTCAGCGGCAGCGCGTCCCCGAAGGCCCGTGCGGTGGTCGCCGCGTCCTGGCCGGTCATGGCATCGACCACGAAGAGGGTCTCGATCGGGTCGACCGCCTGGTGCAGCTTCTGGATCTCGGCCATCATCGCGTCGTCGATGTGCAGTCGGCCGGCGGTATCCACCAGCAGCACGTCCTTCATCTCCCGGCGCGCCCGCTCCACCGCCGCGCCGGCAATCGCCTCCGGACGCTGGGTCGTGTCGCTCGGGTAGAAGGTGACATCGACCTGACCGGCGAGGGTCTCGAGCTGCTGGATCGCGGCCGGGCGGTAGACGTCGCAGCTGACCACCGCCACCTTCTTCTTTTCGCGTTCCCGGAGCAGCCGGGCCAGCTTGCCGACGCTGGTCGTCTTGCCGGCCCCCTGGAGGCCCGCCACCAGCACCACCGCCGGCGGCTGGGTGGCCAGATTCAGCCCCTCGCCGGTGCCGCCCATCACCTGCACCAGTTCGTCGTGCACCACCTTCACGAGGGCCTGCCCCGGCGTCAGGCTGCCGACGACCTCCCGGCCCATCGCCTTCTCCCGCACCTCGGCGATGAACTCCCGAACCACCGGCAGGGCAACGTCTGCCTCGAGCAGGGCCATGCGCACCTCGCGCAGGGCATCCTGGATGTTGTCCTCGGTCAGCCGGGCATGGCCCTTGAGGCGCTTGACCGTTGCCTGGAGGCGGCTGGAAAGGCCGTCGAACATGTCTGCTCCCGTACTGTGGAAAAATCCCTGACGCAGTGTACAGCCTGCGGCCATCGCGATGCATTGTCCGCCCGATGCGTGGATAATCGCGGGTCATGAGCAACGTCATCGGCCTGATCGCCATTGCCCTGTACATGGTGACCACCGGCTACCTCGTCGTATCCGCGCGCCGGCAGCCACCGGCACCGGCACAGCCGCGAGGTCCGCTGGTCGTCTGGGGCGTGGCGCTCGCGGTCCATCTGGGCGCGCTGTCGCAAATGCTCGTGACCGAGGCGGGGCTCAATCTCTGCCTCGCCAACGCCCTGGCGGCCGCCCTGTGGCTGGTTGCGGTGCTGCTCTGGCTGGCTGCGTTGCGCCACCCGCTGGCCATCATGGGCGTGATCGTGCTGCCCCTGACCGCGCTGGCACTGCTGGTGGCACTGACCTGCGACGAGGGGCGGCGCATCGCGACCACGCCCTACGTCGAGATCCACATCATGCTGGCCGCGCTGGGCTGGGCCTTCCTGGCCCTGTCCACCGTGCAGGCCGCGGTGATGACGGCACAGCACCGCGCGCTCCACGAACACCGCACCCAGGGCTTCGTGCGTCACCTGCCGCCACTGTTCTCGATGGAGATGTGGCTGTTCCGCATGATCTTCGTCGGCTGGATCTTCCTCACGCTCAGCCTGGCCAGCGGCCTGATCTTCCTCGAGGACCTGTTCGCGCAGCACCTGGTGCACAAGTCGGTGCTGTCGATCCTCGCCTGGATCATGTTCTCGGTGTTGCTCTTCGGGCGCTGGCGCTTCGGCTGGCGGGGCTCCCGGGCACTGGCCTGGACCACCGGCGGATTCGTCAGCCTGGTACTCGCCTACTTCGGTTCCAAGCTGGTGCTGGAAGTGATCCTGCAGCGCATCTGACGCTGGCGGCACCGGCAAGGCCGCCGCGCTCCATTGGGCCGAGCCCGGTGTGGTCTCGCCGACGGACACCGGCCCCTGGCAGCCTGCCGGAGCCGGCCTGCTAGAATGCAAACGCGACATGGCCCGCGAGGAATCGCCGCTTGCACGACATCCCCCTGTCTGCGCTGTTCGCCGCGCTCTTCGTCCTGTTCCTGCTGTCGGCCTTCTTCTCCGGCTCGGAGACGGCTTTGATGGCGGTGAACCGCTACCGGATGCGCCACAAGGCCCAGCAGGGGCACGTGGGTGCCCGACTGGCCTCGCGCCTGCTGGAGCGGCCGGACCGGCTGATCGGCCTGATCCTGCTGGGCAACAACTTCATCAACATCCTGATCACGCAGATCGCGACCTTCATTGGCTGGCGCCTGTTTGGCGATCTGGGCGTGGCCATCGCCACCGGCGTGCTCACCCTGACGCTGCTGATCTTCGCCGAGACCGCCCCGAAGACCGTGGCCGTGCTCTACAGCGAGCGCGTCGCCTACCCCGCCGCCTGGATCTACAGCGGCCTGCTGCGGGTGATGTGGCCGGTGGTCTACGTGATCAACCTCCTCGCCAACGGCTTTCTCCGGCTGTTCGGCATCCGGCTGGACGATCAACAGCGCGCGGCGCTGAGCTCCGACGAGCTCCGTTCGGTGGTCGCCGAGGCCGGGGCGCTGATTCCCCCCAGGCACCAGCGCATGCTGATCAACCTGCTGGACCTGGAGCGCGCAACGGTCGAGGACATCATGATCCCGCGCAATGAGATCGTCGCGCTGGATCTGGAGGAAGACTGGAATGACGTGCTGGAGCAGATCCTCAGTGGCAGCTTCACCCGCCTCCCGGTGATCGAGGGCGAGATGGACCGCGTCATCGGCTTCGTGCACATGCGGGACGTGCTCGCGCTCGCCAACCGCGAGGCCTTCGGGCCGTCGGACCTGCGCGAGGTGATCACGCCCCCCTACTTCATCCCGGAGGGCACGGCGCTGAACCGGCAGCTGATCAACTTCCAGAAGCAGAAACGCCGGATCGGGCTGGTGGTCGACGAATACGGCGACATCGAGGGGCTGGTCACCCTCGAGGATCTGCTGGAGGAGATCGTCGGGGAATTCACCACCGACTCGCCGATGATGGGCGACGAGATGCTGCGCCAGCCGGATGGCAGCGTGGTGGTCGACGGCGGCATCCACCTGCGCGAACTGAACCGCTCACTCGGGCTGCGGCTGCCGGTCGATGGGCCGAAGACCCTCAGCGGCCTGATCGTGGAGTACCTCGAGGACATCCCGGAGGCCCCCGCCAGCGTGCGGATCGACGGGGTGGTGATGGACATCGTCAAGATCAAGCGGAACACCATCCGCACGGTGCGCATCCCGCCGCCGGCCTTCCCGCCGGAGGGTCAGGCCTGATGGCGCGCCCCCGCCCGCAGTACGTCTGCCGCGAGTGCGGCGCCACCAGCGCCAAGTGGGCCGGGCAGTGCGGCGACTGCGGGGCCTGGAACAGCCTGGAGGAGTTCCAGGCCAGTGCCGCCGCCCGGGGTCCGCGTGCCGGCGGCTATGCCGGAGAGGCGGCGCGCGTCACCCGCCTTGGCGAGGTTCCGGTCGCGGAGACGCCCAGGATCTCGACCCGGATCTCGGAACTGGACCGCAGCCTCGGCGGCGGCCTGGTCCGGGGTTCCGTGGTGCTGATCGGCGGCGATCCCGGAATCGGGAAGTCGACCCTGCTCCTGCAGGTGCTCGCAATGCTGCCCGCCGACCAGACGCTGTATGTCACCGGCGAGGAATCCGCCCAGCAGGTGAGTCTGCGCGGGCACCGGCTCGGCCTGGACTGTTCGGGGCTGCGCCTGCTCACCGAGACCCAGGTCGAGAACGTGATCGCCACCAGCGAGCGGGAACGCCCCCAGGTGCTGGTGATCGACTCCATCCAGACGCTGTACACGGCGGCGCTGCAGTCGGCGCCGGGCTCGGTGTCGCAGGTCAGGGAGAGTGCGGCGGCACTGGTGCGGCTGGCGAAGCAGCGGGACATCACGGTGATCCTGGTCGGCCACGTGACCAAGGACGGCCAGCTCGCGGGTCCGCGGGTGCTCGAACACATGGTCGACACCGTGCTGTACTTCGAGGGCGACCCGGGCGGCCGCTACCGGATGCTGCGCGCGGTGAAGAACCGCTTCGGCGCGGTGAACGAACTGGGCGTGTTCGCGATGCAGGAGGACGGGCTGAGGCCGGTGGCCAACCCGTCGGCGATCTTCCTGTCACGGCACAGCCGGCCGGTCTCCGGCAGCGTGGTGATGGTGACCCGGGAGGGCACGCGGCCGCTGCTGGTGGAGGTGCAGGCACTGGTGGCCGAGAGCCACGCGCCGCAGCCGCGCCGCGTGACCCTGGGGCTGGAGCAGAACCGGCTGATCATGCTGCTGGCGGTGCTCAGCCGCCACGGCGGCATTGCGCTGTTCGACCAGGATGTCTTCATCAACGTGGTCGGTGGCGTGCGGGTATCGGAGACGGCGGCGGATCTGCCGATGCTGGTCGCGGCGCTTTCTTCGCTGCGCGATCGCCCGTTGGGACCGGAGCTGGTGTGCTTCGGCGAGATCGGCCTGTCGGGCGAGGTGCGCCCGGTCCCCAACGGCGAGGAACGGCTCTCGGAGGCGGCGAAGCACGGCCTGACCCGCGCGATCATCCCCGCCGGAAACCGGATTCGCAGGAAGATCCCCGGCATGCGGATCGAGCCCGTGGAACACCTGTCGGACGCGCTGGAGCTGGTCTGAACCCGCCTCTGCGATCGGGCGCCGGGGAAGATCGGCCAGAGGCTGGCCTCCTACAGCGTTCGTCCCGGTCCCCTGTAGGAGGCGAGCCCTCTCGCCGATTCCGGCGCCGGGGGAGGAGAAGAAGCCATCCCCAAGGGCCTTCCCGGATCAGTTGAGCGGGGCGAGATCCTCGGCCAGGGAGTCGCGGGTGGGCTTGGGCACCGGGTCGACGCGGTGGGTGTAGTTGTCGTGATCCACGCCGACCGCGATGGCCGCTCCAGCCTTCACCGCGGCGGCCATGTCGCCGGTCAGTTCGAAGCGCAGGAAGTGGACCGCCGAGGTCTTGTCCTCGGTGTCGCGCTCCATGTCCTCGTCGGCGATCGCATAGACCTTGTCATGACCCTCCACCTGGACGTAGGTCCGCTCCTCGATGCCGATGAGCTGGCCCAGCGCGACCTTGCGTTCCTCGATCTCCGGAAATTCGACCATCATCGTCGCCTTCCAGTTGCTCCCGTCCGGGATCAGCGGGTTGTACGCATCCAGCTCTTCCTGGATCCCGGCGGCGTCGAAGATCTTCTCGGCACGCAGCATCTCCTGGACCTGGTAGTGCATCGTCTTGCGATCCTCGAAATGCAGGGCCACGTTGGGGCCGACGGGCAACACCCGGTTCTTCTTGTGCTGCATCACCTCGGCCCGGAATCCGGGACGCGCTTCCGAGTACTTCTCGAGGGAAAAAAGGTCTTCTCTGCTCAGTTTGCTCACATTCGCCTCCGATGTTCGTTCGTGCCAATCGCGACCAGGCATCCGTCAGTGATCGTGGTGGCCCGTGTCGGTGTAGTCCTTGTCCGAAAACAGGTTGTCCCTGAGTTCGTGGTCGAAGACCTTGTTCCGGCGCCGGATCCATTCCAGGACCATCGCGGCGTGCTCGATCTCCTCGTCGCGGTTGTGCGCGAGGATCGCCTTGAGTTCGGGGTCCTTGCAGGCATCCACCCGCTGCTGGTACCAGTCGACGGCCTCGAGTTCCTCCATCAGCGACACGATGGCCCGGTGCAGCTCCCGGCTTTCGTCGCTGAGTTCCTCGACGGGCTCGTGATATCCATCGCTCGACATGTTCTTCTCTCTCCTTGTTCGATGCGGCCCTGCATTCAGAGCCCGTAGGCCTTGCGCAGGAGGGTCAACGGGTGTTCGGGCTCGCGCCCGTCCTTCAGTCCGTTCTCGATCATGTGCCCCGCCATCGGGCAGTCACTCGAGAAGTGGTCGGCACTGGCCTTCTGGACCCGGTTGACCACCGGCCGGCAGATCTTGGCCGCCGTCTCGTAGTACTCGCTCTTCACGCCGTAGGTGCCGTCGTGGCCGGAACAGCGCTCGACGACTTCGATCTCGGTATCCGGCACGAGTTTCAGCAGATCGCGGGTCTTCAGGCCCATGTTCTGCACGCGCAGGTGGCAGGCGGCGTGGTAGGCGATCTTGCCCAGCGGTTTCGGGAACTCCGTCTTCAGCTTGCCGCCGCCGTGACGCGCCATCAGGTACTCGAAGGGGTCGAAGATCCGCGCCTTCACCGCCTGCACGTCGGAATCCTCGGGGAACATCAGCGGCAGTTCCTGCTTGAACATCAGCACGCAGGAGGGAACGGGGCCGACGATGTCGTAGCCCTGATCGATCATGCGCTTCATCTGGGGCACGTTCACGTCCTTCGCGGCCGCGACCGCCTCGAGGTCGCCGAGCTCCAGCTTCGGCATGCCGCAGCACTGCTCCTTCTCGACCAGCGTGACCTCGATGCCGTTGTGGTTGAAGACCTTCACCAGGTCCTCGACGATGTGGGGTTCGTTGTAGTGGCCGTAACAGGTTGCGAACAGCGCCACCCGCCCGGTGGTACCATTCACGGCCTCGGGCGCAGACACCGCGGCCGCGGCCCTGGTGGCACGCTTCCGGCCCTTGAGGCTGTGATACTTGGGCAGCGTCGCATCCGGATGCACGCCGAGGGTCTTGTCGAGCAGCTTGCGCGCCACCCCGGTCTGGTTCACGGCATTGACCGTCTGCGCCACCACGGGAATGCCGGCGAGAGATCCGATCATGTCGGTGCTGGACATCAGCTTGTGCGCGCTCTTTGCGCCTTCCTTCTTGAAGCGTGCGGCCTTGGCGCGCAGCATCAGGTGCGGGAAGTCCACGTTCCACTCGTGCGGCGGCACGTAGGGGCACTTGGTCATGTAGCAGAGATCACAGAGATAGCAGTGGTCGACCACCTTCCAGTAGTCGGCCTTCTTCACCCCGTCCACTTCCAGCGTCTCCGACTCGTCGACCAGGTCGAAGAGCGTCGGAAAGGCGTTGCACAGGCTCACGCAACGGCGGCAGCCATGGCAGATGTCGAAGACCCGCTCCATCTCGCCGAACAGCGAGTCGTCGTCATAGAAATCCGGATTCTTCCAATCCAGCGGGTGTCGGGTGGGTGCTTCCAGATTGCCTTCACGGGTGGACTGCGTAGGGGCAGACATGAATCTCTCCGGTTGTGCCTTTAATCCGTCAACGGCAAGGAACGGGGCCGGTCACCCGGCCCCGTCCGGCTAGGTTCCCAGAGCCCGATCAGGCGTCGAGGTTGTCCAGCGCCTTCTGGAAACGGTTGGCGTGGGAGCGCTCGGCCTTGGCCAGGGTTTCGAACCAGTCGGCGATTTCGTCGAAGCCTTCATCGCGGGCCGACTTGGCCATGCCCGGGTACATGTCGGTGTACTCGTGGGTTTCACCGGCAATCGCGGTCTTCAGGTTCGCCTCGGTCGCACCGAAGGGCAGACCGGTGGCCGGATCGCCGCTGGACTCCAGGTACTCCAGGTGGCCGTGCGCATGACCGGTCTCGCCTTCGGCGGTGGAACGGAACACGGTGGCCACGTCGTTGTAGCCCTCGACGTCCGCCTTGGATGCGAAGTACAGGTAGCGGCGGTTGGCCTGGGATTCGCCGGCGAAGGCTTCCTGAAGATTCTGCTCGGTCTTGGTGCCTTTCAGTTCCATGGTGTTACTCCTCTGTCACTGGGTTTTGCTGCGTCAGACGGTGGCCGGCGTGTGCCCGCCGCCGTCACGGGCTTTAGACTCTGTCTAAACCGTGCCGAGACTTTAGACTCGGTCTAAATTTTTGTCAACCTCGAATGGCGCCGCCTGTCTGCGTCCAGGCCGGGTGGTCTCAGGCGGGGTGGGTCCAGCCTGCGGGGCCGATACTGAACGGCCAGAGGCTTTCCAGATGCCCCCGGATTCGGTACCTTGCTGGGTCCTCCCATGCCGCCGCACCCCATGCCCAAAGATCCCCCGAAGTCACCCGCCGCGTTCGAGGCCGCAATGGAATCCCTCGAACAGCTCGTCGCCCGAATGGAGGCCGGCGACCTGCCACTGGAGGAATCCCTGCGGGAATACCAGCGCGGCATGGAACTGGTCCGGTCCTGCCAGGAGGCCCTGGACGAGGCTCAGCGCCGGATCGACAGCGTGATCGAATCCCCCGGTAGCCCGACGCAGACTTCAGACCCCAATGACTCTACAAAAGTTCCGGAAAATCCCGACCCGGACGACATCCCCTTCTGAGCCGGCCCTTCGTCGTGAATCAACAGATCGAAGCCTACCAGAGGCGCATCGAGGATTTCCTGCAGCGGGTGCTGGACCCCACGGCAGCACGGGTCCCCGAGCTGCTCGAGGCCATGCGCTACTCGACGCTGGGCGGAGGCAAGCGCCTGCGCCCGCTGCTGGTCTATGCGGCCGGCGAGGCGCTGGGTACGCCGGGCGGCGCGCTCGACCGGATGGCGGCCTCGGTGGAGATGATCCACGTGTACTCGCTGATCCACGACGACCTGCCGGCGATGGACGACGACGACCTGCGCCGTGGCAAGCCGACCTGCCACCGCGCCCACGGGGAGGCGCTGGCGATTCTCGCGGGCGACGCGCTGCAGGCGCTGGCCTTTGCGGTACTCGTGGACGATGCCATCGGGCTTGGCGCCGAGGCGCGGCTGCGCCTGACGCAGGAACTGGCCGAGGCCTCGGGCGTGAGCGGCATGGCGGGTGGGCAGGCGATGGATCTTGCCGCGCAGGGCAAGGCGCTGGGTCTCGACGAACTGGAGACCATGCACCGCCTGAAGACCGGCGCATTGATCCGCGCCTCGGTGCTGATGCCGGCGCGGGCGAGCGCCGTTGACGCCGGGCTGCTGGCAAGCCTCGGCGGCTACGCGGACTGCATCGGGCTCGCCTTCCAGATCCGCGACGACGTGCTGGATGTGGAGGGTGACCCCACGCTCCTGGGCAAGGCCTGCGGTGCCGACACCCTGCTGGAAAAGGCGACCTTCCCGGCACTGCTCGGGCTGGAGGCCTCGCGCAAGCGTGCGCACGACCTCGTCGAGGAGGCACTCGCACACCTGCAACCCCTTGGGCCGGAGGCGGATTTGCTTCGATTCCTCGCCCGGTACATCGTAGACAGAATGCATTGAACGGGATCCCTTGATGGACAATCAGCGCGACCGCGGCCGCCACGGCACCGCACCACCCGCCCCCGCTGGCAGCCCGGCCGGCGGATCGGGCGGCGCTGGCCTGCCCGCAGCAGCGTCCGGGGCGTGGCGCCAATGAGCAGCACCCCGTTGCTTGACGGGATCCGCCGGCCCGAGGATCTCCGGACCCGGGCGGTCGCCGAGCTCGACGACATCGCACTGGAACTGCGGGAATTCCTGATCACCACGGTCTCCCGGACCGGGGGCCACCTCGCGGCGAATCTGGGGACCGTCGAGCTCGCGCTGGCGCTGCACTACGTGTACGACACCCCGCGCGACCGCATCGTCTGGGACGTGGGGCACCAGGCCTACGCCCACAAGGTGCTGACCGGACGCCGCGAGGCGATGGCGACCCTGCGTCAGTACGGCGGCCTCGCGGGCTTCCCGAAACGCGACGAGAGCGAATACGACACCTTCGGCGCCGGGCACTCGAGCACCTCGATCAGCGCAGCCGCGGGCATGGCGATCGCCGCCGCCCGGTCCGGCAGCCGGAATCACCACGTCGCCGTGATCGGCGACGGCGCGATGACCGCCGGGATGGCCTTCGAGGCGATGAACCACGTGGGCGATCTCGACTGCAACCTGCTGGTCATCCTGAACGACAACGAGATGTCGATCTCCGAGAACGTCGGCGCAATGAGCCAGTACCTGACACGACTGCTGTCCGGGCGCCTGTATTGCAGCGTCCGGGAGGGCTCCAAGCGGGTGCTGCAGTTCGTGCCCCCCGTCAAGGCACTGGCCCAGCGCGCTGAGGAGCACGTGAAGGGCATGATCACGCCCGGCACCCTGTTCGAGGAGCTCGGTTTCCAGTACTTCGGCCCGGTCGACGGGCACGACGTCGGCGGTCTGGTGACGATGCTGGACAACCTCCGCGACATCGAGGGCCCGCGCCTGCTGCACATCGTCACGCGCAAGGGCCACGGCTACGCGCCGGCCGAGGACGATCCCTGCCGCTACCACGGGGTGGGCAAGTTCAGCCCCGAGGACGGGATCAGCTCGAGTGGCAAGGCCAAGGCACCCACCTACACGGACGTCTTCGGCACCTGGCTGTGCGACCAGGCGCGCGCCGACCGGCGCCTGATGGGCATCACGCCGGCCATGCGCGAAGGATCCGGCCTGGTCCGCTTTTCCGAGGAGTTCCCCGAGCGCTACTTCGACGTCGGCATCGCCGAGCAGCACGCCGTCACGCTGGCGGCCGGCATGGCCTGCGAGGGGCTGCATCCGGTGGTCGCGATCTACTCGACCTTCCTGCAGCGCGCGATGGACCAGGTGATCCACGACGTCGCGCTGCAGAATCTGCCGGTGCTCTTCGCCATCGACCGCGCCGGGATCGTCGGCCCGGACGGCCCGACCCACGCCGGCACCTTCGACATCGCGCTGCTGCGCCCGGTCCCCAACCTGCTGCTGATGGCACCCGCGAACGAGACCGAGTGCCGCCAGATGCTGACCACCGGCTTTCGTCACGAGGGTCCGGCCGCGGTCCGCTACCCGCGTGGCGCCGGGCCGGGCGCGCCCCCGGGCGACGCCCTCGACACATTGCCGGTGGGCGAGGCGAAGATCGAGCGCCACGGGCACGGCATTGCACTGCTGAGCTTCGGCGCGCTGCTCGACGCGGCACTGGAGGCGGGCGAGGCCCTGGATGCGACCGTGGTGAACATGCGCTTCATCAAACCGCTGGACACCAGCCTGCTGCAAAGGCTGGCGCGCAGCCACGAGCGCTTCGTCACGGTCGAGGAACACATGGTCGCGGGAGGCGCCGGCAGCGCGGTATTGGAGTGGCTGGCCTCCGAAGGGCTGGCCCTGCCCTGCCTGACCCTCGGTCTCCCGGACCGTTTCACGCAGCACGGACCGAGGGAGCGGATTCTCGCGGATCACGGCCTGGATTCCAGGGGCATCGTGGAGGCGATTCGCCGCGGGGATCAGCCGGTAACTTGCAGCAGCGACGACGGGAACGTAACGTTCCGAAGCTTTCGAACCGGCATTCAGGAATAGGCATGGCCGCGACCTTCACGCTCCGGGTGCTGACCGACTTCGCCTCGGCGCACACCCTGCGGGGATACCCCGGGCAGTGCGCCAACCTTCACGGCCACAACTGGAAGGTGGAGGTCGAGGTCGAGGCGGCCGCACTCGACGACCTCGGCATGGCCGTGGACTTCAAGGTGGTGAAGAGCCTTGCGCGCGAGATCGCGGGGCGGCTCGACCACCAGTATCTGAACGACCTCGAGCCGTTCAGCCGGATCAACCCGACCGCGGAAAACATCGCGCAGTGGTTCTTCCGGGAGATGGCGCGGGAGATCAACCAACCGGGTCTGCGCGTGAGCGCGCTGACCCTGTGGGAAACGGAACGCGCCTGCGTGCGCTACACCGAGCCCCCAGAGGACGCAGCAGCATGAATTCCATTCCCCAGTTCCCGACACTGATGGCCGACGTGCAGGGCTCCGCTGATCATCGGAGCATCGGCATCGACGAGGTTGGCATCCGCGCGATCCGGCATCCACTGCTGTTCCGCGACCGCGACGGCACCGCGCAACCCACCGTCGCGACCTTCGACATGTTCGTGAGCCTCCCGCCCGACAAGAAGGGCGCCCACATGTCCCGCTTCGTCGCGATCCTGAACGAGCGGGTGCACGAGCTGTCCATCGGCGGTTTCGCGGATCTGCTGCACCACACCGCCGAGCGCCTCGAAGCGGTGGACGCCTTCATCCGGGTGCGCCTGCCGTTCTTCGTGAACAAGCACGCCCCGGTGTCCGGGGTCGCGAGCCTGCTCGACTACGATCTCGCGCTGGATGGCCGGATCGAGAACGGCAAGGTCAGCCTGATGGTCGAGGTGGTGGTGCCGGTGACCAGCCTGTGCCCCTGCTCCAAGGAGATCTCCGAGTACGGGGCGCACAACCAGCGCTCCCACGTGACGGTGCGTGCCTGGCTGGCGGATACCTCGCTGTGCGTGCGCGACCTGATCGACCGCGTCGAGGCCGAGGCCTCCAGCGAGCTCTTCGGTCTGCTGAAGCGGCCCGACGAGAAGCTGGTCACGGAGCAGGCCTACGACAACCCGAAGTTCGTGGAGGACATGGTCCGCGACGTCGCACGCTCCCTGTGCGAAGAGACCCGCATCCAGCGCTTCGAGGTCTCCTCGGAGAACTTCGAATCGATCCACAACCACTCCGCCTACGCGCTGGTGCGCGGCAAGCCCGGCGGCGAGCCCGGAGACTGAGGGGCCCTTCCGCACCGCCCTCCCTGCCCTGCCCGGTTCAGAGGTTGCGCGACGCGAAATCGGCGAGCCGCGAGCGCTCGCCGCGGGTCAGCGTGATGTGGCCGCCGTGTGTCCAGCTGCGGAAGCGGTCCACCACGTAGGTGAGCCCGGAGGTCGTCTCGGTGAGGTACGGCGTGTCGATCTGCGCGATGTTGCCCAGCGCGACCACCTTCGATCCGGGACCGGCCCGGGTGATCAGGGTCTTCATCTGCTTGCTGGTGAGGTTCTGCGCCTCGTCGAGGATGATGTAGCGGTTCAGGAAGGTCCGTCCGCGCATGAAATTCAGCGAACGGATGGTGATCCGGCTGCGGATCACGTCGTTGGTCGCCGCGCGGCCCCAGTCGCCCGCGCTGTCCGACTTGGTGAGCACCTCGAGATTGTCCATCAGTGCCCCCATCCAGGGGGTCATCTTCTCCTCCTCGGTCCCCGGCAGGAAGCCGATGTCCTCGCCAACGGGGATCGTGACCCGGGTCATGATGATCTCCCGGTAGGTGTTGTCCTCCAGGGTCTGGGCGAGCCCCGCCGCCAGCGTCAGCAGGGTCTTGCCGGTGCCGGCGGCGCCGACCAGCGACACGAAGTCCACCTCCGGGTCCATCAGCAGGTTCAGCGCGAAGTTCTGCTCGCGGTTGCGGGCGTTGATGCCCCAGACCGTGTGCCGGGGCTGCCGGTAGTCGTCGACCAGCTCGATGACCGCGGTCTCGGCGCGCTGGTCGATCTCGAGCACGATGGCCTGCAGCGGGTTGTCCCCCTCCCGGTACAGGAACTGGTTGGGCTGCCACTGCATCACCAGCGGGCCGCTCACGCGGTAGTAGGTACGTCCGCTCTCCTGCCAGGACTCCATCTCCGCGCCGTGCGACTCCCAGAAGTCCGCCGGCAGCTCCGCCATTCCGGAATACAGCAGGCTGACGTCGTCCAGCACCTGGTCGTTGAAGTAGTCCTCCGAATGCAGCCCGAGCACCGCGGCCTTGATCCGCAGGTTGATGTCCTTGGAGACGAGCGTGATTCTGGCGTCCGGGAGTTCGCCCCGCAGCGCCAGCGTGGTGGCGAGGATGTTGTTGTCCGAGGTGGAGCCGGGAAGGCTCTCCGGCAGATGGGCCGCCATCGCGCGGGTCTGGAAGAACAGCCGCCCGCTGGCCCCGAGCGGGGAATCCGCCAGCGATCGCGCCTGCAGCGGCAGGCCCTGCGCGATCTCGGCGTGGGTCGCGTCATGCGTCAGTTCGTCGACGAACCGGCTGACCTGGCGCACGTTGCGCGCAACCTCGGACAGGCCCTTCTTGGAACGATCCAGTTCCTCCAGCACCACCATCGGCAGGAAGATGTCGTGTTCCTGGAAGCGGAACAGGGCGGTCGGGTCGTGCATCAGCACGTTCGTGTCCAGCACCAACAGCCGGTTGGCACGCATCTCCTTCTTCACCATGACCGTCTTGCTCCCATGGCCGACTAAAGCTCCCGCACCGCCGCCAGCACCTCGGCCACGTGCCCCGGCACCTTGACCTTGCGCCACTCGCGCCGCAGCACACCGTTCTCGTCGATCAGGAAGGTGGAACGCTCGATCCCCCGCACCTGCTTGCCGTACATGTTCTTCATCCGCATCACGTCGAAGGCCTCGCACAGGGCCTCATCGGCATCGCTGAGCAGGTCGAACGGCAGTCCCTCCTTGTCGCGGAACCGTTCGTGGCTGCGCACGCTGTCGCGGGACACGCCGATGATCGCCGTGTTCTCGGCCTCGAACTCGGCCTGCTGTGCGGCAAAGTCGCGACTCTCGCTGGTGCAGCCCGGGGTCGCGTCCTTGGGGTAGAAGTACAGCACGAGGCGCCGCCCGGAGAAGTCGCCGAGTCCGAGGGTCTGATCGCCGGTCGCAGGCAGGCGGATGTCGGTGGGAACCGGCTGGTCGATCGCAACAGGCATTGCGGTTGCTCCTTGGGTGGGGGGCTGGGAATGGGAATTGGGGAATGGGAATTGGGGAGTGGGGCGCGCGCTTCATCAGGCCTTGATGGGATCGAGCACGCCGTCGAGGTTGAGTTCGTCACAGAAGTCCAGGAAGTCGCCGCGCAGGCTCGCCAGGTGCTGTTCGGCAGGGATGTCGATCACCATGTTGGCCGCGAACATCCGCGTGCCGGTCTGCTGCGCCTTGAACACCCGTGTGTGCAGATCGCGGACGTTCACACCGCGGCTGGTGAAGAAGCCGGACAATGCGTGCACGATGCCAACCTGGTCCAGGGCCACCACGTCCACCGAGTAGGCCATCGCCGACGGCGCGTCTTCCTCGGGCGGGGCACGCCTTGCCAACAGGTTCAGGCCGGTAGCCTCCTCGAGTCGCGGCAACTGGGTTTCGAGCTTGCCGAGCGTCTTCCAGTTCCCGCTGACCGCCATGCTGATGCAGCAGATGCCCGCGAGCACCGCCATGCGGCTGTCTTCCAGGTTGCAGCCCGCATCCATCACGTAGCGGGAGACCTGCTCGAGCAGGCCGGGGCGATCCGGCCCGATCAGGACCATGACGAGTTGTGTGGTGGGTGTCGAACCCGGAAATTCAGGCATCTTGGCTCGGCGATGAACGGAACAGGCAGGCAACATATCACCTTGGGCCCGCGAGGCAAACGGTTTGCATGCAAAGGACCCGGAGCCGGTCCGCGCCGGGCGCGAGGCCCCTGGCGCCGTCGCCCGGAGGCCTGGCCCGGAGACCTGGCCCGGAAGCGGGAAGCCCCGGTTTTTGCAGCTTGAACCCCCTGTTCTCCGCCCGTTAGACTGCACCATTGCAGCCGCCGGAGAAGGTAATGTTTCAAGGCAGTATGGTCGCATTGGTGACGCCGATGCGCACGGACGGCAGTATCGACATGGACGTCCTGGATCGCCTGCTGGACTGGCACCTGGCGGCAGGCACCGACGCCATCGTGGCGGTCGGAACCACCGGCGAATCCGCGACCCTGGACTTCGAGGAGCACTGCGCGGTGATCACCCACACGGTGAAGCGCGTGGCCGGGCGCTGCCCGGTGATCGCGGGGACCGGGGCGAACGCGACGCGCGAGGCGATCCACCTGACCCAGTGCGCGAAGGATGCCGGCGCCGACGCCTGTCTGCTGGTCACGCCCTACTACAACAAGCCCACGCAGGAGGGGCTGTACCTGCACCACCGGGCGATCGCGGAGGCGGTGGACATCCCGCAGATCCTCTACAATGTCCCCGGCCGTACCGCCGTCGATCTGCTCCCCGCGACCGTGCAGCGGCTCGCGGCCGTCCCGAACATCGTCGGCCTGAAGGAGGCGCTGGGCGAACTGGAACGGACGCGGGAGCTGGTCGACCGCGTCGGCGGCCGGCTCGACCTCTTCAGCGGCGACGACGCGACCGCCCTCGAGTTCCTGCTCGCGGGAGGACAGGGCGTGATCTCGGTGACCGCGAACGTCGCACCGCAGGCCATGCACGAGATGTGCATGGCGGCGCTGGAAGGCGACGTGGCACGGGCAAGGGAGATCAACACCCGCCTCGACGGGCTCCACCGTGAGCTTTTCCGTGAAGCGAACCCGATTCCTGTAAAATGGGCGGTCGCACAGATGGGCCTGATCCCGGATGGGATCCGTCTGCCGCTCACACCCCTGTCGGAACCGTTTCATGAGGCCGTCCTGGGCGCCATGCGCCAGGCCGGCATCACAGTGGACCCTTGATGAAGACCAGAAGAACACCCCGCACCCTGCACGACCTGCGCAAGACCCTGCCCATCACCACAGTCGCGCTCACGCTGGCGCTTGCGGGCTGCAGCACGCCCGGAGGGCAGGCCGAAGGACCGCGCTACGCGGCGACCCCGGCCGCCGAAGAGCCGCTCGAGCTGCCACCGAACCTGATCGCCCCTGGAATGGACCGGGCATTTCGCATTCCCGACGTGCCGGGAGAGCGCGTGAGTGCACGGGAACTGGAACGGGATCCGCGCCGCACTGAACGCACGGTCACCGACACCGCAGTCATCCTCCCGGACTCGCCGGACGTACAGCTGCGTCGCGACGGACAGGTGCGCTGGCTCCACGTCGACGCCGTGCCCGAAGCGCTCTGGCCCCGGCTCCGGCAGTTCTGGCGCGAGCAGAACCTGACACTCGCCAGGGACGAGCCGGAAGTGGGCATCATGGAAACCGAATGGGCCGAGGACCGCGCGGGCATCCCGCTTGGCGGTACCCGGGGCCTGCTGCGGCGGGCGCTGGGAACGGTCTACGACGCGGGGACGCGCGACCGGTACCGCCTGCGCGTGGAGCGCAGCAACGGAGCGACGGAGATCTTCATCAGCCACCGGGGCGCGGTCGAGCGGGCCGACGCGGAGGGGCAGGGGGCGCGCTGGTTCATGGCTGATCCGGACCCGGAGCTCGAGGCCGAGATGCTGAACCGCCTGACCGTCTTCCTGACCACCGGCGACACCGGGGCCGTTGCCCGCGCCGAGGAGGTCGAGCTCGAGCGCAACGGTCGCGTCGAGCTCGTGGAACGCGACGACCAGTTGGTCCTTTCGCTGCACGGCGAACCTGACGCCCTGTGGCGCCGCCTGGGGCTCGCCCTGGACCGGACCGGGCTGATGGTGGACGAACAGAATCGCCGCGACGGCACCTTCTTTGTCACCTACCGGCCCGACATCGTGGATCCGGATGCCCGGCGCGCGGGCCTGATCAGCCGCATGTTCGGCGCGGACCGCGACGAGGCAACCGCGCGCATGGACGAGCGCTTTCAGGTCCGCATGATCGAGAACGGACGCGACCTCCAGGTCGAGGCACTGTCGATCGACGGCGAACCGCTGTCCACCCGCGACGAGCGCTTCGTGCTGGAGCTCATTCAGCCGCAGCTGCACTGAGGCACGGCAACCACGGTGCGCCCGGTGCCGCAGACCCCGCCATACCGGCCTCCCCGGCGAGTCCGGCGCACGGGCCGCCACATCGCGGTGCATCGCTCCGCACGCGGCCGCGGCGCCCGGTGATCCGCTTCGCATCGCTCGGCAGCGGCAGCGCCGGCAACGCCCTGCTGGTGGAGACCGAAGACACCCGGGTACTGGTCGACTGCGGCTTCTCCGTGCAGGAGACCATTGCCCGGCTGGACCGCCTGGGGCGCGTCCCCGACCAGATCACCGCCCTGTTGATCACCCACGAACACGCCGACCACATCGGATCGTCCGCGGCCTTCGCACGCCGCTACCGGCTCCCGGTCTACATGACACCGGGGACCCGGCTCGGCGCGCGCAAGCCTGCCTATCCCCTCCTGCACGAGTTCCATGCAGGCGAGCCCCTGACCGTCGCCGGCCTCGAGGTCCACCCCTTCACCGTACCCCACGACGCCCGCGAACCGGCCCAGTTCATCTTCACTGACGGCGCGCGACGGCTTGCGCTGCTGACCGACGCCGGCCACGTCACCGCGCACATGATCGCCGCGGTCGACGGCGTCGACGCGCTGCTGCTCGAATGCAATCACGATCCGGCAATGCTCGAGCGAGGCCCGTACCCGGCCGCGCTGAAGCGCCGTGTCGGCGGCCGCTACGGGCATCTGCCCAACCACGAGGCCGAGCACCTGCTCGCGGCCATCGATCAGGGCCGCCTGCAGCACGTCGTTGGCATGCACCTCTCGGAGCGCAACAACCGCCCGGACCTGGCCCGGGCCGCGCTGGCCGCGGGACTCGGCTGCCGCCCGGAGGACACGGTCCTCGCGGACCAGGCCACCGGCTTCGGCTGGCGGGAGCTGCGTTGACGCCCTTCCCTCGGGCCTGACGGTCCTGGACAGCCGCCACCCCGAAGGCTGACAGCCCAAGCCTATGGAGTGCGGCGGCTTGCCGCCGCTTTGCCCTGCAGGAGGCTTGCCTCCTGCCGC
>RECA01000196.1 GCA_007692435.1 Thioalkalivibrio sp.
CCTGCTGTACGTGGTCGGGATCCTGATCTTCGCCGTGCTGCCGGGCCTTGCGGCGGACTCGCTGGCCGTGGCCGCGGGCTGGGGCGCCCTGTTTGGCTTCTTCACCTACGCAACCTACGAGATGACCAACCTGGCCACGCTGAAGGACTGGCCGCTGAAGGTCGTGCTCGTCGACATGGCGTGGGGTGTGGCGCTCTGCACCACCGTGGCGAGCGCCGGGTTTCTGCTGGGCGCGTGGCTGGGCAGTCCGGAGTAATGCATCAAGGGTACCGTGGCGACATCTCGCGTGCCGGTAACGGAAGGGTTCCGCGGGTTTCGTTTTGATTCGCAATCGCGTTTATGAACACGCCCCGGGCCGGCGCCGGATTGCACCAAGACCGACCGGGGCCTGACAGACGGACCTGAGCATAGGATTCCGGTGGTCGTGCCGAAATGGAACCGGGCTTGGCTTGGCCGGCCTTCTCACCAACTCCGACTACGCCAGGTGACGACCGCGGATGGAAGGACCGGGTGATGACGAAACTGACGACAGCGCTGATCCAGGCTCAGGCACAGAAGATGGCGGGTTCACGGCATGTCCAGGGCGCGATCCTGGCCGTGGATGACCCCGACGCTCAGGGGCCCTATGTCGCGGCGGCGGGCGATCTGGCGCCGGACAGCCCGTTCTGCGCAGCCAGCACCACCAAGCTGATCGTGACGATCGTGACCATGCGGCTGGTGGAGGCCGGGCACATCAGGCTCGATGATCCCATGGCCGACCATCTGCCAGCCGAGCTGATCAGCGGGCTGCACCGGCGCAAAGGAGTCGACCACACCGGCCGCATCACCATCCGTCACCTGATCTCCAACCAGACCGGGCTGCGGGATTATTTCTCGCTGAAGGGGCCGGACGGTCGCAGGCCGGCGGATACCTTGTTGGCTGGCCAGGACAGCCCCTGGCCGCTGGAGCGCACGCTGCTGGCAGTGCGAGGAACAGAGGCACAGTTCCTGCCCGGCCAGAAGGGGAAGGTGGCCTATTCCGACACCAACTACCAGCTCATGGGCGCGATCCTGGAGCGCGTAACCGGCCAGAGCCTGCCTGACCTGTTCGCGGCAGAGGTCTTCGCACCCCTGGGGCTGCGCGCGACCTACGTCTATTCCGATCCGGAGGATGAACGCCCCGTCTGGTTCTACGCCGGATCGCGGCGCCTGCATCTGCCGCATTATCTCGCATCGGTTCCGGCCGAAGGCGGCATGGTGACCACGGCCTGCGAACTGGCTACTATCGGGCGCGCGGTGTTCGAGGGGCGGCTGTTCGACATCGATGCGCTGCTGGCCCAACAGGACTGGCGCATGATCTTCTGGCCGGGACAGTTCTACTTCGGGCTGGGGTTGGAAAGACTGTGGACACCCCGGTTCATCTCGCCATTGCGGCCGATCCGCGACGTGATGGGGTTCTGGGGCCAGACCGGTGCCTTCGTGTTTCACCACCCGGCGACGAGGTTGACCTGCGCGGGCACGGTCAATCAGGCCAACGGCCGGGGCCATGCCGCCGCCGTGCGGGCCATGCTGAACGTGATCAGGGCGGCGCGTTGCTGACGCCGGTGGTATCGCATCCAGCGCAGCCGGAGGGCAGAGACCGACGCAGCCGTCACCGCACCGCGCATTGCGCGAGGCTCCACCTGGAAATCAGCCAGCCAGGCGCGGCACCCAGCGTCCGAACAGATGCAGCGCCCGCACACGGCCATCACCATCACGAATGAAGGTTCCGGTGAGACCCTGCACGAGACCATCCGCGAACACGTACCGATCCGCGTGTCCGGCGACAAGCCCGGCCCGCAAATTGGCCGGCTGCGAAGGCGGCACTTCACCGTTCTCGGACATCATCGCAAGCAGCTCCGGGTCGTTGTGCAGCGTGAACAGCAGGCCCCCGGCCTGATCGACGGCTACCTGGCAATGCATGCCGCGGGCGCGGTACTCGCCCGCATACGCGGCGAGGTTCTCGGGCGCAACCGACTCCGGTCGAGGATCCTTTTCGACGATCCCGGTGCAGGCGGCAAGCACCCGTCGCCGCGCGATCCGGTTCAATGCAATCCCTCCCGGACTCGAATTGGTCATCAGCACCAGTGCCCAGGCCTGCTCCGGGAGGAACGACAAACTGGCCTCCTGGCCGTTCGTGCTGCCGTCATGGCCCACCAGCCACGCGCCGCCGAGGTCGCCCAGGATCCAGCCGATGCCCAGCGCATCCCCGAACGCACTGCCGGGCATGTACACCGTGGGCTCGCGCATCACACGCAGCCCGGATTCGCTCAGCACCCGCCTGCCGTCCGCGCCGCGACCGTCGCCCAAGTGAAATCGGGCCCACGCGAGCAGATCGGCGATGCTGGTGACAATGCCCCCGGCCGGCGCGCCATTGCGCGGCAACGCCCAGGGTCGCGCGACCTGAAACGCGTCGTCCGTCGATGGCCTGTGCCCGACCGCGAACCGGCGCGTCATGACTTCATTGGGAAAGAAAAAAGACTCGCGCAGACCCAGGGGTTGCAGGATCAGCCTGCGAATCGCGCGCTCGTAGGTGTCGCCGGTGACGATCTCGATCACGCGACCCGCAAGGCAGAACGCAGCGTTGTTGTAGGAGAAGGCCGCTCCCGGCGGCATCAACTGCGCAAGCTCATCGAGGCGCGCCACGTATCGGGCCAGCGCGTCATCACCGTCGCCAGTGTCCGGAAAGAAGTCGCCTTCCCAGCCCGCGGTGTGGTTCAGAAGTTGCAGCAGTGTCACTTCCGCGGCCGCCCTCGAATCCGCCAGGCGCAGTTCCGGCAGATAGTGGCGCACCGGCGCGTCCAGCTCCACCCGACCGGCCTCGGCCAGCATCAGCAGCGCGGCGGCCGTAACGGTCTTGCCGATCGAACCCGCCTGAAACAGCGTGTGCTCGTCGATCGGCAGCGGATTCTCGATGCTCGTGACCCCGTGACAGGCGAAACTCGTCTGACCGGCGTGCCAAACGCCCGCGGCCACGCCGGGTACGCCGAACTCGTCCGCGAGTGGGGCCAGCAGGCCGAGCAGTTCATGATCGTTCATGGGTGAAGTGACATTCATCAGACATGTATCCGAGTACGTTGGAGCCATGCGGGCTGGCTGTGGGCATCAACCAGTGCCTCGCCTGCCAGCGCCTTTGGGCCCGACACCAGCAGACGTTCGCGTCGGGCCGCTTGGGTCCCACCATCGTTTGCACGTCCGCAAACACGGTCGCGGGTCGAACCTCGATCTCCATGTTGCCCAGCCTATCAAGGACCGCGGAGTGAATCCCGAGACAACCCACCGGGCTCATCGCAACCCTCGAGTTCATCTGGATGCCGTTCGCCAGGAAGCCGAACACGGGCATCGCCGGGTTCGGTCAGGGCTTCGCGCATTGGCTAACGATGGCGGTCCACTTCCTGCGTTCCCTTCCAGGAAGCCTTGGATGCCATCGGACACCGGGTTACCGAAACCAGTCGGCTTTGCGCCTGATTGCCGCCTCCGATCCCTCCTCGGCGACTGCCCGGTCTGGGTCGATATCGCCCTTCCGATTCGACCATGTGCGTTTCTCAGGCGGCGTCTGCTGCCCTACCCCAGCGCGGGAACGGATCCGGGAAACGGGACCAGCCTCCGGGCCCCAGGGCCATCTCCTCGTCGTTGAGCAGGCAGGCATCAAGAGAAGAGCGTAGCGCGGCCTCGTCCATGCCCATGCCGATCAGTACCAGTTCCTGTCGGCGGTCACCCCACTCGCCCTGAAACTCCCCTTCGATACCCACCCGATACTCCGGGTCCTCCGGCCAGTGGGCCTTGTCCACCGCGCTCCACCACATGCCGGCGGCGCCGTGCCGGCACGCCCCGCCGGCCTGCGACCAAGACCCGGCGAAATCCGGCCGCGAGGCCAGCCAGAACCAGCCCTTCGAGCGCATCACCCCCGGCCACTCGCTGTGAATCAGGTTCCAGAACCGCTGAGGATGGAACGGCCGCCGGGCCCGGTAGACGAAGCTCGCAATGCCGTATTCCTCGGTCTCCGGCACGTGCTCACCGCGCAGTTCCTTCAGCCAGCCCGGCGCGGTGGAAGCCTGCTCGAAATCGAACAGCCCAGTATCCAGGACCTTGTCCAGCGGCACGCGGCCAAACTGCGCAAGCTGGATGCGCGCGCAGGGGTTCAGGGCCTGCAGGATGGAGAACAACCGGGCCAACTCGTCCGGGGTCACGAGGTCGGCCTTGTTCACCACGATCACGTCGCAGAACTCGATCTGGTCGATCAGCAGGTCGACGACCGTTCGGTCGTCTTCCGAACCGAGCGACTCGCCGCGCTCCTGGATCGAGTCCGCGGAGGCGTAGTCCTTGAGGAAATTGAACGCATCCACCACGGTCACCATGGTGTCGAGCCGGGCAACGGCGGACAGCGACGCGCCCTCGGAATCCGCAAAGGTGAACGTCTCGGCGACCGGCAACGGCTCGGAAATGCCCGTGGACTCGATCACGAGATAGTCGAAGCGCCCCTCCCTCGCGAGCTTTGAAACCTCTTCCAGAAGATCTTCGCGCAGGGTGCAGCAGATGCAGCCGTTGCTCATCTCTACCAGCCGTTCCTCGGTGCGCGACAGTTCGGCCCCGCCTTCGCGGATCAGCGCGGCGTCGACGTTGACCTCGCTCATGTCGTTCACGATCACCGCGACGCGGCGACCCTCGCGGTTGTTCAGGATGTGGTTGAGTAGCGTGGTCTTGCCAGCACCCAGGAAGCCGGAAAGCACGGTCACGGGCAGACGTTGGTCGGCATTCATCGCAATGTCCCCCTCAAGAAACGGATTCGTGGTGTTTAGGGTTGGCCGGGCTGCAGGAGCGCGATTCAATCGTCCCAGATCGCGTCGAGCGAAAGCATCACCCGTGGCCCTTCCGAAGTTGGGATCTGCGGCGAGCGGTGGATCGCCCCGCGGTCGGCATTGTCCTGCCACAGCGAGCCTTTCAGCAGGCCGACAGCGAAGGTCGGGATGCGCTCCACCTCGGCGCCGGGCAGCATCAACCCGGACTCTTCGTCGGCCAGCCCGCGGCTGCCGGGTCCCAGGCGACTGCGGTCGGCCCAGCCGTCGTGCAGCCACTCGGTTCCGGGTCCGCGCAGCGTGCAGACTAGGCGGATGCCGGTCCGGTCTACGTGAAAGCGCGGGCACATCGGCCGGTCCAACACCTCGATGCGAAGTGCGGCGGACGAACAGCCGAGCAGGTCAGTGTACACCCCGGTCAGCCAGCCAATCTCGGACAGCAGTGCCTCCCTGGCCGCCTGGTCCGGCAATTCGAGGTCAGGAAGATCATCGTCGGCGTGTACCACACGGGATCGTCCCGAGCCGAGCCTGCGGGACACCGCGTGAACATAATCCGTAATCGCCGGGACCGGCGCGCGCTCGAACCAGGCAATCTGCACACCGGGTTCGAAGATCCGGGCCAGCGAACCGACCGTGGTGCCGATGGCAGTATGGGGAGGGCCCGCATCGAGAGGTGAGACGACGTCCTGAGACAGGGTTGCCTGAAGCATGCGCGTGACCATCAATGCAATCGAGTTGCATCTTTTAACACCGACGCGCATGTCTTCGCAACCGAGTTGCGTCTACTGCTGCTCTCGAAGACGGTCGCGCCGATTCAACCGGCGCACCGGGGGCAGCGGCCGTGGATGGTGATCTCCGCTCGCTCTGGCTGATACCCTTCCGGAAGCGCAAAAGTCGCAGCCGAATCCGGGCCATCCAGGCAGACGATCTGCCCGCATTGGGTGCAATGAAAATGCGCGTGTTCGCCGGCATGCGCGCGATCCGCCGCATTGAAGCGCCAGACCCGGTCCTCGGCGGCAATCCGGTGCGCAAGATCGCGCTCCACCAGCCATTCCAGCACTCGATACAGCGTCACCCGGTCCACATCGAGGCCGCGCCGTTCGATGGCGTCCTCGATCTCGTGGTGAGAAAGCGCGGTTGCGCTGTCGAGCAGGATTTCCAGGACGGCCAGACGCGCCGGCGTCACGCGGCCGGCGGCGGCGCTCAGTAATTGTCGGGCCCGGGACTGTGCATCTGCTTCCGCCATGGTCACACCATTGCAGCACTCGATGCCGGGCATAGCAATCCCGGACAAGGCATCACGCAGAACCAAGCGCTGTGCGGGGTACCGCACTCAGCTCTACGCTTGCAAAAGGCAACGGTGCGGGCTTTCCGTACTGGACGAGGTTCAAGCGAACGGCCACCGTGCCAGCTTCGCCCCACAGTGCCGCCACTCCATCAAGGAAAGGGGGGGATCGGGAACGTCCGCTTGAGGCCCGACTGGGAACCGTGCCGCAGCCGGACCGGGTGGCGGCTCAGGGTCGACTGGAGACCCTGACAGCCGGAAGCGCCCCCCGAGGCCCCCTCACAGACCGGCAACCCTGAGCGTGGGCGAGCAGGAGCGGGACCTCACACCTCCGCGTGCCAAATGGCATCCGATGCAGGCCTCCGAGCTGAAAGTCGAGCCTCCGGAGCCGCCGCAGTCCTTTTACGTGCCGCCCGTCAACTATCGCCTGGAGCGCGTGGTCGAGGAACGCGCAGGTGCCCGACCCCGCGCGTGAGCGCCTCGAGAACGCCGCACGTGAGCATGTGTTCGAGATCGAGCGGTTCCACCCCCTGTATCCCGAA
>RECA01000079.1 GCA_007692435.1 Thioalkalivibrio sp.
CGCGACTGGAGAAACCGCACATCGGGAACTGCGGCGTACCCTTCATGAAGATCACGACGGGGTTTTCTTCCACTTGCTGACGAATGCGGTCCATGACATCCATGGGAGCCTCCTGACGATTCCAATCTCGATGGGTTCAACGGTCATCCCGTGGGACCACGGGATGACCGTCCACTATCCGCTGCGGTGCCGGAACGACCGTACATCCCGCTCCCTGCACCGGGCCACGCACTGCGACACGGCTTCCGGAAGCGGGCCCGCCGGGCCGGCAGACTCAGACGTTGAAGCGGAAATGTACAACGTCGCCTTCCTGCATGACGTATTCCTTGCCTTCCAGACGCCATTTACCGGCATCCTTCGCACCCTGCTCGCCACCGCAGGCGACGAAGTCGCCGTAGGCGATCACCTCGGCCCGGATGAAGCCCTTCTGGAAGTCGGTGTGAATCACGCCCGCGGCCTGCGGTGCCGTCGATCCCCTGCGGACCGTCCAGGCACGCACCTCCTTCGGACCCGCGGTGAAGAAGGTCTGCAGGTCGAGCAGCCGGTACGTGCCGCGCACCACCCGGTCCAGACCCGGCTCGGACAGCCCCAGCTCGGCCAGGAACTCGGCGCGCTCCGCGTCTTCCAGCTGCGCGATCTCCGCCTCCAGTGCGGCGCAGACCGGCACCACCTCCGCACCCTCCTGCGAGGCCCGGGCCTCCACCTGGGCGAGCAGCGGGTTGTCGCTGAAACCGTCCTCCGCGACATTGGCGATGTAGATCAGGGGCTTCGCGGTCAGCAGGTGGAGGTCACGGAGCAGCTCGAGCGCCTCCGCGGAGAGGGCCTGGGCGCGCACGGGGGTGCCCTTGTCCAGCCCCGCGGCCGCCCGCTCCGCGATCTCGAGCCGTGCGATCGCCTCCTTGTCCTGGGACTTGGCCGCCCGCGTCAGGCGCGTGATCGCGCGGGACACCGTATCCAGGTCGGCCAGCGCCAGCTCGGTGCCGATGATCTCGATGTCCGACAGCGGGTCCACCTTGCCGGCCACGTGGACCACGTCCTCGTCCTCGAAACAGCGCACGACCTGTGCGATCGCGTCCGTTTCGCGGATGTGGGCCAGGAACTGGTTGCCCAGGCCCTCGCCCTGCGCGGCCCCCGAGACCAGCCCCGCGATATCGACGAACTCCACCGTGGTCGGCAGCACGCGCTGCGGCTTCACCAGCGCCGCGAGCACGCCGAGCCGCGGGTCCGGCACCTCCACCACGCCGACATTCGGATCAATGGTGCAGAACGGATAGTTTTCCGCCGCGATGCCGGCCCTGGTCAGGGCATTGAACAGAGTGGACTTGCCCACGTTGGGCAACCCGACGATCCCGCACTTCAGAGTCACGATTCTTTCTCCCCATCCGGCGCGGGCTTCGTGTGCAGCCGGCGCACCGCCAGATCCCAGTCTCCCCCGACGAGGGCATCCACGACCTCGAGCGCGGCGTCGATGGCCTGCCGCATCGCCCGTTCCTCTTCGCGGCCGGGCCGTTCCAGCACATAGCCGATCACCGCCTCGCGCACCCCCGGATGGCCAATCCCGATGCGCAGGCGGGCGTAGTCCGCGCCGAGATGGCGGTGCAGGTCACGCAGTCCGTTGTGCCCCCCGTGACCGCCGCCGGCCTTCAGGCGCGCGGTTCCGGCCGGCAGGTCGAGGTCGTCGTGGACGACCAGGATCTCCTCGGCGGGGATGCGGTAGAAGGCGGCCAGCTTCTGCACCGCACTGCCGCTCTTGTTCATGAAGGTCAGCGGCTTCTGCAGCAGGCAGCTCGCGCCACCCGCGGTGATCCTCGCGACCTCGCCCTCGAAGCGGGACTCCGCACGGAACGGGCTGCCCCGGTCCGCCGCGAGGCGGTCCGCAAACCAGAAGCCCGCGTTGTGCCGCGTGTCGGCGTAACGCGGGCCCGGGTTGCCCAGACCGACCAGCAGCCGAATCGGCATTTCGCAGGAAGACGCGGCGCGGGCCGGGGATCAGTCCTCGGGCTCGAGGCCTTCGACGCCCGGCTCGGCCTCTTCCGGCTCCGCCTTCTCGCCGCGCGGCAGCAGCACGCTGACCACGGCGGAGTCGTGCCCCTCGTGGGTCAGCGCCACGACGGTCACGCCCTCGGGAAGCACCAGTTCGGACAGGTGGACCGTCTCGCCAACATCGAGCCCGGCCACGTCCACCTCGATCGCCTCGGGAAGATCCGCCGGCAGGCACTCGACCTCGACGTCGGTCAGCTGCCGGTTGATCATGCCGCCGCCGGTCTTCACGCCCTTGCAGGCCTCTTCGTTCAACAGGTGCAGCGGGACCTGCACCCGGATCGTCTCGTCGGCACTGACCCGTTGCAGATCCACGTGTATCAGCGTGGGCTTGAAGGGATGGCGCTGCAGGTCGCGCATGATCGCGCGCTCGCGGCGGCCTTCGAGATTCACCGTGAGGACCTGGGAGAAGAAGGCCTCGTTCTTCAGGTTCAGCAGGATTGCGTTGTGATCGAGCGTGATCGCAACGGCGTCCCTGTGCCCTCCGTAGAGGATGCCCGGCAACTTGCCCGCGCGACGCAGGCGGCGGCTCGCACCCGATCCCTGATCCACGCGCGGTTCGGCTTCAATGACAAAATCCGTACTCATGACGCTTTCTCCAAAATGAGCGCGCCTCATCCGCGACCAGATGAGGCGCCAGCAGGGGCCAGGGGCCCGGTCGATGCCGCCCGGACGGGCGGCCGTAACAGGTCAGTCCACGAAGAGCGAGCTGACCGATTCCTCGGTGTTGATGCGGCGGATGGTCTCCGCGAGCATCTCCGCCACGGACAGCAGGCGGATGCGGCCGCACGCCTCTGCGTTCGGCTGCAGCGGCACGGTGTCCGTGACCACCAGCTCGTCAAGCAACGAACCCTCTATGTTAGCAACTGCCGGGCCGGAAAGCACGGCATGGGTGGCATAGGCGTAGACCTTCTTCGCACCGTGCTCCTTCAGCGCCCCCGCAGCCTGGCACAGGGTGCCTGCGGTATCGACCATGTCATCGATGATCACGCAGCACTGGTCCTTGACGTCGCCGATGATGTGCATCACCAGCGACTCGTTGGCGCGCGGCCGGCGCTTGTCGATGATCGCGAGGTCTGCGTCGTCGAGCCGCTTGGCGATGGCCCGCGCGCGCACCACGCCGCCGACGTCCGGGGACACGACGGTCACGTCGCCCGCCTCGCGGCGCCAGATGTCGCCGAGCAGGATCGGGGATGCGTAGACGTTGTCCACCGGCACGTTGAAGAATCCCTGTACCTGGTCCGCGTGCACGTCGATGGTCAGCACCCGGTCCACGCCCACCGATTCGATCATGTTGGCCACGACCTTGGCCGAGATCGGCACCCGCGCGGATCGCACCCGGCGATCCTGGCGGGCATAGCCGAAATACGGGATCACGGTGGTGATGCGCCCCGCGGAGGCCCGCCGCAGCGCATCCACCATGATCAGCAGTTCCATGATGTTGTCGTTGGTGGGACGGCCGGTCGGCTGGATCACGAAGACATCGCGTCCGCGCACGTTCTCCAGGATCTCGACCTGGACCTCGCCGTCACTGAAGCGCCCGACGGTGGCCTTGCCGAGGCGCAGGTCCAGGTGCTCCGCGACCCGCTGAGCAAGCGGCAGGTTCGCGTTGCCCGCAAAGATCATCATTCGGCTCTGGTTCGCCACGATCCCCCCGATATGCATGCATCGAACAGTGCCGACTGGCCCGGGCGGGCCGGGTCGGCGCAGGAATTCTAGCGCAGGATGGTGATCGGGTGTCGGTCCCGTGCCGCCGGCGTCCCGGCGTCACGGTTTCTGTATGGCTGGGCCGGCAGGATTCGAACCTGCGAATGCCGGGATCAAAACCCGGTGCCTTACCGCTTGGCGACGGCCCAATGAATCGTTGTCCGGCTACGCCCCGTCCGCGTTCCGGGGGTGCCACTCGCACAGCGGCGACCGGTTGGCGAGGCGGCCCACCCAACTGCGCCAGGGGCGCGGCTGCGCCTGCTGTGCCGCCCGCGCGGAGACCTCGTCGCCGAAGAGCCCGAACAGGCAGCCCCCGGTTCCGCTGAGCCGGGCCGGGACTCCGGATGCCTCCAGCCACGCAAGCGCCGCGTCCACGGCCGGAAGACGGCGCCGCACCAGCGGCTCGAAGACATTGCCGAGAGACTCGTACCCGGACGGGGTGATTCTCTCGGGGGGACAGTCCCGTGTCAATTCAGTGGAGCCGAACATGGTTGCAGTGGACACCGACTCCCCGGGGTCGACCAGCAGCACCCAGGGCGTGTCCGGCTCCACCGGGATCAGACGTTCGCCAACGCCCTCTGCCCACGCCGCATGTCCCTGCACGAACACCGGCACGTCGGCCCCAAGCCGCAGCCCGAGCTGCGCCAGGGCCTGCAGCGACAGACCCAGCCCGAAGAGGTGGTTGAGCGCCACCAGCGTGGTTGCGGCATCGGAACTGCCCCCGCCAAGCCCCCCGCCAACGGGAATGCTCTTGGTCAGCGCGATCCGCACCCCGAGGGGATGGCCGGTGTGCTCCGCAAGCAGGTGCGCCGCCTTCACGCACAGGTTGTCGCCATTCACGAAGGGCACCGGCGCGCCGAGCTCCACGCGCCCCGAAGGCAGCGGGGAGAAGCGCAGCCAGTCGCAGAGATCGACGAACTGGAACACGGTCTGGAGCTCGTGGTAGCCGTCCGGACGGCGTCCGGTGATGTGCAGGAAGCGGTTGATCTTCGCCGGAGCCGGAAACCGGACCGGGAAATCCGCACTCACGATGCCGGTACCGGCGGGCCA
Source organism: Thioalkalivibrio sp. (assembly GCA_007692435.1). GTDB lineage: Bacteria > Pseudomonadota > Gammaproteobacteria > Ectothiorhodospirales > Ectothiorhodospiraceae > Thioalkalivibrio. Next base: position 4,798 of record RECA01000079.1, read on the forward strand.
AGCTGCCAGCGCTGGATCCGCAACTCCAGGCGCATGTCCCGGCGGCGCAGCTCCAGAGAGCTCGGCATCGCCGCAGCGCCGGCATCCTCGAAGGCCCCGTACACGATCTCCCAGCCATCCTGGATCAGCCGCGACGGGCGTCCCGCCACGTCCGCGCGGAGATCGAAGCCGGTGCCCGGGCGCGCGATCCCGCGGACCCAGGCGTCGAGGCCCGACACCGGGATCTCGCGCCCGGTGATCCGCGCGATCAGCTGGTCGGGGTCGGAGGCCTGGTACTGCTCGCCGTCCCGGGTCAGCAGCACCGCGCGCTGGCCGTCAAGGACCAGGCGGCCGCCCCCGCGTCCCATCGGCCCCGAGAGGTCGATCACCTGCTCCGGACCCTCGGTGCGCCAGCCGAGCTGCCCCGTCCAGGTCTCGTCGGGGAGCTCCAGGGTCAGCCGTCCGGCCAGACGCCATGTCCCCACCTCTTCGACCAGGGCGGAGCGCTCGGCGAAGGCCGCGCGGGCGGCGGCCTGCTCTCCGGGCAGCTCGGGAAGCGCCGCACAGCCCACGAGCCCGAACAGCACCAGGCTGGACAGCGCGAAGGAGCGCAATCCCCCGGCAAGCCGGCGCAGGCCCATGGGGTTCAGGCCCATGGGATTCAGGCCGAGAGGTCCGGGGGCGATGGCCGTGGCCAAGACCGCATCAGTCTCCGAGCTCCCGGCTGACCCGGAGCAGCCGCTCGTGCCCGGGGTCGCGGTCCAGCGCCTCTTCGATGATCGCCCGCGACTCGTCGCGGCGGCCCACCTCCCACAGCACCACCGCGAGGTTGCTGGCGATCTCGCCGTCCTGCATCAGGTCGTAGGCGCGTTCGAGCTTCACAAGCGCCTCCTCGAGACGGCCCAGCCGGTACAGCACCCAGCCGTAGCTGTCGACGATCGCGGCGTCGTCCGGGCGCAGCTCGTAGGCACGCGTGATCAGATCGTAGGCCTCTTCGTAACGCTCGGTCCGGTCCGCGAGGGTGTATCCGAGGGCGTTGAGTGCCGACACGTTCTCGGGATCCATCTCCAGTATGGCCCGGAAATCCGCCTCGGCCGCCGGGATGTTCCCGGCCCTTTCGTGAACAAGGCCGCGCAGGTACAACAGCTGCTCCGAACCCGGAAACTCGATCAGGCCCCGGCCCAGGCGCTCCAGCGCCGTATCGAAGCGGCCCTTGTCCCGCAGCAGGTTTCCCTCCACCAGGTAGGCGCGCAGGGCGATGCCCTCGTCGGGGTCCTGCTGGAGGTCCGCGAAGACCGGTCGTGCCGCCGCGTAGCCCTCCAGCTCGGCCGTCAGGCGCGCCAGTCTCAGGCGTGCATCGTCCGCGTGCTCACCGGTATCCACCGCCTGGTAGGACCGGCGCGCGGCCTGGAGATCGTCCGCCTGTTCATGCAGGCGCCCGAGATAGTAGTGGGCATCCTGGGTCCGGCGGCCGCTCGCCAGGAGGCGCTCGAGGTAATCCTGCGCCAGCTCGAAACGGCCGGCCTCGAGACTCAGCAGCGCCGTGGTCAGCAGCAGATCCGCATCCTCCGGGTCCAGGGCCAGGAGCCGGTCGAACTCCGGGCGCACACGCTCGAAGTCCTCCACGTCCACCAGCGCCCTCGCGTATGCGAGGCGCAGGTCACGCCGCTCGGGGCGCAACTCCACAGCGGCCGCAAGCGCGGCGAGCGCCGCGTCGTCATCCTCCATCTCGGTAAGCACGCGGGCCAGCGTCATGCGCAGCTGCACCGCCTCGGGGAAACGGTCAACGCCGGCGCGCGCAATCGCCCGCGCCTGCTCCAGTTCTTCAAAGCGCAGCGCGAGCTCCGCATGCGCCTGCCAGCCGGCGGCCTCGTCCGGGTTCGCATCGACCAGCCGTTCCACGGCCCGCAGTGCCGCGCCCTGATCCTCGGACTGCGCGAGCAGTGACACCACGACCCGGTAACCCTCTTCGGTGCCAACGTTGTCGACGATGGCCTTCAGCAGGTCGGCCGCTTCCTCGTCACGCCCGGTGGTGGTCATCAGCACCGCGGCGATCTGCATCGCCTCGTTGCTGTCCGGCGACAGCTCCAGCCAGCGCTCGGCACCGGCCAGGGCACGCCGGTGATTGCGGGCGAACAGGGCCAGCCGCGTGGCACGCTCGGCCACCTGTACGTCGCCGCTGAGACGCGCGGCAGTCAGGTAATAGGTGCTAGCCTGCTCGTAGTCGCCCGACTCGGCGGCCATCTCGGCCGCCAGCAGGCTGAACAGTACCTTCGACTCGGGATCTTCCGCTGCTTCAGGCCCGGATATCGGGAGAATCGGCGGAACCTCGATATACTCGGAACCGGAGGCATTGAGATCGGTCTGGGCGCAACCCGCGAGCAGCGCAGCGGGGAGCGCGACAGCGAGGAGTCGCGGCATGACGGGAATATTCCACATGATTTCGAGGAGTTGGACGATGGAAGTGTGCAACGGGTTCCAACGACGGGATCAGCCCCCACTGTATCTGATGGCGCCAGGCAGTACACTACCGGGCTGCTGATCACAACCTGGCACAACAGAAGCCCGCTTGATGCTCTTCACCCTCGGAATCAATCACCGCACTGCGCCGGTCCAGGTCCGCGAGCGCCTCGCCGTCAACGAGGTCCAGCTCGGGGAGGCGCTGGATTCGCTGCACAGCGGCGTGAGGATTCCGGAGGCGGCGATCCTGTCCACCTGCAACCGCACCGAGATCTACTTCCGGGAAAACGACCGTACCGGAGAGGAGCGCGTGCTGGACTGGCTCGGCGGCTTCCACGGCATCCGGCGCGACGAGCTCGAGGCCTACCTGTACCGGCATCACGACGACGAGGCGGTGCTGCACACCCTGCGCGTGGCCTGCGGACTCGACTCGATGGTGCTCGGCGAGCCGCAGATCCTCGGCCAGATGAAGTCCGCCTACCAGCGCGCGCACTCGGCCGGGACCCTGGGGCTGTCCCTGGAGCGCCTCTTTCAGCACGCCTTCGCCACCGCCAAGGACGTCCGCACGTCCACCGCGATCGGCGCCAGCGCCGTCTCCGTCGCGTTCGCGGCGGTGTCGCTCGCGCGCCAGATCTTCGGGGACCTGAAGCCGCTCACCGCGCTGGTCATCGGGGCCGGCGAGACCATCGAACTCACGCTGCGCCACCTGGTGGGTCACGGGGTCGGGCACGTGATCGTCGCGAACCGGACCGTCGAGCGGGCTCACATGCTCGGCGACCGCTTCGGGGCCGAACCCATCCCGCTGACCGCACTCCCGGAATACCTGCACCGCTGCGACATCGTGATCAGCTCCACCGCCGCCCCGCTGCCGATCCTCGGCAAGGGCGCGGTGGAGCGGGCCATCCGCAGGCGGCGCCATCGCCCGATGTTCATGGTCGACATCGCGGTGCCCCGGGACATCGAGCCGGAGGTGGCCGAACTGGAGGACGTCTACCTCTACACGGTGGACGACCTGCAGGAGGTGATCAGCCAAAACATGGCCTCCCGCCAGGCGGCGGCGGAACAGGCGGAGCAGATCATCGCCACGAGGGCCGACGAATTCATGCGCTGGCTGCGTGCGCGGGACTCGGTGGAGAGCATCCGGCAGCTCCGCGACCAGGCGGAGACGATCCATCGGGAGACCCTCCTGCGCGCAGAGGCCCAGCTGCGGGCGGGCCACCCGCCGGAGGAGGTGGTCCGGCAACTGGCCCACCTGCTGACCAACAGGCTGATGCACGCCCCCTGCAAGAGCCTGAACGTGGCGGCACACGAGGGCGACGCCGAGCTGTTCCGGGCCGCGCACCGGCTGTTCCGGCTGCCTGGCGCGGATGACGGGGACCCGCGGGACAATTCGTGAAGGAATCCTTCCAACGCCGGCTGGAGGGTCTGGCCGAGCGCCACACCGAGATCGCGGGACTGCTGGCGGCGCCCGATGCGGCGGAGGACCCCGATCGTTTCCGCCGCCTCTCGGTCGAGTACAGCCAGCTGGAGCCGGTCGCGACGGCCTGGCGCGCCTGGATCCGCAACCGGGACGAGCTGGAGGCCACAGAGGCACTCCTGAAGGACCCCGAATCCGAGGTCCGGGAACTCGCGGCCGACGAGCAGGCAAGGCTGCAGGCGGAGGCCGAGCGGCTGGAAGGCGCCCTGCAGGCACATCTCGTGCCCCAGGATCCGCACGACGAGGCCAACGTGTTCCTGGAGATCCGCGCCGGGACCGGCGGTGACGAGGCCGCGATCTTTGCAGGTGACCTGCTGCGCATGTACAGCCGCTACGCCGAGCAGCGGCAGTGGCGGACGGAGATCCTGAGTGCCAGCGAGGGCGAGCACGGCGGCTTCCGCGAGGTGATCGTGCGGGTGGTCGGGCTCGGCGTGTATTCGCGGCTGAAGTTCGAATCCGGCACGCACCGGGTGCAGCGGGTGCCCGAGACCGAGTCCCAGGGCCGCATCCACACCTCGGCCGCGACCGTCGCCATCATGCCCGAGCCGGCAGCGGTGGAGATGCCGGAGATCAACCCCGCCGACCTGCGCATCGACACCTACCGCGCCAGTGGCGCCGGCGGCCAGCACGTGAACCGCACCGACTCGGCCGTGCGGCTGACCCACCTGCCCAGCGGCATGGTGGTCGAGTGCCAGGACGAACGGTCCCAGCACAAGAACAAGGCCCGCGCGATGACCCTGCTCGCGGCACGGCTGTACGAGGCCGAGCGCAGCCGGCAGGCGGCGGAGCAGAGCGCGACCCGCAAGAGCCTGGTAGGCAGCGGCGACCGCTCCGAGCGGATCCGCACCTACAATTTCCCCCAGGGCCGCGTCACCGATCACCGGATCAACCTGACCCTGTACAAGCTGGACGACCTGATGTCGGGAGACCTCGATCCGCTGATCGACCCGCTGACGCACGAGCATCAGGCCGAACAGCTGGCCGCACTTGCCGACGACTGACGCGAGCACCGTGGCAGGCCTGCTCGCCGAATCCCGCGACAGGCTGCAGCGGGCCGGGATCGACCAGGCGGGGCTCGAGGCCCGGCTGCTGGTGGGGCATCAGCTGGAGACCACGGGCGCGGGCCTGATCGCCTTCGGCGAGCGCCCGGTGACGCCGCGGCAGGCCGAGGCCGTGCGCGCACTGGTCGCCGCACGCGTTGCCGGGCAACCGATCGCCTACCTGCTGGGCCGGCGCGAGTTCTGGTCCCTGCCGCTGCAGGTGGATGCAGGCTGCCTGATCCCGCGCCCCGAGACCGAACTGCTGGTCGAACGCGCGTTGGGGCACCTGCCCGCGGGTCCGGCGCGGGCGCTGGATCTGGGAACCGGCTCCGGCGCGATCGCGCTCGCGCTGAAGAGCGAACGGCCGCAGCTGCAGGCCTGGGCCAGCGATGTCGAGGCCGGGGCACTGGCGGTGGCGGCGGCGAATGCCTGCAGGCTCGGACTGACCGTGCACTGGTTCCGCGGGCGCTGGCTGGAGGCGGTTGCGTCACGTCCCCTCTTCGACCTGATCGTCAGCAACCCGCCCTACGTCGCGGCGGACGACCCGCACCTCACGACCGGGGATCTGCGTTTCGAGCCCCGCCGTGCCCTGGTGGCCGCGGACGGCGGGCTGGCCGATCTGCGTGCGATCGCGGCAGCGTCGCACTCCCGTCTCAGACCGGGGGGCTGGCTGCTGCTCGAACACGGCGCCGGCCAGGGATCCGCGGTGCGCGCGCTGCTCCGCGAGGCCGGCTGCCGGGAGGTCTCCAGCCACGCCGACCTGGCCGGTCTGGAGCGCGTCACCGAGGGCCGCGCGGGGGCCTGAAGTCCGGCGGCGCGCCTGGAGATGTTCGGGCGACTGGGCAAATGATGCGGCGCCAACTACCATACAGGCCATGGACTCGACCATCCGTACACGGGAATTCGTCTTCCGCGGGCCGCGCCACGAGGCGGACCAGGCGCCCTCGGCCGCGTTGCTGCTGGCCGACTCGCCGATGGTCTCCGAGGTGTCTGTCGCCGGCCCGAACCGGGTGCTGGTGAGCTACGACCTGCGCGAGGTCAGCTTCTCCGAGATCGAGTCCGCACTGGAGGAACTGGGGTTTCACCTCGACAACAGCCTCCTCACCCGGTTGCGCCGCGCCTACTACGGCTATTGCGAAGACACCAGCCGCGCCAACATGCAGGTCAGTTCCAATTGCTTCGGGCACTGCGCGCGGCGCATCTTCGTGCGCCATTATCAGAAGAGCGAACACGGCTGCCGGGACCAGCGGCCCTCGCACTGGCGCTCGTACTGGTGAGACCGGCCCGGCGCGGGCACTTGGCAACGCGGAGCCCCGGGTGAACGACGAACTCCTGCTGCGTTACAGCCGCCAGATCCTGCTGCCAGACGTCGGCACCGAGGGGCAGGAGCGCCTTGCGGCCGCCCATGCGGTGGTGATGGGCCTCGGCGGCCTGGGATCGCCGATCGCGGCCTACCTCGCGGCGGCCGGAATCGGACACCTGACCCTGGTCGATTTCGACCGCGTGGATCTGAGCAATCTGCAGCGACAGGTGCTGCACGGGCAGCACGACATCGGCCGGCTCAAGGTCGAATCGGCCGCAGACAGTCTGCGCCGTCTGAACCCCGGGTGCCGCCTGAGCACGCTGGACCGCCTGCTGGACCCGGCGGAGCTGGAGGCACTCTGCGCGGGAGCCGACGTGATCCTGGACGGCACCGACACCTTCGCCAGCCGGGCACTGATCAACCGCGCGGCCGTGGCCACCGGCGTCCCGCTGGTCTCCGGCGCGGTGATCCGCTTCGAGGGGCAGGTGGCCACCTTCGACTTCCGGGATCCATCGTCGGCCTGTTACCACTGCCTCTACGGCGACGGCGAGGAACTGGGTGAGACCTGTGGCGAATCGGGGGTGCTGGCCAGCCTTCCCGGGGTCATCGGCAGCCTGCAGGCCACAGAGGCGCTGAAGCTCCTGCTCGGGTTGCCGACGCTGGCCGGGAGGCTGCTGCTGGTCGACGGGCTGACGATGAGCTTTCGGACCCTGTCGCTGGCCCGCGACCCCGGCTGCACGGTCTGCGCGCAGGCGGATCCCGGCGGGACCGCCCGGCCCTGACGCGGCGGCGAGGGCGGGCCCTGCGCCCTCAGTGCCGGGTGGAGCCCACCTCCGGCTGCGGCTCGGCGGCCGCGAACAGGGCCTCCGCATCCACCGCGTCGAGGCGATAGCGGGCGTTGCAGAACTCGCAGGTCACCGCGATCTCGCCCTCCTGCTCGAGCGTCGCGCGCACCTCCTCGGGACCAAGCCCCTTGAGCATCTCCTCCACCTTGTCGCGCGAGCAGCGGCAGGAGAAGTGCACCCGGTGCCCGGTCAGCAGCCGTACCCGTTCTTCGTGGAACAGCCGGCCGAGCAGGGCTTCCGCCGACAGGCCGAGCAGTTCCTCCCCGGACACGGTGTCGCTCAGCAGGGTCAGGCGCGTCCAGTCCTCGGAATCGCGCGGCGTGGGTGCCCCATCGGCTCCCGGCATGCCCTGCAACAGCAGGCCCGCCACACTGTCCGGACCGGCCGCGAGCCAGACCCGCGTGGGCAGCTGTTCGGAGCGTTCGAAGTAGGCGTCCAGCGCCGCCGCGAGCGACGGACCCTCCAGCGCGACCACGCCCTGATAGCGTTCGCGTCCCGCGCCCGGATCCAGCGTGATCAGGAGCCGGGCATCGGCACCGAAGATCGCGGCGAGATCGCCGTCCGGGACCTCTCCGCGATAGCGGGCAAGCCCGCGCAGGGTCTGGTTCCCGGTCGCCTGCACCACCAGCATGTGCAGCGGACCGGAGCCGGTGACCTGCAGGATCAGGGAACCGTCGAACTTCAGCGTTGCCGCGATCAGCGCAACGGCCGCATAGGCCTCGCCCAGCTGCCTGTGCACGGCGGGAGGATAACGGTGGCGCTGCAGCAGGGCCTGCCAGGAGGCATCGAGGTGGACCCACTCGCCCCTGACCGGGGTGTTCTCGAGCAGGAAGCGGTGCAGGGTGTCGGGCTCCGTCATCATGCCCCCTCGGACCGTGGCCCCGGCGCGGACGTTCAGTCCCCGCGCAGCCGGGCCCGCAGCCGCTCGTTGACCTGTGCCGGATTCGCCTTGCCCTGGGTCTTCTTCATCACCTGCCCGACGAAGAAGCCGAGCAGCTTGTCCTTGCCGGCGCGGTACTGCTCGAGCTGCGAGGGATTGGCCGCGATCACCTCGTCGATGATCCGGTCGATCGCGCCGGTGTCGGTGATCTGTTTCAGACCGCGCGCGGCGATGATCGCGTCGGCGTCACCCTCGCCGGCCCACATCGCGTCGAAGACCTCCTTCCCGATCTTGCCGGAGATGGTCTCGTCCTGGATCCGCGCGAGCAGCTGCGCCAGCGCCGCCGGCGCCACCGGACTCTGGGCCATCTCCAGCTCGGAGCGGTTCAGCGCCGCGGTGAAGTCGCCCATCAGCCAGTTGGCGGCGAGCTTCGGCGTCCCGCCGGCCGCCACCAGCGCCTCGTAGTAGTCCGCCAGTTCGCGCGTGGCGGTCAGCGCGCCGGCGTCGCGGGCGGACAGCGCGTAGTCGCGGGCAAAGCGCTCGCGCTTCGCGTCCGGCAGTTCCGGCATCTCCGCGCGAATCGCCTCGATGGCCTCCGCGTGGACCGCCACCGGCAGCAGGTCGGGATCCGGGAAGTAGCGGTAGTCGTTCGCCTCTTCCTTGGAACGCATGGGTCGGGTCTCGTCGCGGTCCGGGTCGTACAGGCGCGTCTCCTGCACCACCGAACCGCCCGACTCGATCAGGTCGATCTGGCGCGCCACCTCGAAGTTGATCGCGCGTTCGACGAAGCGGAAGGAGTTCAGGTTCTTGATCTCGGTGCGGGTGCCGAAGGACGTCTGCCCCACGGGCCGGATCGACACATTCGCGTCGCAGCGGAAACTGCCCTCCTGCATGTTCCCGTCACAGATGTCGAGGTAACGCACCAGCGCGTGCAGCTTCTTCATGTAGGCCACCGCCTCCCGGGCCGAACGCAGCTCCGGTTCGGAGACGATCTCGACCAGCGGCGTCCCGGCACGGTTGAGGTCGATGCCCGTCATCGTGCCGAAGCCCTCGTGCACGCTCTTGCCGGCATCCTCCTCGAGGTGTGCCCGGGTGACGCCGATGCGCTTGCGGCCGCCGTCTTCGAGCTCGATATCCAGGTGGCCGCGCGCGACGATCGGCAGTTCGTACTGGGAGATCTGGTAGCCCTTCGGGAGGTCCGGGTAGAAGTAGTTCTTGCGCGCGAACACGGAGCGCGGCGCGATCTCGGCCTCGAGGGCCAGCCCCAGCATCACGGCCTTGCGCACAACCGCCTCGTTCAGCACCGGCAGCACGCCGGGCAGGCCCAGATCGACCGCACAGGCCTGCCGGTTCGGCTCCGCGCCGTAGGCGGTCGCGGCCCCCGAGAAGATCTTCGACACGGTGTTCAGCTGGGTGTGGATCTCCAGCCCGATCACGGTTTCCCATTCCATTCTTCTTCCGCCCCTACGCGAAGGCCGCGGGCATGCGCTGATGCCAGCCCGTTTCCTGCTGGAACTGGTGCGCGACGTTCAGCAGGCGGGCCTCGTCGAAGTAGTTCCCGATCAGCTGCAGGCCGACCGGCAGACTGCCGACCGTGCCCGCCGGCATCGACAGGCCGGGGAGACCGGCAAGGTTCGCCGCGATGGTGTAGATATCGGAGAGGTACATGCTGACCGGGTCCGCGCTCTTCTCGCCCAGCCGGAACGGGAGCTCCGGGCTGGTCGGACCGGCGATCACGTCCACCTCGCCGAAGGCCCGGCGGAAGTCCTCCGCGATCAGCCGGCGGACCTTCTGGGCCTTCAGGTAGTAGGCGTCGTAGTAGCCCGCGGACAGCACGTAGGTCCCGATCATGATGCGCCGCTTGACCTCGGCACCGAAGCCCTCGGCGCGCGAGCGCGTGTACAGATCCATCAGGTCGCGCGGGTCGCTGCAGCGGTGCCCGTAGCGCACGCCGTCATAGCGGGCGAGGTTGGACGAGCACTCGGCGGGGGCCACGACGTAATAGGCCGGGACGGAAAGCCCGCTGTTCGGCAGGCTGATCTCCACCGGCTCCGCGCCGCGCTCGCGCAGCACCGCCAGTGCGTCCTGCACCGCGCGACGCACCTCCGGGTGCAGCCCGTCACCGAAGTACTCCCTTGGCAGGCCAATGCGCAGGCCCTTGAGATCGCGGTCGAGGCCGGCGGTGAAGTCCTCGTCCGGACGTTGCAGGCTGGTGGAATCCCGCGGGTCGAATCCGGCCATCGCATTCAGCATCAGCGCACAGTCCTCCGCGCTGGCCGCCATCGGCCCGCCCTGGTCCAGGCTGGAGGCGAAGGCGATCATCCCGTAGCGGGAGACGCGCCCGTAGGTCGGCTTCAGCCCGGTGACGCCGCAGAAGGCCGCCGGCTGCCGGATCGAGCCACCGGTATCGGTTCCCGTGGCCGCCGGCGCCAGGCGCGCGGCCACCGCGGCGGCCGAACCGCCGGAGGATCCGCCCGGGACCCGCTCCGGATCCCAGGGGTTGCGGACCGGTCCGTAGTGACTGGTCTCGTTGGACGAACCCATCGCGAACTCGTCCATGTTGGTCTTGCCGAGCATCACCGCACCGGCGGCGTTCATGCGCTCGACGACCGACGCGTCGTAGGGGGCGACGAAGGAATCGAGCATCCTCGAACCGCAGCTGGTGCGCACCCCCCGCGTGCAGAAGATGTCCTTCTGGGCCACCGGCAGCCCCAGCAGCGGCGCGCGTTCACCCTTCGCAAGCCGCTGGTCCGCCGCGTCGGCCGCGGCCAGCGCCTCGTCCCGGGTCACGGTCACGAAGCTGTTGATGCCGGAATCCAGCCGCTCGATCCGCCCGAGGTAGAGTTCGGTCAACTCGCGGCTGCTGATCTCGCGGGCCTGCAGGCGGCGCGCCCAGCCGGTCAGGGTGTCGAGTGTCATGGCCGGAGATTCCGTCGCTGGGCCGGGGTGCCGGTCATTCGATCACGCGTGGCACGAGGTACACGCCGCCCTCGACCGCGGGCGCGATGCCCTGAAAGAGGTCGCGCTGATCCGGCTCGGTGACCTGGTCGGGGCGGAGCCGCTGTTCCGCGTCGAGCGGGTGCGCCATGGGTGCGACACCCTCGATGTCGGCACCGTCGAGGGCCTCGACGAAATCGAAGATGTCGCTGAGGGCGGCCGCGAAGCCCTCGGCCTCGCGGTCATCCACGGCCAGCCGTGCCAGCTGCGCGATCCGGCGGACTTCTTCACTGGTCAGGGACATGGCGGACGCTTCAACGTATAGTGCGCGGGAGCGCAAAGTTACCACAAAGGTCACCTTGCCCAAAGCAGCGGGGCCTTGCTAGAGTTCCGCGTCTTTTCCGTCCGCCACTTGGATCAGGTCGAACCATGTTCAAACGCTTCCTGGGGCTGTTTTCCAATGACATCTCCATTGACCTGGGTACTGCCAACACCCTGATCTACATGCGCGGGCAGGGCATCGTGCTGAACGAACCGTCGGTCGTGGCCATCCGCCAGGACCGCGGCCCCGGGGGTCCGCGCTCGCTGGAGGCGGTGGGCACCGAGGCGAAGAAGATGCTGGGCCGCACGCCGGAGAACGTGACCACCATCCGCCCGATGAAGGACGGCGTGATCGCCGACTTCACCACCACCGAGAAGATGCTCCAGCACTTCATCAAGAAGGTACACGAGCGGCGGGTATTCCGTCCCAGCCCCCGGGTGCTGGTCTGCGTACCCTGCGGTGCCACGCAGGTCGAGCGGCGGGCGATCCGGGAGTCCGCCTTCGGCGCCGGCGCACGCAAGGTCTACCTCCTGCAGGAGCCGGTGGCGGCGGCGATCGGCGCGGGCATTCCGCTGGACGAGGCGGTGGGGTCGATGGTGCTCGACATCGGCGGCGGCACCTCCGAGGTCGCGGTGCTGTCGATGAACGGCATCGTCTACTCCGAGTCGGTACGCATCGGCGGCGACACCTTCGACGAGGCGATCATGTCCTACGTCCGCCGCAACTACGGCGTGCTGATCGGCGAGGCGACCGCCGAACGCATCAAGCACGCGATCGGCTCGGCCTATCCCGGCAAGGACCTCCTGGAGATCGAGGTGAAGGGCCGCAACCTCGCCGAGGGCGTGCCGCGTTCCTTCACCCTGAACAGCAACGAGATCCTGGAGGCACTGCAGGATCCCCTCCACGGCATCGTGTCCGCAGTGCGCACCGCCCTGGAGCAGACGCCGCCCGAGCTCGGCGCGGACGTGGCCGAGCGCGGCATCGTGCTGACGGGCGGCGGGGCCCTGCTGCAGCAGATCGACCGCCTGATCATGGAGGAGACCGGCATCCCGGTGGTGATATCCGAAGATCCGCTGACCTGCGTGGCGCGCGGCGGCGGGCGTGTGCTGGAGATGCTCGACGAGAAACGCGTCGACTTCCTGACCAGCGAGTAGCCGTTCCCGCCGGCCGGAGGACGTGTCATCGAAAAACCGCTGTTCAGCCTCGGGGCATCGCCGATCCTGCGGCTTCTGGCCGTTCTCGTGATCGCCCTGGCGCTGATGGCGCTCGACCACCGGTTCAACCAGCTGCAGACCCTGCGCAGCGTCTTCGCCACCATCGCCTACCCCGTTCAGCTGGCCGTGGACGCACCGATCCGGGCCGGCAGCCGGATGCTCGAGTCCTTCTCGCGCCACGAGCAGCTCGTGCTGGAGAACCGGCTACTGCGCTCGGACCTGATGGAGCTGCGCGCACGCCAGCTGCGCTTCGATGCCCTGCAGGCGGAGAACGATCGGCTGCGCGCACTGCTGCATACCTCCGCGCAGGCCACCGAGCGGGTCCAGATCGCCAAGCTTCTCGCGGTGGACCTGGACCCCTTCCGCCAGCAGATCGTGATCAACAAGGGCAGGGCCGATGGCGCGTACGCCGGACAGCCGCTGATCAATGCCGACGGCGTGATCGGACAGATCCTGACACCGCACTGGGCCAGCTCCACCGCGCTGCTGATCTCGGACCCGGGCCACGCCCTGCCGGTGATCGTGGAGCGCACCGGGTTGCGCGCGCTGGCCGTCGGATCCGGCAATCCACGGCGCCTGGATCTGCGCCACGTCCCGCCGCAGGAGGACATCGAGGAGGGCGACCTGCTGCTGACCTCGGGCCTGGGCCAACGCTTTCCGGCAGACTACCCGGTCGCGCGCATCGTGTCGGTTGAGCACCAGCCCGGCCAGTCCTTTCTCGCCATCGCGGCCGAGCCCCTGGCCGCGCTGGACCGCTCGCGCGAGGTCCTGCTGCTGTGGACCGACCCGCCCAAGAGCGGTGCGGAGACGGACGCAGACGAATGAACCCGGTGCTGGCTGTGCCGTTGCCGGTGCTGCTGTCCCTGCTGGCCGCACTGGCACTGGCCATCGTGCCACTGCCGGACGCGATCGCCCCACTGCGTCCCGACTGGGTGCTGCTGGTGCTGGTGTACTGGGGCATGGCGTTTCCGCGCCGGGTGGGCATCCTGGTCGCCTTCGTCACCGGTCTCTTCCTCGACGTGCTGCACCAGCACCTGCTGGGCCAGAACGCGCTGATGCTGGCACTGGCCATGTTCGTGGTGCTGCAGATCTACCCCCGCATGCGGGTCTTCCCGGTCTGGCAGCAGGCGGTGGTGGTGGCATCCCTGGTGGCCATCACGCGCCTGCTTCAGATCTGGATCCAGGGGGCGATCGGACTGCCGCCTGGCAGCATCTGGTACTGGAGCCCGGTGATCACCAGCGCCCTGCTCTGGCCGGTGGTCTACCACATCCTGCGAGACGCACGCAGGCGCTGGCTCTTGCACCTGACCTGACGGCCTGTGACAGAATCGGGTGCCTGCGCACGGCCGGCCCGTGCGTCACGTCACCCCCGGCCACGAGAAGCGCCGGCCGGGACCGCCTGCAATCTCCAACCGATCAACGGGCTGCTGACATGCAAGAAACGACCACAACACGAATCGAGGCCGAGGTCTTCCGGCGGCTGCTGCAACATCTGGACGAGCGCAAGGACGTGCAGAACATCGACCTGATGAACCTCGCCGGGTTCTGCCGCAACTGCCTGGCCAAGTGGTACGTCGCCGCGGCCGAGAACCACGGCACGGAAGTGGATCTCGACCAGGCGCGCGAGATCATCTACGGGATGCCCTACGCGCAGTGGAAGCGTCTCCACCAGAAGGAGGCCACGCCGGAACAGCTGCAGTCGTTCACGGGTTCGCGGACCACCGGCGACGCCGATGCGTGATCACGGGCTGGTCGAGACCACAGCGCAACTGCAGGATCTGGCCGGCGCCCTCGCCGACAGCGCCTGGGTGGCCATGGACACGGAGTTCATGCGGGAGAAGACCTATTTTCCGCAGCTGTGCCTGATCCAGGTCGCAACGCCGGATCACATTGCCTGTGTCGACCCCCAGGCGCTGCCGGATCTCGGACCGCTGTGCGGTCTGCTGCAGGACCCGGATGTGCTGAAGGTCTTCCACTCGGCCAGCCAGGATCTCGAGGTCCTCTACCTGGTGACCGGTGACGTGCCGGCCCCCGTGTTCGACACGCAGATAGCCGCCAGCCTGCTGGGCTACGGAGAGCAGGTCGGCTACGCGAACCTCGTGCAGGCCGTGCTGGGGATCGAGCTCGACAAGACCCAGTCCCGGACCGACTGGTCACGTCGCCCGCTGAGGGCGGAACAGCTCTCCTATGCGCGGGACGATGTGCGCCACCTCGTGCTGGTATACCAGCACCTGCAGAAGGAATTGGAGGCGTTCGGGCGCACGGCATGGATCGCCCCCGAGATGGAGGCCATCACGCGGCCCGAACTCTATCAGCCCCGACCCGAGGTTGCCTGGCGGCGCGTCAGCGGACACAAGCGGCTGAAGCCGCGCGAGCTGGCGGTGCTGCGCGAACTTGCGGCGTGGCGCGAGGATGAGGCGCGCAGGCTCGACCGGCCGCGCCGCTGGATCCTCGGTGATGATCTGCTGCTGCTGATTGCACGGGTCCGGCCCGCCGATCTGGACGCACTGCAGGAACTGCGAGGGTTTCCGAAGGGCATTGGAACCGAACGGGCGCGGCAGCTGCTGATGGCGGTCGAGCGCGGGGTCGCGATGCCGCGGGAGGAGTGGCCGGTGCTGGCGACCCGGGCGAAGCCCCTGACGGAGACGGAGGAGGTGGTTGCCGACGTCGCGGCGGCCCTGCTGCGCGATCTTGCACGTCAGCAGCGAATCGGCCCCGAGGCCATCGGCGGGCGCCGGGACATCGTTGCGCTGATGCGCGGAGACGGCGATGCCCGCCTCGCGCGCGGCTGGCGCCACGAGGTCGCCGGACGCGAGCTGCAGCGCTGGCTGGAGGGACGCAGCGCGATCGGCTGCGACCGGGACCGGCTCGCGTTGTCGGAACGGGACGCGCCGGCCTCGGCTGCGCCGGTTGGCCGGTGATCCGGGCCCTTGATGCAGAAGGGGCATCCCGACCGGAATGCCCCCCTGTGCCCTGCGAAGTCCGCCGGCCGTGCGCGGTCCCGCCTCAGACGCTCGAGTACACGCCGCGCCGGGGTGAGTTGAGCCGCCCCTGCCGCTTCAGGTAGGCCAGGGTCTGGCTGATGTTCCGGGTCTCGATCTCCAGGGATTCGGCCTCCTCACGGATCTCGCTGACGGTCATCTCCGGACGCGTGGCAACGATGTCACACAGTCTCTGGCTGATCGTCTCTCCACCGGCACGGCGCCGGCGCGTGCTGCGGGCGCGGGGTACCGCGCCGCCCATGTCCTGGATCTGCCGGTCGATTTCGGCCAGCTCCTTGCGGTGGTGGGCCAGCAGCTCCTTGCGCCGGGCCTTCAATTCACCGCGCTTCTCCTTGATTTCGTGTTCCCGGCTCTCCGCCTCCTGCTGCTCGCGCTCACGCGCCAGTGCATAGAGCTCTTCGGAACTCAGTTCGGTGACATCTTTCGTTACGGCGCTCATTCATGCTCCTCGTCTGCTGTTCGAAAGGATCAGGGCCTTTTCGGCTTGAAAGTTACCGGCGGTAACATAATAAAAACCGCAAGAATAAACAACAGGTCTGCGTCGAAAAGGATCCGTGCATGCAAACCAGCCTCACTGAAACCCAGCAGAACGGGATCCGTTCCGCGGCTTTCGGATTTTATTCCAGGATGGGGTCCTCGCCAGTGCCCGAGGTCCGCCTGGACCTGCGCGGGCGTGCCGCCGGCCAATGGCGGGTCCGTGACGGGATCGAGTTGCTGCGTTTCAATCCCGAGGCCTTTCTGCTGGACTGGCACGCACACTTTCCCGCAACCATTGCCCACGAGGTGGCCCACTCCCTCGTCTACCGGCGGCACGGCCCGAAACACGTGCGGCCGCACGGACCGGAGTGGAAGGAAATCATGGCGGCACTGGGCTTTCCCCCGGCAGTCACGCATCGCACGCCCCTTACCGGCCGCCGCAGCCGTGTTTATATTTATAAATGCAAATGCCGTTCACATCGGCTTGGCCCGCGACGACATTATCTGGTGACCCGACGGGGCTATCGCTACAACTGCGCGCACTGCGGCAACCCGCTGCATTTTCACGATCACGTTGAGTGGAAATGAAGCGCGCTGAATGCCGGCCCGAACAGCCCGGATCGGTCAGCGTTTTCCCGAGTCAAGTTCAAATCCGCGGCACGATGACCTTTGCTAACACTCATGGCACGCGGCCATCCCGAAGGATGAAGGCGCAGGCCTGTGGAGTGCGGTGGCTTGCCGCCGCTTTGCCCTGCAGGAGGCTCGCCTCCTGCCGCGGAAGCGAGCTCAAGCGGGTGAAAGCGAGCTCAAGCGGCTGAAAGCGGGAGCAAGCTCCCGCACTCCATGGCGAACGGGGCACAGGAAACGCCCGACCGTCCAGCCGGGGTGGCGGCAGGGCCAACCATGGGTCATGCCCGCCGTGTTCTTTCACGCCAACTCCCATGGCGCAAGGGCATCCCCGACGATTACCCCCTTACGGGGACAAATCCGCCGGGAGCGACTGGAACCGCCGGAGGCGGGACCGAAGGGCGGAGGGCAGGCGGCCCGGCGCATCGGAGACGTGGCCCGGCTCAGGCAGCGGAACCGGTGGGCGGGGGACCGGGATCGGGATCGGCGTAGCCCTGCAGCAGGCGGTCGAAGTCCGGATCGGAATACTGCCATTCGTCGTGCAGACGCCGTCGCTTCTCCAGGTCCCGCCGCAGCCGGTCGAGGTTGCGCCGCGTCCAGGCGCCCTGCGCACGCCAGCACCCGCGGTCCCAGTCGATCAGCCAGACCCGGTCACACGCGTCGATCAGGATGTTGCGGCTGTTGAGGTCCGCGTGACAGTAGCCGGCGTCGTGGAAGCGGCGGATAGTGGCCCCGACACGATGCCAGTCGGCTGCGCCGACCGATCCCTCAAGCAGGCGCTGGTGCAGCGAAAGGGCGTCGGGCACGCGCTGCGTGATCAGATCGGCACGGCAGTAGAGCCCGCTGCACCTGAGCCGCGCGGCGACGGGACGCGGCACGGGCAGGCCCTCGTCGCGCATCGTCCGGGTTAGCATGAACTCGCGCCAGGGCCGGCTCCTCTTCAGGCCGGTCCAGAGATAGCGGTCACCGAGGACCCGGGCGACGGCGCCACCGCGCAGGTAATGCCGCAGCGCCCACTGCCCGCCGGAACCGGGGATCGGCGGATCGCAGAAAAGCACCCGGCCGCGGCCCGCCTGGACCTCTTCGGAGCAGTAGCCGCGCTGCCTCAGGCTCCCGGGTTCGAACATCCAGGGCTCCGGCGCCCGTTCCAGGGCCTCGTCGTAAATCAGGTAATCACGGCCCCTGCGCTGCAACCTCCATTCCATTTCACACCCCGGCCCTGGATACTCCGCCCGGCTCGGTCACGATTTCGCCCCGGGCGCGCGAGGAGTGCGCTCCCGTCCATGAAATGGAGGACCTCGACCCGATCTGTCGTGAGCCCCCGAGGCGTCGTGCCCCGCAATACGGTGCACAAGCTCCGTGCTCGGGCAGGCCGATTGTTTGGCGCACCGAACCGTTGCCTTTCCGTTGGCGGAAAACGGGTAGTCTAAAACAGGACCGGGCCCGCCGGTGCCACCGGCTGCCGGGGATCGCGGCCCAAGCGCCAGTCGGCCCCGTTTCTTGCTAAGCTCGATCCCTCGATCCAGATGGGTGCAGTCATGAGCCCGGAAGATGTCAGCGCAGCCCTGAAAGACGGCGCGAACACGAGGGCGCGGCCATCCCGGGAGCGGATGCGCACCATCCCCGTGAGCATCAGGGCCAGCTTCGAGGTACGGGCCGCGCGCGGTGGAGCCCGCTGAATGGTCGACCGGCAGTGGCGGCCGGCGCTGGCACGCCTGGGCTACAACCTCGCGATCCACCTGCTGATCCCGGTGGCGATCCTGCACTTCCTATGGCGTTCGCGCCGGGAGGCGGGCTACCGGCGGCACCTCGGCGAACGCCTGGCGTCCGGGGCACCCCCGTCACGACGCCCCGACCTCTGGATCCACGCGGTCTCGCTCGGCGAGATGCGCGTCGCCGGGACCCTGGTGCGCGCCCTGGCCGCCGCCCGCCCCACCCTGAACGTGCTGCTCACCACCGTCACGCCTGCGGGCCGCGCGGAGGCGGAGCGGATGCGCGTGGCCGGCCTGCCGGTCGAGGTCCGCTACCTGCCGCTGGATTCCCCCGCCCTGATGCGCCGCTTCATCCGCAGGGCCCGCCCCCGAGCGCTGGTGCTGATCGAGACGGAGCTGTGGCCCAACCTGATCCGCCAGGCACGCCTCGCGGGCCTTCCGGCCGTGCTGGTCAATGCACGCCTCGGCCCGGCACTGCGCGCGACCTACCGCCGGTTCCGCCTGCTCTACGGGCCCCTGCTCCGCACCCTCACCTGGGTCGCGGCCCAGGGTCCGGGCGATGCCCGCGAGTTCCGTCATCTTGGCGCGGCACGGGTCGAGGTCACCGGCAACCTGAAGTTCGATCTGCCGGCAGCGCCGCCCGAACCCGGGCTGGACCGCGGCCGGTTCGCCGCTGCACAGCTCTGGCTGGCCGGCTCCACACACCCCGGCGAGGAGGCGCTGGCGCTGGATGTCCACCGCCGGCTGCAGGCGGCCCGCGGTGGCACCGGGATCCAGTTGCTGCTCGCCCCACGTCATCCCGCACGAAGTTCCGAGGTCATCGCGCTGGCCCGGTCGGCCGGGTTCAGCGTGATCGCGCGCTCGGCGATCGACAGCGCCGGCACCTCTGCCGACGTGATCGTGCTGGACACGCTCGGAGAGCTCGCCTCGCTCTATGCCCTGGCCGATGCCGCATTCGTCGGCGGCAGTCTCGCTGCCCTGGGCGGCCAGAACCCGCTCGAGCCGATCGCGGCCGGATGCCCGGTCGTGATCGGGCCCGACACCCGCAACTTCGCGGACATGGTCGCCCGGCTCCGCGATGCCGGCGCCCTGCTCCAGGTCGCGGACGCGGACGGGCTGCTGCGGGCGCTGGAGCGGCTCCTCGGAGACCCCGCGGCGGGCCGTGTGCAGGCCGCGAGGGCGCGAGAGGTGATCGGCGCCAACAGGGGCGCCACCGCACATACCCTGCAACTGCTGGAAGCCTTGCTTCCCGGACCGCCGGATGCGGCCGGGCACGGTGCCCCCGCCACGCAAGATGTGCGCTGAGAAGGCCCGGATGACCTTATTCAGCGCTTCCCTGGTCGTGCTCGGATCCTGCCTCCTTGCGGCGCCGGCCCTCGCGGAAGACGTCAACGCCGAGGGGGACGCCGAAACGGACGAGGAGGTGGAGATCCCTGTGCTGGAGGTCACTCGTGAGGGCCTGCACGAAAGCGCCTACTGGCTGGTGACCAACGTGGACAGCTGGTTCGGCGAAAGGCCCTTCGAGGAGCACGGACGCGTGTCGGGCACGCTGCGCACGCGCGCGCTCTACCGCGAGGACGACGGCCTCGATACGGACTTTCGCTACCGGCTCCAGGTCCACATGCCGAACGTCAGCGAGTGGGGTTACCTCTTCATTGGCCGCGACAACGAGCGGGAGCTGATCCGGGACGAGGACGAGGCCTTCCGCCGGGAGCAGTCGCTGCTGCCGGAGAGCAGGGACGAGGATCAGACCTTCTTCGTGGGCATCGGACGCTTGCTGCGCGAGAACCTGGACGTGAGGCTGGGGGTCCGCGGTGGTTACAAGCTCTATGCGCAGGCCCGCTACCGCAAGACCTGGTGGGTGACGGACGACTCGAACATCGACTACCGCCAGACCCTGTTTATCGCGGTTGCGGATGGGCTGGGCACCACCACCGGACTCAACTACGCGCTGGCACTGGGTCCGGATACGGCGTTCCGCTGGCGCAACTCAGCGACCATCGGAACGGAGACCGACGGCGTCGAATGGTCGACGAGCCTCGGGCTGTACCGGACCTTCGGGCGCGACCATGAGCTCTCCTTCGAGCTCCTCGGGAAGGGCGACACGGACGGCGCGGTGCTGGTAAAGGAATATGGCCTGCGCGCGATCTACAGCCGCCCGCTCTATCGCGACTGGATCATCGGGGAGCTGATCGGCGGGTATTTCTGGCCTCGGGGCGAGGAGGATCCCGAGCGCTACGAGACCGCGGCGGCAGGGCTGGGCGTCGAGTTCCGCTTCTGAAGGGACGCCGCTCCGTTCGCTATGGAGTGCGGGAGCTTGCTCCCGCTTTCACCCGCGGAATGAACACGGCGTGCGCCTCGGGAACCGGTAGGGCGGAAGAGCGTAGCGTCATCCGCCATGCGGCGATCGCAATGTCCTGGAGCACGCGGTTACCCTGGCGCCGGATGGCGGATGGCGGATGGCGGATGGCGGATGGCGGATGACGGGCTTCGCCCTCTTCCGCCCTACGTTTCTTTCATGGTCG